>JANPEP010000107.1:0-33898 GCA_031422995.1 Polymorphobacter sp. | reverse complement strand
GAAAACCGGCTGCCATCCTTGATCGTTGCGTCGTAAAATCCGGCACCTTCGAATTGTGGTCCGTTGAAGTCCTCGGTGCGCCTGTATCCCGCCTGCACAGCCGCCCGCAAAAACACGTCATTGAGCACATGGGGCAGGGCGCCTTTCATCGACGTGTGCAGAGGGCCGCCAACACCATGGAATTCGTCCTCGCCGCGCTCGCTGTCCTCGGCCTTGCGGAAATAGGGCAGCACATCGGCCCAGCCCCAGCCTGTCAGCCCCAATTGCGCCCAGCGGTCATAATCGCTGGCATGGCCGCGGATATAGACCATGCCGTTTATCGACGATGATCCGCCCAGCGCCCGTCCGCGCGGCCAATATAGCGGCCGGTTGCCAAGCTCTGTCTGTGGCACGGTCCAGAACCCCCAATCATAGGGGCTGGCCTTGTCGGGTGGGATGATTTGCGCGATGCCGCCCGGCATCTGGATCATCATGCTGTTGTCCTTGCCGCCGGCTTCGATCAACAGCACCCGCGTGCCGGGATCGGCCGACAGCCTGTTGGCGAGCACGCAGCCGGCCGAGCCGGCGCCAACGATGATGAAATCCCAGATATCCGTGCCAGTCGCTGCCACCGGCCTTCTCCCCAATTGACGTTTGCGTCAGCCTAGCCGAGCCGGGCCTCGCCGCAAACGGGGCAAAATGACAAGCGCGGTGAAATCAGATGGGGTGATGGGTCTTCAATGGCACTGTGACATCCGCCAGCACCGCCGGATCAATGCGCAATCCCTGCTCGACCAGCGCCTTGCCCTGCACATAATCCCGTACGGAATTGACACAATCCAGTGCGATAACCTGCCCGGCTTTCAGGTACACTAGGCTGAATGCCCGCGCCGTCGGGTCGCCGCGCATCACCGCTGCGTCATAGCCCATCGACAATCCGACGGTCTGCAATCGCAGATCATATTGATTCGACCAGAACCACGGCACCGCATGATAAGGCCGTGGCGCGCCGGTCAGCAACCGCGCCACCGTCGTCGCCATGTCATTGGCATTCTGAACCGATTCGAGCCGGATATGCGCCCCGTCGGCAAAGTGGCTGCCGTGCGCCGCGCAATCGCCGATTGCAAACACCTGCGGCAGTGATGTCCGGCAATGATCGTCCACATTAACGCCGCCAGGCGCCGCCACCCCGCCTTCGGCGCCAGCCGCCAGCAATGGCGCCACCGCAGGCACGATGCCGATCCCCACGATCACCATCTCGGCCGGCACGATCTCGCCTCCGGCCAGCATCACACCTGCCACCCGCCCTTCCGCGCCGATAATCGTCGTCACCGTTACGCCCGTCCGTACCTCCACGCCATGCGCCCGGTGCTCGGCCTCATAAAACTCTGACAGCGCCTCGCCCGCCACCCGCGCCAGCACCCGCGGCTGCGCTTCCAGGACCACAACCTGCTTGCCCAGTTTGCTGAGCACCGCCGCCGCCTCCAGTCCGATATAGCCGCCGCCAACAATCGCCACGCGCGTCGTGGTGGCCAATTCGGCCTTCAACGCCTCCACATCGGCGCGCGTCCTGATGGCGTGAATGCCCGACAGGTCGTGCCCGGCGCAGGTCAACCGGCGCGGGCTGCCGCCGGTCGCCCAGACTAGGTTTCCATAGGCGAAATGCTCGCCGGTATCGCACGCCAGCTGATGCGCCCCGGCGTTCACCAGCGTAACCTTTCGCCCCGTCAGCATCGCCACGTCACGCTCGGCCCAGAACTTCTCGGGCCGGATCATCATGCGCTCGAACGGCTTCTCATCGGCCAGAAAGTCCTTCGACAAGGGTGGCCGCTCATAAGGAATCTCGGGTTCCTCGCCGATTATCGCAATGGAGCCAGCAAAACCCAATTGCCGCAATTGCACCGCCGCCTGCGCCCCGCCATGGCCGGCGCCGACGATGATGACATCAAATTGCTGCATGGCGTCCAACCCCGGAATCTCCTCCGCCGCGCTAACGCGTTTGCCCCGTCCCGGCAACCGGCAGAGCTTGACCGCAACCGAAGCCGGGCACAGCATCCCGTTTAAAATGGAGAAACGCCATGCTCCTGGAACAAATCGCCACCGGCGGTTGCCAATCCTATCTCATCGGCTGCCCCGACACCCATACCGCCGCGCTCATCGACCCCGCCAGCGGCCAAGTCGATCATTATCTTGGGCTGGCTGCGCGGAACGGCGTCCGCATCCGCTACCTTGTCGACACCCACACCCATGCCGATCATTTTTCGGCAACGCTGGAAATGAAACAGGCTCTGGGCCTGCCGGTGGTCATGCATGCCCTGGCGCCGGCGCCCCACGCCGACATGCGCGTCGAACACGGCCAATCGCTCATCGTCGGCAATCTGCGCGTCGACGTCCTCCACACGCCCGGCCACACCGCCGATTCGATGTGCCTGCTCGTCAATGGCCATGCCTTTACCGGCGACACATTGCTGTTCGGTGGCACCGGTCGCACCGATCTGCCCAGCGGTGACCCCGAACAACTCCACGAAAGCCTGTTCGGTCGGCTGTTGCTCCTCGATCCCGTCACGGCCATCCATCCGGCGCATGATTACAAAGGTGGCCAGGCCAGCACGATCGGCGCCGAGATCGCCACAAACCGGCGCCTGCAAACGCGTGATCGCGCTGCCTTCGTCGCGATGATGCGCGATCTCAACCTGTCTGCCCCCACCCACCTTACCGAAGCGCTGCGCACCAACATGAACGGCGGGGTCCCCGTCGCCCGGCTACTCGCCGAAGCCACGGCGCGGGTACCATTCATCAGCCTGGAGCAACTCGCCGTCGCCATCGCCGCCCGCGACAATGATCTCATCGTCCTCGATGTCCGTGAGCGTGACTTGTTCGCCTCGCAACACGTTCCCGGCGCCATGCACATTCCGCGCGGACAACTCGAACTGCGCGTCAACGAAATGCTGCCAGATCCGACCCGCCGCATCGTCACCGTGTGCGAACACGGCAAGATTTCTACACTCGCTGCCGCGACTTTGCGCACTCTCGGCTTTCCCCGCGTCATGGCGCTCGATGGCGGCATGAAGGCGTGGCGCGATGCCGAGCACCCAAGCGAAGGCACCATCTGGGAACGCGGCGGGCTTTAAAAAACCGCCCTGTCCTGTCACACCATTCCGATGGACCTTTCCCAACATCCCGATTCCGCTGCCTGGGGCCATCTGGTGCGGCGCACACCGCTGGTGCGCCGCCTCCTCGCCCACAACCCGTCGCCCTTCACCTTCACTGGCACCGGAACCTTCGTTGTTGGCAACGGAACGGTCGCCGTCATCGATCCCGGCCCTGCTGATCCGGCCCACATCGCGGCCCTCATCGAATCGCTGAAAGGCGAGACCGTCAGCCACATCGTCATCACCCACACCCATATGGACCACAGCCCGGCCGCCCCGGCACTCCAGGCCGCCACTGGCGCAATCATCGTCGGATGCGAACCGCTTGTCCTCTCCGACGACGGCCCCCGCGCCGATGCCGGCTTCGATCCCAGCTACGCCCCCGACCGCGTGCTCATCGAAGGCGAATCCATCGCTGGACCCGGCTGGACGCTCACCGCGCTCGCCACCCCAGGCCACACGTCAAACCACCTCTGCTACGCGCTTGCCGAGGAAAAGGCCCTGTTCACCGGCGATCATGTCATGGGCTGGTCCACCACCGTGGTTGCCCCTCCCGATGGCGACATGGCCGATTATATCGCGTCCTTGAAAAAACTGCTCGGACGTGATGATGAAATCTACCACCCCACCCATGGCGAGCCAGTCACCGATCCACAGCGCTTTGTCCGCGGCCTTATTACCCACCGCAAGCAGCGCGAAAACCAGATACTAAAACTTCTCGCCGATGGCCCACAAACCATCCCGGCAATGGTCGAAGTCATGTACGCCATGGTCGACAAACGCCTGCATCCGGCGGCGGGTCGCTCGGTCCTCGCGCATCTCATCGATCTCAGGGTGCGCGGCGAGGTCCGCGACGCTGGCGCCGATTGGCAGCTTTCGGCATAGACCCCACATAAGCGGCAACCCAGCCTCGAGGATTTGTCATGGACGCACGCCTGAACCCGCTCGGAGGCATTGGTGGTCTCGCTGGCCTCGACCTCAAGGCCGAGATCAATCGTCTCCGCAAGGAAAAGAACGCCGTCATCCTCGCGCATTATTATCAGGACCCGGCCCTGCAAGACATCGCAGACTTCGTCGGTGACAGCCTCGATCTCAGCCGCAAGGCCGCCGACACCACCGCCGATGTCATTGCCTTTTGCGGTGTGAAGTTCATGGCCGAAGTCGCCAAGATCCTCAGCCCACAAAAGATCGTCGTCCTCCCCGATTTGAAGGCCGGTTGCAGTCTCGAAGACTCCTGCCCGCCGGAAGATTTCGCGCGGTTCCGCCGCGCCCACCCCGATCACATCAGCCTCACCTACATCAACTGCTCGGCGGCGGTGAAAGCCGAAAGCGACATTATCGTCACCTCAAGTTCGGCCGAAAAGATCATCAACCAGCTTCCCGCCGAACAGAAAATCCTGTTCGCCCCTGACAAGCACCTCGGCGCCTGGCTCAATCGCAAGACCGGCCGCGACATGCTGCTGTGGGATGGCACCTGCATCGTCCACGAACGTTTTTCGGTGACGGAGTTGCTGAAGTTGAAGGCCCAGCACCCCGCCGCGCCCGTGCTCGCCCACCCCGAATGCCCCGCCGCCATCCTCGACCTGGCGCATTATATCGGCGCTACCAGTGGCATCCTCAACTATGCCCTCAACAGCCCCGAACCCGTTGTCATCGTCGCAACCGAACCCAACATCATTCATCAGATGCAGCTGAAGGCGCCCCACAAGACTTTCATCGGCGCGCCGGGTGTCGACGGCAATTGCGGCTGCAACATTTGCCCGTTCATGGCGCTCAACACGATGGAAAAACTCTACCTCGCGCTCCGCGATCTCACCCCGCAGATCGAAGTCCCCGAAGACGTCCGCCTCAAGGCGAAAATCAGCCTCGAACGCATGCTCGAAATGTCGGCGGCGGTATCGGCGGTGCCGATCAAGGGCGACTAGAAAGTCTCCCTTCCCTGAGGGGGAGGAACTGGAGGTGGGTGAGCAGGGGGCCGACGCGAAACATGAAATACGTCATCCTGATTGCGCTGGTGATCGCCGTGATCGCTCTCTCCGCCCTTTGGTTCTTCCAGCGATCGCTAATCTATCCAGCCCCGCCATCGCGCGCCATCGCGGTCCCCGGATATTCCCGCGTAACCCTTGCAACCGATGACGGCCTCACCCTCACCGCGCTCTATCGCCCCGCTGCTGCCGGCAGGTCGACGCTTGTCTTCTTCCACGGCAATGCTGACACGCTTGAAGGTTCTGCTGTCGCTGTTGCTGGCCCTGTCGCCGCCGGCCATGGCGCGCTCCTCCCAGAGTATCGCGGTTATGGCGGCAACCCTGGTACGCCCGGAGAGGCCGGCTTCTACGCCGATGGGCGCGCCGCCCTCGCCTTCCTTCGCCAAAACGGGATTGCCGATCAGGACATCGTCATTGTCGGCAATTCGATCGGCTCGGGCATCGCCACTGAACTCGCCACCACCGGCGATTTCGGTGGCCTCGCACTGGTCTCGGCTTATACGAGCTTACCTAACGTCGTGGCGGAGGCGCTGAGACTGCCGCTCGGGCCACTCGTTCGCGACCGCTTCGAAAACCTTGCCAAGCTGCCACGCGTCACAACCCCGGTGCTCGTCCTGCACGGTGACCGCGATGCCGTCATCGGCTTTGCACATGGCCGCGCGCTCGGCGCCGTTCCAGGCGTTCGCTTTCTCGCCTTTCCTGGCGTCGGCCATGAACTCGCGTATCTGCCGCAGGCACAAGCAGCGCTCACCACTTGGCTGGCCAACGCCGGTAAAACCCCATTGAATCGCGCGCCAAAGCCTCCGATACAAGCTGCGCGCGCCCCGGAGAGATCATCCCCATGAAAGCACGATCGCCAATCCTAGCTCTCGCCGCCGCCATGTTCGGCGCCCTCGCCCCATCCAGCGCCGCTTCAGCCCAGATGATTGGTCGCGCAGACTTTGAAGCAAGCTGCGCAGAAAAACTGCCGGCCGCGACCTGCGCCTGCGCCGCCAACCAGATGCAACGCAGTGAAGCCGGGCGCATCGCCGTCGAAGCGCTTGCCGCGTCAAAGCTCCAGGGCAACGCACGCGATGCGGCCTCCGAAGCCATGCTCAATCGCTACGATATCAAGCAGTCCGAAGCCGAATCGGTGACGCAGCAAGCCAAGGCCTATATGGACCAAGCCATGCGCATCTGCCGATAACGGGTTTCCTGTAACCGGCGCAGCCCCTAGTACCGGGCCATGAGTTTTCACCTCCCCGATTTTGATATCGCCGCGTTCGTCGCCGCCACCCTCGCCGAGGACATGGGAGCAGGGGGCGACCGCACTTCCGCCGCCGTCATCCCGGCAGGCGCAGTCCTCACCGCCGTCATGGACAGCCGGGACCCCGTAACCGTCTGTGGCCTCCCCCTCGCCGCAGCCTTCTTTCGCGCGCTTGATCCCGCCTGCACCATCGAGACTCTTGTTGCCGAAGGCGCGCAAGTCCCCGCCGGCGCCGATCTTATGCGCATCCGAGGAAACGCCCGCGCCCTCCTCACCGCTGAACGCTCGGCGCTCAACACCGTTCAGCACCTCACCGGCGTCGCCACCATGACCCGGGCCTATGTCGACGCCATTTCCGGCACCGGCGCCATTCTCCTGGACACCCGCAAGACCCTTCCCGGGCTGCGCATTGTCGAAAAATACGCCACCAAAACCGGCGGCGCCACCAATCACCGCATGCGCCTCGACGATGGCGTCATGATCAAAGACAACCATATCGCCGTCGCCGGCAGCGTTGAAGCCGCCGTCCATGCCGCCAAGGCCGCCGGCCTCACCAACATCGTAGTCGAAGTCGACACGCTGGAGCAGATCCCGCCTGCCCTCGCCGCTGGCGCCGATCGCCTGCTACTCGACAACATGGGTCCCGCAACGCTCCGCCAGGCCATCGCCCTCATCGCCGGCCGCGTCCCCACCGAAGCCAGCGGCGGCGTCAACCTCGCCACCATCCGCGCCATCGCCGAAACCGGCGTCACTTACATCAGCGTCGGCCGCATCACCCAAAGCGCCCCCGCCGCCGACATCGGCCTCGATTTCGCCTGAGCGGTCAGCGCGCCTCGATTACCGCCGTCCCTGGATGGCGCTTGTCGAGATACCGCTTCACCAGCCGCACATTCTTCGAATTCGACCGGAACAACAGGTCGAACACATCGCCCAGCACCGGCACGGCGCCCAGCGTCGTGTCCACGCCGACATTCATCAACATCCGAACCAGCGTGCGCTTGGGCATCCCGATGTTCCACGCCTCCCACACCAGATACAGCCCCATTGCCCCGGCAATCACGTCACCCGCGATCGGCACGAACCCCATCACAGCATCCAGCCCAAAGCCGCGGTTCATCCCCGGCAACACGAAGGCCCGCTCCAGCACCCGTTCCATCATGTCGATGCGCAACCGCGCCGAAGCGACATCGCGCGCCAGATACGGCCGCACGATAGCAGGGTCGAACGAGGCAAAGGTCGCGGCCACAGGCAATCCAGTCTCCAGCGGCCCGATGCCGCGATGACATCAAATGGCCCGGCCCCGCCAGAATTCAAGATTGTCGCCCCACTCCCTATAATTCGCCTTTCATCATCGCCGGCAACGCGCCTTCGTTGGCCGCACGCAAGGCAGCAAGGGAGACCGTCCCAACCATGCTGCTGCCCGTGGTGCCGATACGCTGCATCGGGACGGTGATATCAGGCCGGATACCATCTGCCATCGTTACGATGTAACGGCCCTGGCCCTCGCCGAATGCGGCTCCGGCAGTGTCCAGCGAGCCGGGTTCGAGCCTGACACCTATGCCGCTGGCCAGCGCCATGCGAGCCAAGCCCACCAGAACGCCGCCGCCCGAAACGTCGTGGACAGCGGTGAAGTCGCCGCTATCGATCATCATCGCCACAGTGTCGCCGGCGCTGCGTTCTGCCTCGAGATCGACCGGCGGCGGCGGGCCATCTTCGCGGCCCAGCACGTCGCGCAGCCAAAGCGACTGGCCAAGATGGGCGCTTTGGGCACCAACAAGCCAAATTGCTTCGCCTTCGGCCTTGAATGCCAAAGACATTTGCCGGGCATAGTCTTGAATGACCCCAACCCCGCCAATTGCCGGTGTCGGCAAAATCCCCACCCCGTTGGTTTCATTATACAAACTGACATTGCCTGAAACCACTGGGAAATCCAGTGCCCTGCATGCCTCGGCCATCCCTTCGATGCAGCCGACAAACTGTCCCATGATTTCCGGCCGCGTCGGTGCCCCGAAATTCATGCAATCGGTAATCGCCAGCGGCAACGCCCCCACCGCAATCAGATTGCGCCACGCTTCCGCCACCGCCTGCTTGCCGCCCTCCACCGGGTCGGCAAAGCAGTATCGCGGCGTGCAATCGGTCGTCATCGCCAGCGCCTTGCGCGTCCCATGCACCCGCACGACCGCCGCATCGCCGCCCGGCCGCTGCACCGTATCGGCGCCGACCATGTGATCATATTGCTCCCAAATCCAGCGCTTCGACGCCAGATCCGGACACGCCATCAACGTCAGCAAATCTGCCCCAATGTCCGTCGATTCCGGCACATCGACCAATGCCGCCCGCTTCGGCGTCGGCACCCAGGGCCGGTCATATTTCGGCGCCGCATCCGCCAGCGGTGCCAGCGGAATGTCCCCTACCGTCTCGCCGTGGAACATCAACGTCAGATTGCCGCCCTCGACAACCTCGCCGATTACCGCGAAATCCAGCTCCCACTTGCGGAAAATGGCTTCTGCAAACGCCTCCCGCCCCGGTTTCAACACCATAAGCATGCGTTCCTGCGATTCCGACAGCATCATCTCATAAGGCGTCATCCGCTCCTCGCGCACCGGCACCTTGTCCAGGTCCAGCCGCAACCCCACGCCGCCCTTAGACGCCATTTCGACGCTGGAAGACGTCAAACCCGCCGCCCCCATATCCTGGATGGCGACAATCGCATCCGAAGCCATCAATTCCAGGCACGCCTCGATCAGCAATTTCTCGGTAAACGGGTCGCCGACCTGCACCGTCGGGCGCTTCTCCTCGCTCGCATCATCGAATTCGGCACTCGCCATCGTCGCGCCATGAATCCCGTCGCGCCCGGTTTTCGACCCGACATAGACCACCGGATTGCCGATCCCCGCGGCCGCCGAATAAAAAATCTTGTCCTGTCTGGCGATTCCCACCGTCATCGCATTGACGATGATGTTGCCGTTGTACGCCTTGTGGAAGTTCGTCTCGCCGCCCACGGTCGGCACGCCAACGCAATTGCCATAGCCACCAATGCCGGCGACCACGCCTTTCACCAGATGCCGCATTTTCGGCGCATCGATCTCCCCGAAACGCAGCGCATTCATGTTGGCAACCGGCCGCGCCCCCATGGTGAACACGTCGCGGAGTATCCCGCCGACTCCCGTCGCCGCCCCCTGATACGGCTCGATGAAACTCGGATGGTTATGGCTCTCCATCTTGAAGATCGCCGCATCGCCATCGCCGATATCGATAACCCCGGCATTCTCCCCCGGCCCGCAAATCACCCAGGGCGCCTTGGTCGGCAGCTTGGCCAGATGAATCCGCGACGACTTGTATGAACAATGCTCGGACCACATCACCGAAAAAATGCCCAATTCCAGCATGTTCGGCACCCGCCCCATGCTGGCGACAACGCGCTCATATTCCTCGGGCGTAAAGCCGTGCTCGGCAACGATCTGGGGCGTGATCTCGGTCATGCTGCGCCCGATAGCCGAGGCAGCATCGACTGTCACCTTGGCGCCCGGTTTTGTCATCGCCCTGACATGATATTCATGTTATGTTCTCAATTCCACCAAGGAGAATCACCATGTCAGTTCGCGCAATCGCCGATGATGTCGTCGCGCTTTCCAAGGCCGGCAATCTCGATGGCATCGGCACCAAATACTGGTCCGATACCGTCGTCAGCATCGAAAACATGGACGGCCCAATGGCCCGGCTGGAGGGCCGCGAGGCCGCTGTCGGCAAGAACGCCTGGTGGAACGGCGCCCATGATGTCCATAGCGTCGAAACCTTCGGTCCCTTCATCAATGGCGATCAATTCGCCGTTCGCTGGGTGATGGACGTCACCGAAAAGGCCAGCGGCAACCGCATCGCCATGGACGAACTGGCCCTGTACACCGTCAAGGACGGCAAGATCGTAGAGGAACGCTTTTTTTATTAGCGGCGTTCACGCTATCCAGTCGCCAACGCATATGCGGTCGTGCCGACCCCGATGCCGACAAGCAGCACGACAAGGCCAATCAGCCATCCGCGATTTTCGGCATTGCCGACAAAGCGGTTGATGATGCCATCGTCGCGCTTGCCGCCTACTGCCCAGACCAGCAGCGCAAACCACAGAAGAAATGACAGTAAAGACAATATGTTGAGCCGCGCCAGCAGCGCTCGCTCTGGGTGGTGGCGTGCATAGGCAATCATCGCAGGCACGAAGTTGAACGCCAGCACAGCGATGATCAGAACACCGATGAAGAGCAAATTCTGCGTGTCCAACGCGCCGCCTCCAACTGTCACAATCTCGCCTGCCAAAAATGGTTGCCCCGGCACTGATTGCAAGTCCTTGCCTTTGTCGAAAAGCGCGCTTGGGCAATCGCGACGCGCCGTCTAGAGACTGCAGTGCAGCAGAGGACACCAAATGGCGCGCAAGCGGGCAGACGGCAAGAAAACCCAGATCGTCGTCGTCGGTGGCGGCGCCGGGGGGCTGGAGCTTGTTGCCAAACTCGGCGGCAACCTGGCCCGCGACGATTTCGACATCATCCTCGTCGATCGCAACGCCACGCATGTCTGGAAGCCGCTGCTGCATGAAGTCGCCGCCGGGTCGCTCGACGCCAATCTCGATGAAGTCGGCTATCGCGGCCACGCCTTTCGCTGGGGCTATCGCTATTTCGATGGTGCGCTCGAAAGCATCGATCGCGACGCCAAACAGATCGTCGTCGCCCCTATCCTCGATGAAGACGGTTCCGAAGTCATCGGCCGGCACCGCATCCGCTATGATTATCTGGTCATGGCGGTCGGCTCGGTCTCCAATGATTTCGGCACTCCGGGCGTGCGCGAACATTGCTTGTCGCTCGACACCCGCGCCGATGCCGATCGCTTCCGTCGTCGGCTGCTCAACCAATGCCTGCGCGTTTCGCGCCAGATGACCCAGGATCCAAGCGCCGAAGCCTTTGCCCGCGTCGCCATCGTCGGCGGCGGCGCCACCGGCGTCGAGCTCGCCGCCGAGCTTTACTCGGCCGCCACCGCGCTGGGCTTTTACGGCCTTGAAGTCTTTGATGAAAAACGCCTGCAAGTGACGCTCATCGAGGCCGGCCCGCGCATCCTCCCGGCGCTTCCCGAAAAACTCGCCGCCGCTGCCACCGCCGAACTCGAGGCCTTGGGCGTTCGCGTCCTCGCCGGCACCCAGGTCACTTCGGCGACCGCCGACGCCATCCTGACCAGGGATGGGGAGACCATCCCTGCCGACATCATGGTCTGGGCCGCCGGGGTAAAGGGCGCCGAATTCCTGAAAGACATCGGCGGCCTCGAAACCAGCCGCGGCAACCAACTCGTCGTCGGGCCGACCCTGCAAACCACCCGCGACCCCAGCATCTTCGCCATCGGCGATTGCGCCTATTACGTCCCCGAACCCGGCGGCAAGCCGATCCCGCCGCGTGCCCAATCGGCGCATCAGATGGCGTCCGTCGCCTATTACAATTTGCGCGCGCTCATCGATAACAAGCCACTGAAAAACTTCGTCTATCAGGACAAGGGCTCGCTGGTCAGCCTGGCCCGCTATACGACTGTCGGCAGCCTGATGGGCAATCTCGTCGGCGGCCGCATGGCGATCGAGGGCCGGCTGGCGCGGCTCGTCTACACATCGCTCTACCGCATGCACCTCATCGCCATCCATGGCTGGATGAAGGGCGTTTCGCTGGTCCTCGTCGGCCATGTCAACCAGGTGGTGCGGCCCAAACTCAAGCTGCACTGATGCCGTCGCTGTTCGACAAGCTGTGGGCGCGGCATACCATCGCCGAAACCCCCGGGGGCGCCACCATCGTCGCCATCGACCGGGTTTTCTTGCACGAACGCACTGGCGCTGCCGCGCTCAACAGCCTTGCCGCCGCCGGTCGCAAGGTCGCCGATCCGGCGCGGGTGTTCGCCGCGATGGACCATATTGTCGATACATTCCAGGGCCGTGACGACAATACGCTGATGCCCGGCGGCACTGCCTTCATCACCGAAACCCGCGCGGCCTGCCATGAAGCTGGCATCACCCTCTTCGACATCGGCGACCCCGATCAGGGCATTGTCCATGTCGTTTCGCCCGAGCTTGGCATCGTGCTTCCCGGCCTGACGCTGGTAGCGCCCGACAGCCATAGCTGCACGCAGGGCGCGGTGGGGGCGCTGGCCTGGGGGATCGGTTCGACCGAGGCCGAACATGCGCTGGCAACGGGCACGTTGCGAGTGCGGAAACCACCGTCGATGCGGGTCATTTTCGATGGTGTGCTGGCCGCCGGGGTAACGCCCAAGGACATGGCGCTGGCTTTGATCTCCGCCCATGGCGCGGCCGGTGGCCAAGGCCATGCCATTGAATTCGCAGGGCCAGCCGTGCGCGCGCTGTCGATGGAAGGCCGCATGACCCTGTGCAACATGGCGACCGAATTCGCAGCCTTTTCGGCGGTGATCGCGCCCGATGAAACGACCTTTGCCTGGCTCAAGGGCCGCCGCTACGCCCCGTCCGGTGCCATGTGGGATGCAGCGCTGGCGGACTGGCAGGACCTCGCCAGTGACCCCGATGCGCTGTTCGATCGCGAGGTCACCATCGATGCTTCGACACTGGCGCCGATGGTCAGTTGGGGCACGTCGCCGGGGCAGTCGACGGCCATCACGGGGGTTGTCCCGGGGGTCGCGGCGGGGGCCAGCCGGGCGGCGCACGACAAGTCGCTGGCCTATATGGGGCTGGTCGAGGGGCAGTCCCTGGCCGGCCTGCCCATCGACGCGGCGTTCATCGGCAGCTGCACCAACAGCCGGCTGTCCGATCTCGAACGCGCCGCTGCCATTGTCGCCGGTCGCCATGTTGCAACCGGCGTCCGCGCCATCGTTGTCCCCGGCTCATCGGCGGTCAAACGCGCCGCCGAAGCCCTGGGTCTCGATCGCATCTTCACCGACGCCGGTTTCGAATGGCGCGAATCGGGCTGCTCGATGTGCTTCTTTGCCGGCGGCGAAAGCTTCGGCGCCGGGCAGCGCGTCATCTCCAGCACCAACCGCAATTTCGAAAACCGCCAGGGCCCGGGCACCCGCACACATATCGCCAGCCCCGAAACTGTGGCGGCCAGCGCCATCGCCGGGCGGATCGCGGCGCCATGAGCACGCCCTTCGTCACCCTCACCGCCATCGCTGCCCCGATGCTGGAAGACAATATCGACACCGACATCATCATCCCGTCGCGCGAAATGAAAACCACTGGCAAGACCGGCCTCGCCGTCGGGCTGTTCGCCGGCCGCCGCTATGTGTCAGGCCGCACCGAAAACCCCGACTTCATCCTCAACCAGCCGCAATTCCGCACTGCCGCCATCCTCCTCGCCGGCGACAATTTCGGTTGTGGCTCCAGCCGCGAACACGCCGTCTGGGCGCTGGCCGAACACGGCATCCGCGCCGTGATCGCCCCCAGTTTCAGCCCGATTTTCGAAGGCAATGCCGCACGCGGCGGCGTCCTGCCGCTGCGCCTGCCGCGCGCCGCCGTCGCCGCGCTCGCCGCCAGCCCCGCCCCGCTGACCATCGACCTGCCGGCCCAGACCGTCACCGCCCCTGGCCTGCATTTTGCCTTCGCCATTGATGCTGAGGCCAAAGCGATGCTCATCGGTGGCCTCGACGCCATCGACCTGACCCTGCAATCGGCCGACGCAATTGCCGCATGGCAGTCACGGAACCGCCTGGCGCGACCATGGGTTTACTTGGGCAACCATTGATCACCACGGAGCCAAGCATGAACCGCCAGCATCCCGTCGGCAAATCTCCGCTCACCCAGCCACCGCTGCCCTTTGCCGAAAACGCGTTGGAGCCGGTAATCTCGGCAGCAACCATCGGCTTCCATTATGGCAAGCACCACAAAGGCTATTTCGACGCACTCGAAAAGCTCGTCGCCGGAACACCCATGGCCGACCAGTCACTGGAGGAAATTATCCTCGCCACCAGCGGCAAGCCCACCAAGGAAAAGATTTTCAACAACGCCGCCCAATGCTGGAACCATAATTTCTACTGGAACAGCCTCAGCCCCGAAAAACAGGCTCCAGGCGCCGATCTCGCCAAGGCCATCACCCGCGATTTCGGCAGCTTTGATGCCTGCAAGGCGGCGCTCGCCAAGGCCAGCATCGAACAGTTCGGCACAGGCTGGGGTTGGCTGGTCAATGATGGCGGCACTCTGAAGGCCATCGCCACCGGTGATGCCGATGTGCCGTTCACCAGCGGCAAGATTCCGCTGCTCACCGTCGACGTCTGGGAACACGCCTATTATCTCGATTTCCAGAACCGCCGTCCGGATCACGTCAAGGCAATCGTCGACGGCCACCTCAACTGGAAATTCGCCGCCAGCAATTTTGCGACAGCATAACGCAATCGCTAATAAACTGTTAAGACAAGAAAAATCCGACCCTTCTCGCTTGTGCCATCTAGGACGCTGATTGCGCGTCTGATACGGTTGCATGGCGGCGGGGTCGGGGGATGCCTTTGTGACAATCGAATTCATTGTTTTCGGCGCGGTCGTTTTCGGCATCGCTTGCGGGCTTTTGCTGGAACGCATGCGTGAGCGGCTTGAAACGGAAGCAAAGTCACCCATCGCTCCCAACGCCCTGCAACTCATACCCGGCGGAGCGTCCGGCACGCTTGCACTGGCGTCGCCGCGAGTCCCGGCCTGGTTCGACAGTGCGGCGCAGTTGCGACTGGTCAGCGATGCACGTTTCTCCTCGAAACGCCTGTTGTCGGTCAGCGAGGCGCGCGTGCTGGACGCCCTTGAAGTCATCATCGCCGACATGGGCCAGGATTGGCGCGTCATGGCCCAGGTCAATCTCGCCGAAATCGTCGCCTCCACCGATCTCGCGGCGATCTCGGCCATCGACGACCAGCGCGTTGACATGCTGATTGTCTCCGCCGATCAGATGCCGATTGCGGCCGTCGAATATCAGGCACTTGGCCAGATTCACGAGGACAATGCCATCCGCGACGCCGTAAAGCGCGAGGCCCTGCGCCGTGCCGGCATCACCTATATCGAGGTTCGCGCCAATGACACGCCGGGATCCTTGCGCGCCGATATCATCCGCCTGGTTGCCCAGCAAAGCGCCGCCCCGACCCTGCCCGAACCCGAACCCGTAATCGAAGCCGCCGCAAAAAAGCCGCGTCAGGCAGCGCCGCGAAAGCCCAAAGGCAAGCCCGCATCTGGCGTAAAACCATAGAGCGGCTCCCCGGGCAGCGCCGCCGCCAGAATTTCCCGCACCCGCAGCAATTTCTCCAGGTCGATGCCGGTCGAAAGCCCCATCGCCTCCAGCATGAACACCAGATCTTCTGTCACGATATTGCCGCTCGCCCCCGGCGCAAACGGGCACCCGCCCAGCCCGCCGAGCGACGCATCGAAGGTGGTGATGCCGACATCCAGCCCCGCCATCACATTCGCCAGCCCCAGCCCGCGCGTGTTGTGCAGGTGCAGCCCCGTCAACCGCGCGGCACCAATGGCCGAATGAACCGCCTGTACCACAGATCGTACCTGCGACGGATTGGCATAGCCCGTGGTATCCGACAGCCCAACTTCATCGACCCCCGCCGCCATCAGCGCTTCGGCCAATTCGACCACTTTCGCCTCGGTCACCACCCCTTCGATGGTGCAGCCAAAGGCCGTCGAAACGCTCCCCTCGAAATGCGGCCGCTCGTCCTTGGGCAGCGCTCGCACCATCGCCGCCACGGCGCGCACTTCCTTCAGCACCTGCGCATGCGTCCGCCGCAAATTCTTCAAACTGTGGGTTTCGCTCGCCGACAAGGGCAGGGTCAGCTTGTGCGCGCCGGCCGCAATCGCTGCCTCGGCGCCGCGCGCATTGGGCACCAGAACCGCCACCGTCAGGCCCGGATGGGTCCGCGCGTGCGCCACCACCGCCGCGGTATCGGCCAATTGCGGCAACAGGCTGGCCGGCACAAAGCTGCCGACTTCGATCTCGCGCACCCCGGCGGCAAATTCGGCATCGATCCAGGCGCATTTTGCCGCCAGCGCCATGATCGGCGCAATCGATTGCAACCCGTCACGCGGCCCGACTTCGCTGATCAATATGTCGATGCCCGACATTGCTTGCTCCACACCGCTTGCTCCAAAAGTTGTCCGGACATATGCCGTGCACATGCATAAGGCCAGAGGGATGACGATGGAAACACTGCCGCTCGCCGGGATAAAGGTCATCGAATTCACCCATATGGTCATGGGCCCGGCGGTTGGCGCCATTCTCGTCGAACTCGGCGCCACTGTCATCAAGGTCGAGGCCATTGGCGGCGATGCCACAAGGCGGCTCCTGGGCTCCGGCGCCGGCTATTTCCCCATGTACAATCGCGGCAAGGCGTCGATCTGCCTCGACTTGAAATCCCCCGAAGGCGTCGCCGTCGCCAAACGCCTTGCTGCCTCGGCCGACATCGTTGTTGAAAACTTCCGCCCCGGCGCCATGGACCGTCTCGGCCTCGGCCATGATGTACTCAAAACCTTGAATCCCCGCCTGATCTATTGCTCGGAAAAAGGCTTCCTCGCTGGTCCATATGAGCATCGCACCGCGCTTGATGAAGTGGCCCAGATGATGGGCGGCCTCGCCTATATGACCGGTCCCCCCGGGCGACCCTTGCGCGCCGGGGCCTCGGTCATCGATGTCGCGGGCGGGATGTTCGGCGTCATCGGCGTGCTTGCGGCGCTCGAATCACGGCACCGTACGGGGCAGGGGATGCACGTCCAGAGCGCGCTGTTTGAAACCACTGCCTATCTCGTTGGCCAGCACATGGCACAGATGGCGGTGACGGGAAAGGCCGCGGCTCCCATGCCCGCCCGCGTCTCGGCATGGGCCATCTATGATGTTTTCGAAACCGCCGATGATGACCAGGTGTTTGTCGGCGTCGTCACCGATGCGCTGTGGCAGAAATTCTGCGCGCTGTTCGGGCTCGATGATCTGTGGGCCGATCATAGCCTGCGTGCCAACAACGACAGGGTTGCCGCCCGTGATACGCTGATGCCGCGCGTCCGTGCCGAACTCCAACGCTTCACCAAGGCCGACCTTATTGCGCGTCTCGAGGGATCGGGCCTGCCCTTCGCTCCCATCGGCCGGCCGGAGGATTTGTTCGACGATCCGCATCTTCGCGCCGGCTATGGCCTGGCGCCGGTCACACTCGATGATGGAACGCATACGCTGCTGCCGGTGGTGCCCATCGCCCTTGATGGCGCTCGACTGGGCGGCGGTGCACTGCCATTGCCCGGTGCTGATACCAGAACGATACTTGCCGGCCTTGGTTACAATACTGCCGAAATCGCTGCCCTGGGCGCATCGGGCGTGGTTGACGGCGCATAAGACTTGCATACTCGCACCTGTCGTGTTTGAATCATGGCTTGTATCAGGGGCGTATTGAACAGGGGTGTTGTACAAGATGCTGGGGGTCGGCATCGAGACTGTGTCACCGCGGCTGGCAGACTTTGGTTTCCGGCTGCCGGCGCCGCCGTTGCGACAGTTGGTGTCGACCTATTACTGGCTCCAATCCGGTGCTGAACCCATCGAAGAACTGCTCCACCCCGAATGGACCAACGTGCGTTTTGCCTTGCGCGGCGAATGGCAATGGCAACAGGTGCGCGGGCCTTCGCTGCACCCCGAAAAAGTAAGCATCTTTGGCCCCAGCAACTGTGCAGCATCCATCATGGGCGCCGCCGATGCACTCGTCCTCGGCTTTGGTTTGCTGCCACTCGGCTGGGCGCGGCTGGTTGGCGGCCCGGCGTCGCAACTTGCCAACGCTGTATGCCCGCTCAACGCCATCTGGGGCCCTGCCGCCGAACGCTTGATGAGCGAATTGCGCGCCGCTGCTGGGCCCGATGAATGGGCGGCAATTCTGGATGATGAACTGCTGGCGCGGTTGCAGCACGCACCGCCGCCGCCGCGGCTGTTGATCGAGGCGTATCGTCTGCTCGGTTCCGGAGAAATCGATACGGTTGAACGCTTCGCTGCCGAGCTTGGCATTTCCGAACGCACCCTTGAACGCTCCTGCGGGCCATGGTTCGGCTTTGGCCCCAAAACTCTGCTGCGCCGGCTGCGCTTCCTGCGCGTTCTCGATGCGATGGTGCAATTGCCGGAGGGCCAGTCCGTCGGCAGCATCCTGGGTGAACATTATGCCGACCAATCACATTTCGTCCATGAATTCCACGCCTTCATGGGCATGACACCCACGGCCTATCTGGCGTTGCCGCGCGTCGTCATGCGCCGCGCCATGGCGGAACGCGCGCGGCTGCTTGGTCATTCGATGCAGGTGCTGCACGTTCCGGACGAAGGCGAACCGGCCTTATTGTGAACTTAGCGCTATTTCGTCCGCAGCGCTCGATTATCCGAAGCCGCCAGCCAGATTGCGGCTGCCCAGGCTGCCACATTCTGGTCCAACTGCTTGCGGTCAACCTTGTCCAGCGTGTCATCCGGCGTGTGGTGCAGATCGAAATAGCGCGTGCCGTCCTGCTCCAGATCGAGAATGCCAACCCCCAACGCGCCCAGCGCCCCGACATCCGGCCCGCCGCCACTTTCATTGCCCCGAGACGGCGCGATGCCGAGCGGTGCCAGCACGCGGCCGATCTCGGCGATCAACGGCAATCCGGTTTCGGCAACATTGGATGAGATTCGCCACACCCGGTCGGCACCAAAATCGCTTTCGGCGGCCAGCACGATATTGTCGGCCTTGTGCGCCGCGGCATAGGCCCGGCCGCCGATCAGGCCCAGCTCCTCGGCGCCCCAGAACACCACGCGGATGGTGCGGCGCGGTTTCAGGCCGCCGTCCTTTATCGCCTTTGCTGCCGCCAGGGTGATTGCCACCCCGGCGCCATCGTCGATCACCCCTGTTCCCATGTCCCAACTGTCGAGATGGCCGCCAATCACGACAATCTCCCCCGACGTGCCGGGGATTTCGCCCGACACATTCGCCGACAGGCCGTTGGGGTTGAAGCGAGGCGTCGATACCAGCTTCAATGTCACCGGGCCGATTTGCAGCAACCGCGCCAGCTGCTCGGCATCGGGCAGCGACAGTGCGGCAGACGGGATCGGCATGACGCCCGGCGTCGGGGTTGTGCTGCCGGTATGCGGGTTGCGATGGCTGTCGGTCCCGAGGCTGCGGATGACGACCGCGAGCGCGCCCTTTGATTGGGCCAGCGCCGGCCCGGCCCGGCGCACGGCGCCATTGCTGCCGTAACTGCTGCCATCCTGGGTGCGCATCATGCGATGGTCGATAAAGGCGATCTTGCCCACCAGGCTGCCGGGCGCTGCGGCCTGTAGCGCGGCGTAATCGGCAAAATACACCACCGGCGCGGTAATGCCCTCGGCGGGTGTGGCGCCGCTGTAACCCAGCGCGGCAATCGCCAGCTTTTGCGGGTGGCTGCCGATGATTTCGGCGCTTTCGATGCCGCGTTCCCACACTGCCAGCGGAAACGGTTCGACTTTGATGTTGACCAGCCCTGCGGCCTTCATCGCCGCCACGGCCCAATCACGGCCGCGTGCCTCTGCCGGCGTCCCCGCCAGCCGCTGTCCTACGCGCGTGGTCAAGTCCGCCAGCAACGGATACGCCGCCGACGCCGCCAGCGCTTGGTCGCGCAGGGTGGCGGCCTGCGCCAACCGGTCGGGCGCGGCCAGCGCCGGGGTGGCAAGCAACGCGGCAAGCAGAAGGGGACGGAACATCGGCGGCAAATTCCCTGTCGTGCCAGCAACGCGGATCGCCCTGGCAATTCGCCGGTCATAACCGCTCGGTTGTCGTGTGCAAGCGCGGGACAGCCCGGACTTCGGCTGCTAGGGTGCTTCTCAGGGGGACTTGATGGTCGCGATTCTGCTTTGGGTGATGGCATTGGTCGGCATCGCCTATGCCGTGCTGCTCATCCACACGGCCCGGCGCGGCAATGCGCTGGCGGTCACTGCTGAAGGCACGATATTGGGTGCCACTACCAATTTCTTCGATACGCTGGGTATTGGCTCCTTCGCTCCCACAACAGCTTGGATAAAACTACGCGCCCTTGTCCCCGACAGTCATATCCCTGCCGTGCTCATCGGCGGCCATGCGTTGCCGACCATCGCTCAGGGCCTGATTTATGTGACGCTGGTCCAGGTCGATCCCAAATTGCTCATCGCCTGCATCACGGCCAGCATCGCCGGCGCTCTCACCGGTGCGCCATTGGCATTGCGGCTGCCGGTGTGGACCATCCAACTCACCGTCGGCATTGCACTGCTGCTCGCCGCCGCTTTGTTCGCCGCGTCCAATCTCGGTCTGATGCCGGCCGGCGGCACGGCTCGTGCGCTGGCGCCCGTGCCGTTTGCCATCGCCATCACCGGATGCTTTGCCGCCGGCGCCTTCATGACCGTCGGCATCGGCTTTTATGCGCCGTTGCTGGCCATGTTCAGTCTGCTCGGCCTCAACCCGGTGGCGGTGTTCCCGATCATGGCCGGCGCCGGCGCGTTGATGATGCCAGCCAGTGCGGTGCGGTTCCTGCGATCGGACCGCATCGATTTGCGGCTGGTGCTCTCGCTGGCACTCGGCGGCATCCCCGCCGTGCTGGTGGCGGCCTATCTGGTCAAATCGCTGCCGCTGGAGGTGCTGCGCTGGGTCGTTGTCGCGGTCGTGCTTTATACGGGCACGATCATGCTGCGATCGGCTGCAAGCTCTGCCCGATGAGCCAGAAACGCGCCCGCGCCGTCATCGCGCTCCGCAGTGCCCTCGAAGCTTCGCTTTTGAAGGGTTCGATTGCCGCCACCATTGTTGTTGCCGCCGCCGGCGTCATCATCGGCTTGCTCGCCGGATCGATGTCAATTGTCTTCGATGGCCTGTTCTCGGTCATCGATGCCGTGGTGACGACCATCACCCTCATCGTCGCCCGCCTGCTCGCATCTGAAGGCAATCACCGTTTCCAATATGGCTATTGGCACCTTGAACCGCTGGTGCTGGCGCTGCACTCGGCGGTCTTGCTGCTGCTCTGCGGCTATGCCTTCCTCAATGCCGTCCAAGGCCTGTTGACTGGCGGTCATGCCCCGGATTTCGGCATGGGAATCATCTACGCCGTGGTCGTCGGCGCCATCTGCATCGTCATGGTGCTTTATCTCAAGGCGCGGAACACCCGCATCGAATCCGAACTCATCGCGCTGGAAATGCAAGGCTGGCTGATGTCCGGCGCCATCACTGCGGCGTTGCTGCTGGCCTTTGCCATGGCGTTCCTGCTCAAGGGCACGGCCTGGGCCTGGCTCATCCCCTATGTCGATCCGGCGGTGCTGGCGCTCATCGCCCCGGCGCTGCTGCCGATCCCGCTGAAAATCGCCCGCCAGGCCTTTGCCGAAATCTTCCTGATCACCTCGCCGGAAATGGATGCCGAGGTAAAGGCCGTGATCGCAGGCGTCGTCGCCAGCCATGGTTTTAGCAGCTTCAAAAGCTATGCCGTCGAAGTCGGCCGCGCCCGCTTCATCGAAGTCTCCATCCTCGTGCCCGCCGATCTGCCCGTCGCCTCGGTCGGCGATTTTGATGCTATCCGCCACGAAATCGGCAATGCGCTCGGCGGCACCGGTCCCGAACTCTGGCTGACGATCGTCTTCACCAGCGATCCCGATCTGGTGTAGCAAGTGGCGATGAAACTCCCACTGCTCGCGATCCTGGCCCTGCTCACCGCGGCCCCCGCTTTCGCTCAATCCAGCCTTTGCGCCTCCCTCCCCGAATCCGGCCCTGTCGCATCACCCGGCCCGCCGGTGCTCACTTCGCCAGTGCCAACGGGCAACCGCACGCTGCATTGCCCCGATGATTTCCGCCTCGATACCAACGGCCGGATGCCGCAATGCCTCAAACCCGGCATCACCATCACCGATGGCAGCCCGCGCGCCGCCTGCTACGCCGCCATGCCCTTTGGGCCATTGTTGCCACTCCCACCGCGCAGTCGCCCGACCCAAACCTGCCCGACTCCCAAAACCACCACCATCCTCCGCCTCGAAGGCGCCAATGTCGGCGTCGCCGATGCCGTCGTCACCATCACCCCTGACGATGGCATCACACTCACCCCGCTCACCGCCAGCGCCAGCGATGTTCCCGAGGACCAGAATCCGGTCCTGCAGTCCTGTTTCGGCTTCGAATGCCGTCTGCTGAAACTGGATATCGCCAGCAACGCCGCCGCCGCCGTCCGCCTCCGCGTCACCATCCCCGGCCGCGACCCCATCGAGGAAATCCTGAAGCTGCCGGAATATTGCCCGCGCTAGATTTGAACTGCCGGCCCTGCTAGACGCCGCGCAACAATCATCCTTCGAACCGAAAGCCCCCCGCCCGTGGCCTCCTACCAATACGCCTATGTGATGAAGGGTCTATCCAAGACCTACCCCGGCGCGCCCAAGCCCGCCTTCAAGGACATCACCCTCAGCTTCCTGCCCGGCGCCAAGATCGCCATCATCGGCCCCAACGGCGCCGGCAAGTCGACGCTGATGAAGGTTATCGCTGGCATCGACAAGGAATATGTCGGCGAAGCCTGGGCCGCCGAAGGCATCACCGTCGGCTATCTGGCGCAGGAGCCGCAGCTCGATCCCACCAAGGACGTGCGCGGCAACGTCATGGACGGCGTACGCCCGGTTGCTGACATGATGACCCGCTTCAACGCCATCTCGGCCGAAATGGCCGACCCCAAGGACGACACCGATTTCGACAAGCTCATGGAGGAAATGGGCGAGCTGCAGGAAAAGATCGACACCGTCGATGGCTGGACGCTCGACAACCAGCTCGAAATCGCCATGGACGCATTGCGCTGCCCTCCCGGCGATTCCCCGGTGGACAAGCTGTCGGGCGGTGAAAAACGCCGCGTAGCGCTGTGCAAGCTGCTGCTCGAAAAGCCCGATATCCTGCTGCTCGATGAGCCGACCAACCACCTCGACGCCGAATCCGTCCAGTGGCTGGAAAATCACCTCAAGGAATACAAGGGTATGGCCATCATGGTCACCCACGATCGCTACTTCCTCGACAACGTCGTGAAATGGGTTCTCGAACTCGATCGCGGCCAGGCCATCCCGTTCGAAGGCAATTATTCCGATTGGCTGGAGGCCAAGGCCAAGCGTATGGACCAGGAGGACCGCGAGGACAAAAGCCGCCAGAAGGCCATCACCGACGAACTCCAATGGATCCGCTCATCCGCCAAGGCCCGGCAAACCAAGTCCAAGGCCCGCATCAAGGCGTTTGACGAGCTCGTTGAAAAACAGGCAAATCGCCGCCTCGGCAGTGCGCAAATCCTTATCCAGATCCCCGAACGCCTCGGCAACACCGTCATCGAAGCCAACAACCTCACCAAATCCTATGGCGACAAGCTGCTCTTCGAAAACCTCAGCTTCAGCCTGCCGCCCGGCGGCATCGTCGGCATCATCGGCCCCAACGGCGCCGGCAAAACGACGCTGTTCCGCATGATTACCGGCCAGGAAACCCCCGACGAAGGCACCATCCGCGTCGGCGACACCGTCAAGCTCGCCTATGTCGACCAATCCCGCGACGCTCTGGCCGGCTCGAAAAACGTCTGGGAAGAAATCTCGCAAGGCAACGAGAAATTCTACTTCGGCAAGAACGAAGTCCTCACCCGCGCCTATGTCGGGGCCTTCAATTTCAAGGGCGCCGACCAGCAAAAGAAGGTCGGGCAACTCTCGGGCGGTGAACGCAACCGCGTCCACATGGCCAAGATGCTCGTCCGCGGCGGCAACGTCCTGCTGCTCGATGAACCGACCAACGATCTCGACGTCGAAACCCTGCGCGCCCTTGAAGAAGCGCTCGAATCCTTCGCCGGTTGCGCCGTGGTCATCAGCCATGATCGCTTCTTCCTCGATCGTCTCGCCACCCACATCCTCGCCTTCGAAGGCGACAGCCATGTCGAATGGTTCGAAGGCAATTTCGAAGCCTATGAGGAAGACAAGCGCCGGCGGTTGGGCGATGCTGCCGATCGGCCCCACGCTTTGACCTATAAAAAACTGACGCGGTAGCGCCGCGAGCGCGCAGCGAAGCAGCGCGCCGACAGGCACAACGCCGGTCAGCGGGGCGGTTGGCATCAAGCCAACCGAACCCGTCTGACGTCAGCCGCGGCTTTGCCGCGGCCCTTCCACGCGCTCCCCTATCGTCGTCCTCAAGGCACCAACCACACTCCTCGCCACCCATCCTCCGCGCAAAACCGCGCCCGCCGATGCCCGGTCTGCGCCAGATGGAGCCAGTCGATCGCTTCGATCTCCATCATCACCACTGCAAAATTCGCCCGTGCCGGCACCAGTTCGTCCTCACTCGGCTTGCCGCCTTCCACCCAGGCCGGCAGCCCCGAAGTCGCCGCGCCCGCCCCGCTCCCCGGCGCGTCCTCAACCAGATAGATGCGCCGCGCAAACGGTGTCGATTGCGCCCAGATTGCATCTACCAGCGCCCCCTCCCGAACCACCCGCGCCGTGCCGGACAGCCGCAATTGCACGGCCTCCCCCGGATGATAGGCCAGCACGTGCACTGCCGCCCCATCCAGCACCGCACATTTCGGCGATCGCGCATCGGTGTGAAACCGCACCATCGCACCATCGCGGCTGGCGGCGCGGAGCACCATGATCCGCGCATCTGGCCGGCCATCCGCGGCAACGCTGCTCACCGCTGGCGTGTGCATGGGGCTGCGCCGGTCAACAGATGCGCGTGTCAGCAGCCGCCAGGCGGAATCAAGTGTGTCGGCAAGGCTGGGTTCCATGCTGCGCTGGTGCCAAGCCCGGCGCCGATGCGCAATGCGGCACGGTTGTCGTCGCCGCATCGGCGCTCTACGCTGTCGCAAACCATGGGGGCCAGGATGCGCGCAACAATCACGGGACTGGCCCTGCTGCTGGCAACGGCGGCGTCCGCGCAAACCCCACCGCCGCTCAGTGCCGCCGACAGCGATCCTGCCACGATGGGCTGGATGCAGGGCTTCCCGCCGCCACCCGAAAAACAGGTCCGCTGGGACGATGCCAGCATGTGGGCCTTCCCCAAAACCCGCTGGAGCTTCTCGCACTGGCGCGAGCTGATGCCCGCCACCACCATCCATCGCGCGCCCACCGCCACGATCCTCCCTCGCGCCGAGCGTCAGGATCTCGACGCCATCACCTTCACCCCGCTCGGCGCCACCACTCCGATGACATGGGAGGCCTCGCTCGCCGCCAATTACACCGATGGCATCGTCATCCTTCACAAGGGCCGCATAGTCTATGAACGCTATTTCGGTGCGCTCAAGCCCGATGGCATCCACATCGCCTTTTCGGTCACCAAAAGCTTTGTCGGCACGCTCGCCGAAACGCTGATCGCCGAAGGCAAGCTCGATCCCGCTCGCACCATGGCCAGCTATGTCCCCGAACTGGCGCCCAGCGGCTTCGGCGATGCCACCGTGCGCCAGGTCATGGACATGCGCACCGGCCTCGCCTTTGATGAAGCCTATGCCGGCCGCGGCGGCGAACTGACCGATGTCACCAGAATGTCCATCGCCGGCGGCGGCGCACCGGCGCCCCCGGGCTTCGAAGGCCCGCGCACTGCCTATGCCCATCTTGCCGGCATTGCCAAAGCCGGCAATCACGGCGGCGATTTCGTATATCGCACGCCGAACACCCAGGCGCTGGCCTGGGTTCTCGAACGTATCGCCGGTCAATCGGTCGCGGCGCAGATCGAGGCGCGATACTGGTCGAAACTCGGCATGGAGCAGGACGCCGCCCTGCAAGTCGATCGCGTCGGCACAGGCTTTGCCGGTGGCGGCATGAACGCTGCGTTGCGTGACATGGCGCGCTTTGGCGAAATGATCCGGATTGGTGGCCGCTGGAAGGGCAAGCAGATTGTGCCCCCCGCCGCCATCGCCGCTATCATGAAGGGCGGCGATCCCGCGGCCTTTGCAGCGGCCAAATACCCGGGCCTCGATGGCGGCCATTATGCCGGCCAATGGTGGCATCGTGCCAGCGGCCAGACGATGGCCGTCGGCATCCATGGTCAGGGTATCTACATCGATCCAAAGGCCGAAATGGTCATCGCCCGCTTCGCGTCCTTCCCGGTGGCGACCAACCGCGTCATCAACCCGACGACGCTGCCGGCCTATGATGCAGTGGCGGCGGCACTGACGCGGCGATAAGACAGGGCAAGCATTCGGTAAAATCCGCCACACCGCCTGCTTTTGCGACAATGTTGCACCAATCGAGCCTGTCGCCAGTGCGAAGTTCTTCCACCTTGCCATCGCCCCCGCCGGCGGCCATCACGCCGCTTTTGCCAAGGACTCCCGTGAACCGCCTGCTTGCCGCGCCATCGCGACCGGATTCAACAGCACCCGATTGGCGTGCCGATTATCGCGCTGCGGCAATGTCGGCCGATACGCTGCTCACTCGCGTTGGTCTCGATCGCGGGTCACTGCCCTATGCTATCGCCGAAACGCCGTTTCCGGTTCGGGTGCCCCCACATTTCCTGTCGTTGATTCAACGCGCCGATCCGCATGATCCACTGCTCGCCCAGGTGCTGGCGCGCGCCGAAGAACACATCGATGATCCCACCCGCCATGCCGATCCGCTCGATGAAGCCAGTTTCATACCGGCGCGCGGGGTCTTGCGCAAATATGGCAGTCGCGCGCTGCTGCTGACAACGGGGGCCTGTGCCATCCATTGCCGCTATTGTTTCCGCCGCCATGCCGATTACGGCGCAATGGTGCTGCCGGCTGGCGATCATGCGGACGCGGTGGCGGCGCTCGCTGCCGATCCGGCGATAACCGAAGTCATCCTGTCAGGCGGCGATCCACTGACCCTTGACGATGATCGGCTGGCGGCGCTGCTTCACAACCTGGATGCGATCCCGCAGCTCGCCATCATCCGCATCCACAGCCGGACTTTGACCACAGTGCCGGCGCGCGTCACGCCGGCGCTGCTGGCCACATTGGCCGGGCTGCACACGCCAGTGGTGATTGTCACCCACACCAATCATGCCCAGGAACTCGATGCGGTGGTTGCCGAGGCGCTGGGCCGTCTGCGCGGTGCCGGCATCACGCTGCTCAACCAGTCGGTGTTGCTGCGCGGCGTCAATGACAGCGCAGCAGTCATCGCCGCCCATGCCCATCAACTTTTCGCGTGCGGGGTGCTGCCCTATTACATGCACATGCTCGATGCGGTGAAGGGGGCCGGGCATTTCGACGTCGGGCTGGCCGAGGCATTGGGGCTCGAACAGGCGCTGCGCGACACGCTGCCCGGCTATCTGGTGCCGCGTTTCGTCCGTGAAGTGCCGGGTCGGCTCGCCAAGACGCCAATCTGGCAACTGGCGGGCTGACCGATCACCAGGTCGGCATGGCGCCCTTGATGGATGTGCGCAGCCAGCCGCAAACGGTGTCGAGATCGGGCGCAATTGCCACTGTCAGCGCCCGCATCTCCACCGTAGCATCCTGCAAATCCGGAACCATCACCACCGGCACACCTGCGGCATGCGCCGCCCGCACGCCATTGTGCGAATCCTCCAGCGCCAGGCAATCACCGGGTGCCATCCCCAATGCTACCGCCGCTGCCAGGTACAGGTCCGGGTGCGGCTTGCCGCGCGCCACATCATCCCGCGTCAGCACCGCGTCCATGTATGGCAACAACCCGGCGTGCGTCAGGTGCGAAACCGTCTTCTCGCGCGTCGATGATGTCGCCACCGCGCGCGGAATACCCATCCCCGCGACGGCTTCGACAATCGCCCGCGCCCCCGGCCGCAATGGCCGCGCCAACCCGTATCGCGCGTCATTCAATGCCCGTTGCCGCGCTCGCATCAAATCATAATCGAACCCGTCGCCGAACTCCGCCGCCAGCTGCGCCCGGTTGCCATCCACCGGGATGCCGATCAACGTCTCGAAAATCGCTTCGGTCATCGGATACCCCATGGCCAGCGCAACTTCGATCATCGATGTCCGGCTGATCCGCTCGGTATCGAGCAGCAACCCGTCCATGTCGAAAAGAATGGCGGCAGGCCGGGCAATGATCATCCCGCCGCGATGAAGGTGCTGGCGGTCACAAGTCAACGCCCATGGATGGGGTCCGGGGCCAGGGCCCCGGCCGCCGGAGGCGCTTCACCCGTCGATTGCCTTGGCCTTCACATACCCCGGCCGCGCCCGCAGCCGATCGATATAGTCGGACAGGGCAGGGGTCGGCTCCAGCATGCCGAACTGCATCGGCCAATCGATCTGTGACCCGGCATAGACATCGGCGGCGCTGAAGCTGTCGCCCGCCAGCCAGGGCGTGCGCGTCACCGCCGCATCAAGCGCTGCAATCACCCGGTCGAAATCGCCATATCCGATCATGCGCTGCTGTTCGGCATCGGGCTCGATCTTGCGATATTTGTCCATGATCGCCGCCTCGACCGGCCCGGCGCCAAAGAACAGCCAGCGGTAATAGGCGCCGCGCTGCCTCGCCGGCGGCGCCAGCCCGGCCGCGGGAAACGCATCGGCGAGATAGGCGCAGATGGCGGCACATTCGGTAACGATCTGGTCGCCGTGGCGGATCGCCGGCACCTTGCCCATAGGGTTGATCGCCAGATACTCGGGCGTCTTCATCGCGCCCTCATAGTCAAGGATCACCGTCTCATACGGCACCCCCAACTCCTCGAGCATGAAACGCGCCGTCCGTCCCCGCGACTGCGGGTTGGTATACAGAACAAGGTCCGTCATGGCGCGACTCCAACAGAACAATGCAAGAACATTGGCCCGCCAACCACCGCCGCGTCAAGCGGTTTCCAGCGCCTTCATCTTGGCAATCTTCTCCCGCCACACCAGCGGCCCGGTCGCATGGACACTCTCGCCCAACGCATCCACCGCTACCGTCACCGGCATGTCCTTGACGGTGAATTCGTAGATCGCCTCCATCCCCAGGTCCTCGAACGCCAGCACCTTCGATGCCAGAATCGCCTTCGACACCAGATACGCCGCGCCCCCCACCGCCATCAGATACGCCGCCTTGTGCTTCTTGATCGCCGCAATCCCCGCCGGGCCGCGCTCGGCCTTGCCCACCATTGCGATCAACCCCGTCTGCGCCAGCATGTCCTCGGTAAACTTGTCCATTCGCGTCGCGGTCGTCGGCCCTGCCGGCCCCACCACCTCATCGCGCACCGGATCGACCGGCCCAACATAATAAATGACGCGATTGGTGAAATCGACTGGCAGCTTTTCCCCCCGCGCCAGCATGTCCACCATCCGCTTGTGCGCCGCGTCTCGCCCCGTCAGCATCCGGCCATTCAGCAACAGCCGGTCTCCCGGCTTCCACGACGCGACAATTTCTGGCGTCAACGCATCCAGATCCACCGGAATCGCCTGTTTCGAAGGCTTCCACTCGACCTTCGGCCATGCGCCCAGGTCCGGCGCCTCCAGATACGCCGGCCCCGATCCATCGAGCACGAAATGCGCATGCCGCGTCGCCGCACAGTTCGGAATCATCGCGATCGGCTTCGACGCCGCATGCGTCGGCGTATCCAGGATCTTCACGTCGAGGATCGTCGAAAGCCCCCCCAGCCCCTGCGCCCCGATCCCCAGATCGTTCACCGCGTCGTAAAGTTCGATCCTAAGCTCTTCAATTTTCGAGGCAGGCCCGCGCAGCTTGAGCTCCGCCATGTCGATCGGCAGCATCAGCGATTCCTTCGCCAACAGCATCGCCTTCTCCGCCGTGCCCCCGATGCCGATCCCCAGCATCCCCGGCGGGCACCACCCCGCCCCCATCAACGGCACGGTGTTCACCACCCAGTCGCGGATCGAATCGCTCGGGTTGAGCATCGCGAACTTGGATTTGTTCTCGCTGCCGCCGCCCTTCGCCGCCACGGTGATCTCCACCGTATCGCCCGGCACCAGCTGCACATGCGTCACCGCCGGCGTATTGTCCCGCGTGTTGCCCCGCCCAAACGCCGGGTCGGCAACAATCGACGCCCGCAACCGATTCTCCGGATTCAGATACGCCCGCCGCACCCCCTCGTTCACCATTTCCTCAAGCGTCATAGAGGCTTGCCACCGAACGTTCATACCGACTTTCACGAACGCTACCACGATCCCGGTGTCCTGGCAGATCGGCCGATGCCCCTCCGCACACATCCGCGAATTGGTCAGGATCTGCGCAATCGCGTCCTTCGCCGCCGGGCCTTGCTCCGCCTCATACGCCCGCCCCAGCGCCCGGATGTAATCCATAGGGTGGAAATAGCTGATGTACTGCAATGCATCCGCCACCGATTCGATCACATCGTCCTGCTTGATCACCGTCATCATCGCGTCCCTGGCCAGTCCTGTGTCGGCGCCCGAATACCCCCCCTGCGACCTTGGGTCCACATCGCCGTTCAACACAGGGCCGCAACGCCTTGACCTTGTTTGTCCAGCGCTAAATCGCCACTTAAGAAACAATTACCTCTTGTCTTCGCAGCGAAGTTAGGCACAATCTATAGCCCGGGGACCAAGGCCAACACACAGGATATGGTGGCCAAGGACGAAGGAGGGCAGACGCCGGCTCATCACCGGCTGTGGATATCGGGGATAACTATGCCGACGCAGATTCGGCGCGTGACCCTGATTTGTTCTCATTCTATACTCTCCGGGGGGCAGAACAGTTTCGGGAGTGTCATGTGAGCGAGTTTCGGACCACGGCAAGCGACGGCGGCGCCATGATGGGCGACACGCTGATGCTCGATCCCATCGACACGGCGACCGTCAAGCCGCCCGAACCCAAACCCGCGCCCAAATCACCAAAACGCGCCTCCAACGAAATCATGGCCTGGAAATTCCCGATCACCGTCGATCGCAGCCGCGACGCGTTGCTCACCGATTTCGGCCGCGACACCCTCGATGATCGCTACCTGCTCCCCGGTGAATCCTATCAGGACCTGTTCGCTCGCGTCGCCGCCGCCTATGCCGACAACGCGGAGCACGCGCAGCGCCTCTACGACCATATCTCGCAGCTCTGGTTCATGCCCGCCACGCCCGTCCTTTCCAACGGCGGCACCGGCCGCGGTCTGCCCATCTCCTGCTACCTCAATTCGGTGTCGGACAGCCTAGACGGCATCGTCAACACCTGGAACGAGAACGTCTGGCTCGCCTCCCGCGGCGGTGGCATCGGCACCTATTGGGGCCGTGTCCGCGGCATCGGCGAACCCGTCGGCCTCAACGGCAAGACCAGCGGCATCATCCCGTTCGTGCGTGTCATGGACAGCCTCACCCTCGCCATCAGCCAGGGCAGCCTGCGCCGCGGGTCCGCCGCCGTCTATCTCGACGTCTCCCACCCCGAAATCGAGGAATTCCTCGAAATCCGCAAACCGTCGGGGGACTTCAACCGCAAGGCGCTCAACCTCCACCACGGCGTCCTCATCACCGATGCCTTCATGGAGGCCGTGCGCGACGGCACCAGCTTCGATCTTGTCAGCCCCAAGACCGGCGAAAAACGCGCCGAGGTCGATGCCCGTGGCCTGTTCACCAAACTCGTCGAAACGCGGCTGGCCACTGGCGAACCCTACATCATCTTCGTCGATGAAGTGAACCGCACCATGCCCAAGCACCAGCGTGACCTGGGGCTCAAGGTCAGCACGTCGAACCTCTGCTCCGAAATCACGCTCCCAACGGGCCCGGACCATCTCGGCAATGATCGCACCGCCGTCTGCTGCCTGTCCTCGCTCAACCTCGAAACCTGGGACCAGTGGAACACCGATCCCAATTTCATCGAGGATTGCATGCGCTTCCTCGACAACGTCCTTCAGGATTATATCGATCGCGCCGAACCCGAAATGGCCCGCGCCAAATACGCCGCCGAACGCGAGCGCTCGGTCGGCCTCGGCGTCATGGGCCTGCACAGCTTTTACCAGGCCCGCGGCATCGCCTTCGAAGGCGCCATGGCCAAATCCTGGAACATGAAGATGTTCAAGCACATCCGCGCCCAGGTCGATCAGGCCTCGATGGCCCTCGCCGCCGAGCGCGGGCCTTGCCCCGATGCTGCCGACATGGGCGTCATGGAGCGGTTCAGCTGCAAGATGGCCATCGCCCCCACCGCCAGCATCTCCATCATCGCCGGCGGCACGTCGGCGTGCGTGGAGCCCATCCCCGCCAACATCTACACCCACAAGACGCTCTCGGGCAGCTTCTCGATCCGCAATCCCTATCTCGAAAAATTGCTGATCGCCAAATCCAAGAACAGCGACTCGGTCTGGAACTCCATCCTCGAACGCGGCGGCTCGGTCGGCCATCTCGATTTCCTCACGCCCGAGGAAAAGGCCGTCTTCCGCACCGCCTTCGAAATCGACCAACGCTGGCTCCTCGAACTCGCCGGCGATCGCACCCCCTTCATCGACCAGGCGCAATCGCTCAACCTCTTTATCCCCGCCGATGTGGAAAAATGGGACTTGCTCATGCTCCACTACCGCGCGTGGGAGTTGGGCATCAAATCGCTCTATTATCTGCGTTCGATGAGCATCCAGCGCGCGGGCTTCGCGGGTGGCGTCGAAGCCGACAACACTGCTGACGCTCCCGTTATGCGGATGGAAATGAAGGATTATGACGAATGCCTTGCCTGTCAGTAGGGCATAACCGGGCAGCAATGCCTGGCACCCGGCCGGCGTCAGCCGGCAGGGATGGTGAGGGGGCCGTGGCGATGACTTCCACGACTTGTGGCCACGGCCCCCTCCCAACTGCTGACAAACCAAAGGGCCTCCGGCAGGCGTTCAAGGGCCTCCGGCGGGCAGGGCCTCAGGCCCTGCACCCAATCATTCACACGCCCGTCATTCCGGGTTCGTTCCGCTACCCCCGCTTCGTTTCATCGCACCCCCACCACCCCCCTGTCATGCCAGCGAAGGCTGGCATCCAGCCGCACAACAAGCCATCATCCACCAGTACCATCCCCAACAAAATGGGGTCTGGGGCCAAGGCCCCAGTCTTCACTCCTTCGCTAAAAGGCTAAACCCATGTCACTCCTCAAGGCCTCCAAGTCCTACAAGCCCTTCGAATACCCCTGGGCCTATGATTTCTGGAAACGCCAGCAGCAGATCCACTGGATGCCCGAGGAAGTTCCCCTGGGTGAGGATTGCCGCGACTGGGCGCAAAAGCTGACCGAGCATGAGCGCAACCTGCTGACGCAGATCTTCCGCTTCTTCACCCAGGCCGATGTCGAGGTGCAGGATTGCTACCACGAAAAATACGGCCGCGTGTTCAAACCGACCGAGATCAAGATGATGCTGGCGGCGTTCAGCAACATGGAGACGGTGCACATCGCGGCCTACAGCCATCTGCTCGACACCATCGGCATGCCCGAAAGCGAATACAGCGCCTTCCTCAATTACAAGGAAATGCGCGACAAGCATGATTTCATGGGCACCTTCGGGGTCGACAGCGATGCCGATATCGCCCGCACGCTGGCCATGTTCGGCGGCTTCACCGAAGGGCTGCAGCTGTTCGCCAGCTTCGCCATGCTGATGAACTTCCCGCGCTTCAACAAGATGAAGGGCATGGGCCAGATCGTCACCTGGTCGGTCCGCGACGAAAGCCTGCACTGCGAAGGCATCATCAAGCTCTTCCACGCCTTCTGCGCCGAAACCGGCGT
>JANPEP010000106.1:0-9946 GCA_031422995.1 Polymorphobacter sp. | reverse complement strand
TTTGCCGCCGGAATTGTTCGAGGGGCATTATTTTTGCCGGCATGAGGATGAGAGCCTGTTTGCCAATGCACTGCCATTGGGCGAGCATCCGGCAGTGGCGGCGATGCGCGAGGTCGCGCTGGAGACCCGGACCTATATTCCCACAAGCTTTTTCGAGCGCGATGGCCCGCACCATTACAACAGCCTGGCGATGATCGACGATGGCGGCAATGTCATGGGGGTGTACCGGAAGAGCCATATTCCTGACGGGCCGGGGTATGAGGAGAAATTCTATTTCCGGCCGGGAAACACCGGATTCAAGGTTTGGCCGACAAAGCATGGGGTTGTCGGCGTCGGGATTTGTTGGGACCAATGGTATCCGGAGACGGCGCGGGCAATGATGTTGCAGGGGGCGGAGGTGTTGATGTTCCCGACTGCGATTGGCACGGAGCCGCATGATCCGTCGCTGGATACAAGGCGGATGTGGCGGCGGGCGATGCAGGGCCATGCGGTTTCGAACGTCGTGCCGGTGGTGGCGTGCAATCGCGTGGGGACCGAGGAGGCCGGGACGGCGCACGCGCAGACATTTTATGGGACGAGCTTTGTCGCCGACCAGCGGGGGGATGTGGTTTCGGAGCTGGATGACAGCGAGTCGGGACGGGTTATGGCGACGTTTGATCTTGATCTGGTGGCCAAACATCGCGCGGCGTTCGGGTTTTTTCGGGATCGGCGACCGGAGCTTTATGGGCGGTTGGCTGTGGATGTTTGACGGGCGGCGAGAACACGGGCCCAGAATTCGGTTTCCCGGCTGAGCAGCGCGGCGATGTAGGTTTCGTCGCGCCATTCGGTGATCAGCAGGGGTGGGCGACCGGGGTGCCAGACCCAGAAGTCGATTGCCGGGTAGCCGGTCACCGACAGCGTGTGCTGGAGCTGGCCAATGTAGTGGCGGGGGACGCGGCCGGTTCGGGCGACTTCGGTGTAAGTGGCGGGGCCGCATTTGATTTCGAGAGCGCGGGCAGCGGCGAGATCGATTCCATCGAGGCTGGCACGTTGCCAGGGGTGGGCGGTGCAGACGATGCAGTTGGGGGCGACCTGGCTGCCATGGGCGGCGATGTAGAGGCGGCGGGCCTGGGCCTCCAGGCTGTTGTCGCGGCGGGTGGGGATTTGGCCGAACAGGTCGGTGGTCAGGTGGGTTTTGCGGGGTGGGGCGTAGCGCGGCGGCGCGACTTTTTCGGCAAACAGGGCCGCCGGCGAGCGCCAGGGGTTTTCGCCCATCAGGGCGGGGGCGTCCGACGCGCCGATGCCATCGTGCCGCCAGCGCAGCCATGCGGCGCTGCCCTGGACGTGTTCGACGGTGGTGAACATCAGCGCAGCGTGAGCGCCTGTTCAAACACGGCTTCGAACATTTCGGGCGTCAGGCGGCCGGTGTTGGTGTTGAGGCGGCTGCAATGGTAGGAATCGAGGATCAGCAGCCCGCTGGGCAGTTTGTGCAAGGCATTGTGAGCGAAGGGATATTTGGGGAGTTTGCCGCCGATGGCCTTTATGGTTGATTGGTGGGCGATGGTGCCCAGAGTGATGACGACCTTGAGATTGGGCAGGGATTTGAGGCGTTCGGCGTGAAAGCCGCGGCAATTGTGGATTTCGGCCGGCTCGGGCTTGTTCTGCGGCGGCACACAGCGGACGGCGTTGGTGATGAAGACGCCATCGAGTTCGAGGCCATCATCGAGGCGGCCGGCGTAGGTGCCGCGGCTGAGGCCGAATTTGGCGAGGGTTTCGAAGAGGAGGATGCCGGCCCAGTCCCCGGTGAAGGGGCGGCCGGTGCGGTTGGCGCCCTGAATGCCCGGAGCAAGGCCGGCGATGGCGAGCCAGGCATCGGGATCGCCGAAGCCCGGGACCGGGGCGTTCCACCAGCCGGGATTGCGCGCCGCGCTTTCGGCGCGGAAGGCGGCGAGGCGCGGGCAGACCTGGCAATCAAGTGGTGGCTCGCCGGGGCCGGGGGTGTGGGCAGCGCGGGCGACGTCAACCGGCGTTGGTGCGGGTGGGAGCGTCAATTCGGGGGAGTCGATTTCCATGGGATGAGCGTGTAGTCGCTCCGGCCACATGGAAACAACCGTCCTCATCGCGCTGGGTTCGAATCGGCGGCATGGGCGCTTTGGGCCGCCGGAGCGGGTGGTGGCTGCGGCGGTTGCCGAAATGGCGGCGCGGGGCCTGTTGGTGCTGGCGCAATCACGGGTGCATCCGACGCCGCCGCTGGGGCCCGGGGGGCGGCGCTTTGCCAATGCGGCGGTGGCGGTGGTGACGGGGCTGGCGTTGCCGGCGGTGCTGGCGGTGTTGAAGGGCATTGAGCGGGATTTCGGACGGCGGGGCGGGCGGCGCTGGGGAGACAGGGTGTTGGACCTGGATATTGTCGGGGCGGGGGATGTGGTGGTGCGCGGTCAGGGCTTGCAGGTGCCGCATCCGCGGATGGCGGAGCGTCGGTTTGTGCTCGACCCGTTGGTGGAGATTGCGCCCGATTGGCGGCATCCTGTGTTGTGTGCGACGGTCAGGCAGTTGCGCACGAAGGCAATGCGTCCTAAAGGCCCGCCTCCACGTTGTTGAACGTGTGGGCCCATAGCTCAATCGGTAGAGCGCGCGCCTTTTAAGCGCTAGGTCGCGGGTTCGAATCCCGCTGGGCCCACCATGTTCTGATGATGTTGATTTGACGAAACCGCAGCCCAAACCGGGCTATGCCGGGGCCCCGGCCAACACATTGTCGACATTCGACATGGTGAAGGTGAACACGGTGCGATCGATGGTCGAATCGACCGTGATGACGCCATTGTGCGCCTTGGCGATTTCGGCCGCGATGTAGAGGCCAAGCCCCAGGCCCTTGTCGGGCTTGTTGTCGCCGGCGCGGGAGAAGGGTTGAAACAGTTTTGGCCGTTTTTTGGCCGGAATCGGATCGCCGTGGTTTGCCACCGACATCCGGAACAGGCCGCCGGTGCACGTGGCGCTGACATCGACCGGATAGGCGGGATTGCCATGGACGACGGCATTGGCGAGCAGATTGGCCAGCAACTGGCCAATGCGCGCCGGTTCACAGGTTAGGCCGTGTTGCAGGTCGACGGATGTGGTGATGCGGCGGTTTGGGTGGGCGGCACCGACTTCGGCGATGACGTGATCGAGGACCGTTTCCAGGGAAGCGCCGGGCTGGCGTTCGATCGAAAGGCCATCACCGAGCCGTCCGCGGGCGAAATCCAGCACGTCGTTGATCAGGCCGGCCATGCGCAGGCAGCTTTGCCGCATCATGGTAACGACGTTGGCATTGGCTTCATCGAGCTTGCCCGACATGAGCAGGATGTTGGTGCCAGAGTTGATTGCGGCGACGGGATTGCGCAGATCATGGCCGAGGACGGCGATGAACTGTTCGCGCAAGACGGCGGTTTCCTGGGAATCGAGCAGCGCTGCCTTGCTTCTCGCGACGCTTTCGACGCCATCGAGGTGCAGCGCGATCAGTTCTGCAAAGAGTTTGAAAGCAATGGCGATGCCGGGGTCCGACAATTTGGCCGGCAGGAGATCGAGCGCGCACAATGTGCCGAAGAAGCTGCCGTCGGTGCGGATGATCGGCATCGAGATATAGCTTTTGAAGCCATAGAGCCGGGCTGTGGGATGATCCTTGTAGTGTTCGTCATTTTCCACGTCATCGATTATGACGCCAATGCCGCTTTTGCGGATCTCGTTGCAGATTGTGGTGGTCACATCGAGTTGATCACCCGGGGCAAGGCCGAAGTTGATCTCGTCACGCAGGGCGCAGGCGGTCCAGCTGTTTTCGGTGACACGTGCAATGGCGGCAAAGCGCATTCCAGTGAGTTTGCAGGCGACTTCAAGTATAAGCGGCACTGAATCGATCTTCGCAATAGCATTTACAGTGAAATCGTTACTGTCTCGACTGATTTTGATGTCCGGTATTGCGGCCTGTAATCTGCCAAATTTGTTAACGGGGCTGCTTGGCGATTGGCCGGGCGAATCAAGATCATTAGGCATGAATTTTGTGACCTTTTGTCACATTCAGCCTAACATAGAGTGGCTTGGCCTGTCGATGCGGACTGGGCCTGGGCGGCGTCGTGAAAGATGATTCCCAGGGTGTGACGGCGGCCGGAGCGCAAGGTGCTGACGCCATGGCGCATGGTGGTGCGATAATCACCGCGAGTGCCGGTGACGGGGCGGTGGTTGACGGGGAAGACAACGGCGTCACCCAAGGTGAGAGGTACGACGGTGGCGCGGGATTGCATGCGCGGGCGTTGTTCGGTGAGGAGGAATTCACCGCCGGTGAAGTCCGTGCCGGGGGCATTGAGCAGGATGGCGACCTGGAGCGGGAAGACGTGTTCGCCGTAGAGGTCCTGGTGGAGGCAGTTGAAATCACCGGGGCCGTAGCGGAGGAGGAGGGGTGTGGGGCGCGTCTGACCGGCGGCGTGGCAGCGGGCGGCGAATTCGGCATGGGTTGGCGGGTAGCGGACGGGGTTGTTCAGCCGTTCGTGCCAGTGGTTGGCGAGGGTGGCGAGGGGTGGGTAAAGGGTGGTGCGCAGCCGTTCGACCAATGGCGGCAGGGGGTAGGCGAAATATTTATACTCGCCGCGACCATAGCCGTGGCGGGCCATGTGAATGTGGCTGCGGAAGGTATCGGTTTCATCGAACAGCGCAGCGGTTTGGGTGCATTGCTGTGTGGTGAGCAGGTTTGGCAAGATGGTCCAGCCACGGGTTTCAAGGTCGATGAGGTTCATGGCGCGAAGATTACGGCGGTCGGGACAGGATGTCAGCGGCGGCGCTGGCGGAATGTGGACGTTGCAATATGTGTATGCTGCAATGGCAACGTGACCTTGTCCTTGGGCGCGGGTAGGAACGGTGCGGGGGAGATTTGCGATGGCGCTTTCGGACTATGCTGTGACGGATTTCACCGCGGCACCTTATACGCGGCCAGTGTATCGGCGGGGCAGTGGCCCGGCGGTGATCGTCATCCATGAGATACCGGGGCTGCATCCGCAGGTGACGGCGTTTGCCGACCGGTTGGTGGCGGCGGGGATGACGGTGTTCATGCCGAGCCTGTTCGGCACGCCGGACAAACCGGTGACGACGGGATATGCTTTGCAGCAGATGTTTCTGAACATCTGCATCCGGCGTGAGTTCAGCACCTGGAACGGCGGCAAATCCAGCCCCATCACCGACTGGTTGCGGGCCTTGGCGCGCCATGCCCATGCCGAATGTGGCGGGCCGGGTGTGGGGGCGGTGGGGATGTGCTTTACCGGTGGCTTTGCGCTGGCGATGATGACCGAGCCTGCCGTGGTGGCGCCAGTGTTGTCACAGCCATCATTGCCGTTGCGGGGCGGCAAGACCGGCGCCATCGATGTGACAGACGCCGAGATCAAGTGCGCCAGGGCGCGGTTCGAGAATGAGGACCTGAGCCTGTTGGGGTTGCGGTATCGCAGCGATGATTTTGTGCCGGATGCGCGGTTTGCGCGCTATGCGGCGGAGTTTGGCGAGCGGTTCGAAGCGATCGAACTGGCGGACGAGGATGCGCGGCAGGGAACTGGACGGCCGCCGCATTCGGTGTTGACCATTCATCTTCCCGAAAGCGGACCTGGTAAAGAAGCCGAGACACGGACGATCGGGTTTTTCAAGCAACGGCTTGGCATTTTGCCGGGCAATGACGGGAATGATGACATGAAGGTGATGACGATTGCAGCGGCGATGGCGATGGCAGTGGTGCCTGGTGTGGCGGAGGCCAAGACCGTGAAGCCGGCGGTTGTGGCGCCGGTGGTGTTGGCGCCGGTGGTTTTGCCGAGCGGGACGTCGATAACCGACGTCAAGCTGGGCAAGGGTGCCGCCGCGACGGCGGGGCAGTTCGTGACGGTGCATTATACCGGCTGGTTGTATGAAGGCGGCAAGCGGGGGGCCAAGTTCGATTCCTCGCTGGACCGGGGGCAGCCGTTCGGCTTTGCACTGGGGGCCGGGCAGGTAATCCAGGGGTGGGATGAGGGGGTTGCCGGGATGATGCCCGGCGGCAAGCGCACGCTGATCATTCCGGCGGCGGCGGGATATGGCGAGCGCGGCGCCGGCGCGGACATTCCGCCGGGCGCGACGTTGATATTCGATGTGGAGTTGTTGAAGGCCGAGTAAAACGTACCAATTCGGTGCTTTGTCATGCTATGGTTTCTTCAGCGAAACGATGGTGAGGCCGTCGGAGTGGCGGTTTTCGCCGCGAAATAAGCGGGTTTGTCTAAAATCGGGCATTCGCCGCTGACGTTTTGCGCCATCGCATTGATTTGATGAATGGAAGGTTTTTCAGATGACGTTGGGGAAATCGCTGGCGGCGGTGTGTGGGGTTTTGCTGGCGACGTCCGCGGTGGCACAGGAGGCTGTTGCAGGCGCGACAGCTCCGGCAGATGATGCAGCGGCGCTGGCGTTGAAGCTGTCCAACCCGGTGGCATCGTTGATCAGCGTGCCGTTCCAGTTCAATTTTGATGGCGGCATCGGACCCGAAGTCAACGGTTCGCGGGATGGCGAACGCATCACGTTGAATGTGCAGCCGGTGATCCCGATCAGCCTGAACGAGGACTGGACGCTGATTTCGCGGACCATCGTGCCGGTGGTTTGGCAGAACAACCTTGCACCCGGTGCTGGCAGCCAGTTCGGGTTGGGCGACACTGTGCAGAGCCTGTTTTTCAGCCCGGCCAAGCCCAAGGGCATCATCTGGGGTGCAGGGCCGGTGTTCCTGGTGCCGACCGGGACCGACGATTTGCTTTCGGGCCGGAAATGGGGTGCGGGGCCGACGGGCGTGGTGTTGAAACAGGCCGGGCCGTTGACCATCGGGGCGCTGGCCAACCATATCTGGTCGTTTGCCGGCAATGACAGTCGCAACGATATCAGCGCGACGTTTGTCAATCCGTTCATCAGTTATGCCACAAAGGGCGGCATGAGTTATGGTGTGTCGGCCGACATTACCTATAACTGGAAGGGTGACATCTGGACGTTGCCGGTTTCGGCGAACATTTCGCAGATCACCAAGATCGGCGGGCAATTGGTCAGCATAGGCGGTGCATTGCGATATTATACGGTGGCCAATTATGGGTCGCCGCATGGTTTTGCCGGGCGGTTCACGGTGACTTTGCTGTTCCCGAAATAGGCGCGTTGCTGAGGTCGTAGACGATGGTGCCCAGTTTTAGCGGCTGGGTTAGCCAGGCAGCGTTGCAGATGGTGCGTTCGACATCCTGGAGGCCGGACAGCCAATGTTCGGCCATCGTGGCGCGGCTGAATTCTACGCTTTTGCTTTCGCCCTGCCAGGATTTGTCACGATAGATGAGTTGGGCGATGGTGACACGATTTTCGCGGGCGACATCGGACAACAGGCGGACTTCGTCGCTGTAGCGCAGGTTTGCGGGGAGTTTGGCGACGAGGGCGTGAAAGGCCGTGCGGGCGCGGTTGAGCCGCAAATTGCTGTCGGTGTTGTGCCGGGTGCGGCTGGAGAAGCGGATGTCGTTGGCGCGTTCGTCGGCTTCGCTGATGGTTTGCGGCAAGGGGCCGCGCGCCGGGAACAGATCGACCTGGAAAATCAGCAGGTCGCAATCCTGTTCGGTTTCAAGGACATATTCGAGCGGGGTGTTGGAGACGAGGCCGCCATCCCACCAATACTGACCGTCAATTTCGACGGGGGGAAAGCCCGGGGGCAGGGCACCCGAGGCCATGATGTGTTCGGGGCGGAGGCGTTCGTCGTTACTGTCGAAATAGCGGAAATTGCCGGTTTCGACGTTGACGGCACCGACGGAAAGCCGGACCTTGCCGGAATTGAGCAGATCCCAATCAACGAGGCGTTCGAGGGTCTGCTTGAGCGGCGCGGTGTCGTAATAGCCGATGGGGCCCTTTAGCCAGGGCAGCGGTGGCGGCCAGAAGGGTTTGAAAAAGCCGGGGGCGCCTTGCGACACGGTCATGGCGGTGGCGATCTGGCTCCATTGACGCCGGAAGCCATCGCCCAGCTGTGGTGCCGCGGCCGTGAAACCCGAGGAAACAAGTTCCCAGAATTCGGTGAGCCGGGGGACGCGGCGTTCCGGGGGATTGCCGGCGATGAGCGCGGCGTTGATGGCGCCGATGGAGATGCCGGCAATCCAGTCCGGGCAGAGGCCGCCCTTGCCGAGCGCTTCGAAGACGCCGGCCTGGTAGCTGCCGAGCGCGCCGCCGCCTTGCAGGACCAGAACCCGGTGGGCGGTGGCGGCGGTTGTCATGGGTTTTGCTCCTGAGCCTGGCGGCAACAATAGGGTTTGGGGGGTGCAAGTCGACCCGTTGGTGCGGCGAAGCGAGTTGGGGTATCATGTTGCCAGCGGCGGCACGGGGGGCGTGATGGCGATGAACCGGGATGCGAAAACGCGGCAAGTGCTGGTGTTGCAGGGCGGCGGCGCGCTGGGGAGTTATCAGGCCGGGGTGTTCGATGCGTTGAGCCGGGCGAAGGTGGTGCCGGACTGGGTAGCGGGGATTTCCATAGGCGCTATCAATGCCGCGATCATTGCCGGCAATCCGGTGGCGCGGCGGACCGAGCGGTTGGCGGAATTCTGGGAATTGGTCACGTCTGGCCTGTCGGTGCCGATGCCGCGGGCGAGTGATGCGTTGCGGCGGGACGTGGGGGTCATCACCAAATCGGCGGGGACGGCGATGGCCGGGGTGCTGGCCGATGGCCTGGCGGCGGCGGAGAAGGCGGTGGGGTGGCGCGGGCCTTCGGTGGTGCCGGTGTTGAAAGGCAGGCCGGGACATCTTGATACCGCCAAGGTGATGGGGGTTCTGGGGGATGAATTTGCCCGGCATTGGAGTGAATTTGCAACGGCGGTGGCGATTTTCCGGGGCGCACCCGGGTTTTTCAAGCCGAAATGGTCGCCGGCGCTGCCGTGGCTGAAGGGGCATTTGAGTTATTATGACACGGCGCCGTTGCAGGCGACGTTGAACCGGTTGGTCGATTGGGACCGGTTGAACAGTGGTGAGATGCAGGTTTCGGTAGGCGCGGTGGGGGTGAAAAGCGGCAATTTCCGTTATTTCGACACCGAGAAGGAGCGCATCGGCGTGGAGCATATCATGGCGGCTTCCGCCTATCCGCCGGGTTTGCCGCCAGTGGAAGTGGAGGGCGAGATGTGGTGGGACGGCGGCGAGGCATCGAACACGCCGATCGATTATGTGCTGGAAAATGATCGCAACAGCGACATGCAAGTGTACCAGATCGACCTGTTTCCAGCGCGGGGGCCGATGCCTGACACGATATTGGAAGTGGAGGCGCGGGCGCAGGACATCCGATTTTCGAGCCGGACGCGCAGTGCGACGGCCAACAAGCTGCAACTGGCGGAGGCGCGACGGGCGTTTCACAGCCTGGTGGCGAAATTGCCGCCGGAATTGCGCGATAGCCCGGAAATAAAGGTGTTGACCGAGGTGGCGCGGGAGAACCGTGTGGCCATTGCCCAATTGATCTATCGTGACAAGTTGCGGCAGGGCAGCTCCAAATATGTCGATTTCAGCCGGGTTTCGATGACCGCGCATTGGGCGGCGGGGCGAGGGGATGCCGAACGGACAATCCGCAGCGCCGCGTGGAAGGCGCAGCCGATGCAGGCGGGAACGGTGGTGCATGACCTGGGCCGGGTGCCGCGACGCGTGAAAGGCTGAAACTGGTGCGGAATTGCGTTTGGGCATTGTTGGACGCAACCTGTGCCCGGATGGATTGGTAAGTTATTTCTTGGGGGGATTTCACCATGGCCAACAGTGATCACGTCGACCTGCCGCACTTCATCGAGGGGGTGGTGAAGCGCAATCCGGGGCAACCGGAGTTTGTGCAGGCGGTGACCGAAGTGGCCGAGGATATTTTCGGCTTCATGGCCGACAAGGTGAAATATCACGAAGCGCAGATCTTGCGGCGGATTGCCGAGCCGGACCGGGTGATTTCGTTTCGCGTCTGCTGGGAGGA
>JANPEP010000105.1:0-18506 GCA_031422995.1 Polymorphobacter sp. | reverse complement strand
GGATTGGACCAAAGACGCCATTGAAGCGCGGTTCGGGGCGGCGAAATTGCCGCGGCATCCGTTGGAGGCGCAGGGATACCCCAGCGTCGGCTGCGTGCCTTGCACCAGCCAGGTGCAGCCCGGCGAAGACCCGCGCGCCGGCCGCTGGCGCGGTTGGGACAAGACCGAATGCGGGATCCACGACCCGGTTTTTTGAGGTGGTCGCTGCGGCTGGAGTTCTTATGTATGAGGCTCTAGTTGCGGAATTCCACAAGTGGCTAGCCATGCATCGATGGCATCATATTCTGCCGGCGGCCTGGTCGCGTCCGCGTCCTCACCGCGCGGCACGAAGATCACCATTCCCTGCCGCGCTCGTGTCAGCAGTACGCGATATGCGTTGCGGACATAGTCGGCGGTGCTGATGCCGCTATTGCTGCTGCTCACCTCTTGCCATTTTGTGCCCTTGAAGTTCATCGCATGCCAACCGTTTGCACGCCGCAGATTGAGATCCCAAGCAACACACGTCCAATCCAATTCAAGCCCCTGGACATCGAACTCGGTCGCCGTCTCTTCGAGTGCAGATGATGCTCTGACATCGTCAGATGGGTTGAGGAACCAGACTGGGCCATCGATCTTGGATTTGACGAAAATGCCTTCCGGCTTGAGTCGAAGTCCGTTGGAAGACGCCAAAAGGCCGGAGCGCTCGTTTGCCTGGCGTCGTTTGCGCAGCCATTCGCGGGCCACAGCCAAGGATCGTGTGCGATAGATTGGATATTGGGCTGGATCTGGCCGCAGCGAAGCCGCCTGTGCAGAGTCCCTGTCGAGAAGGGCAGCAACAAAGCTCGCTACCCTGTCTGAACGGAATGAACGCACGGGCACATCGAGATGCAAGTCGGGGTTTGGGGGCTCGCCTTGCTGATCAAAAAACCAGATCAGGCCGGCATCCAGCGGACCGGTGCTATCCAGCAGTCGGGGTGGCGCAAATATATGCCAGTGACGTCGCTCACTCTGGAGCGCACGAAACCATTCGGCAATTCCGGCCTCGCCTTCATGAATCTCCTGCCCATCTCCGATGAGGCATACCACGACACACCAATCCGGCCTGCGATCCATGACCGACAACAGGAAGGCGGGCTCGGACTGGTCGAAATCATGATGACCACGCTTGCCCATGAATTTGCTCGCCTTGTCCCTGCCCCAAGCGCGCTGTGCTTCATCAAAAACAATGACATGCTCGGACGGTGGTCCGGGATCGTTGAGATAGGCATCCCGAAAGCGATGCACGGCTTGGATGAGCTTGTCTGGCGCGCGACCGAGCAAATAAAGGTCTTCTTTCTTCAGGCGCCGCGCACGCGCCCGCTTGGCAAGGTCGCGGTCCAGCGCTGTGCAGAGCACTTCGACTAACGGTCCATTGCCCGAAAGATATGCCGAATCTTCGCCGACATCACGTGCAAGTCGGCTCGTCGCGATGTTGAGCCCAGCAAGAGTCTTGCCAGCGCCGGGTACCCCGGTAACGAAGCAGATCGCCTTGCCATTTGTAGCCTTCATACGCGCTACGACAGATTCAACGGCCTCAGCTGTTCGTGCCAGATTTTGATCGCCGGCTTCCGCGCGTGAGATGTCTTTAACATCATGGCGCGCATATAATGCTTCTGCGGCCTCGATGATGGTCGGTGTTGGCAGATATGCGCCTTTGGCCCAGACTAGCGGATCGATCACCGGGGCGGAACTGATGGCCAGAAATCGCTGCAGCGTCGGCGCAAGATCACCCGGACTGCAAGTGATTGGCGCAATGACATTGCCGGTTACCGAGAATCCCAAATCAATTTGTTGGGAAGGTGCCTTTGTGGAAATGAGGATAGGAATAATTGTCTTGTCGTGGCTTGTTGCATGAAAATATTTGAGGTCGAGTGCATAGCCATGTGTCTGCTCTCGCGCGTGTAGCGGAAAGCCGCTTTCGCCCACTTTGTATTCCAGAACAAAGATCAGCCCATCTGCAACAATGATAGCATCTGCACGCCTTCCCATTCGCGGAATCGTGAATTCGAGGAAGAAATGCGCCTGTGGTAAGCTGAACGCGACCGCTTGCAGATGGGTAATCTCGAATTTCCAGGCCGCCTTTTGAGTCGGTTCATCGCCAAACGGCGATGCATCGCCAAGCTTTCCAAGAATATCATGTGGCGATAGATGTGCAAACACAGCGCCGGGCGCATCGTAGAAGGCTCGGCCCATGGAAACTTGGTGCCAGGTGCAGGCTTTGCGAGCAACATCTACTTTTTAGCGATTACATCCAAAGTGAATGGGGCGGATGTCCCGTCGTCCGCAGCCTGCCTCTATGGCAAACCACGTCGCGCGACATAATCCAGATCGATCACCGCATCCGCCACGGCCAGCACCGCGGCGATGTCGTCGTGGAGTTCCACGAGGGCGGCGCGGCTGGTGGCGGGGCGGGTGTAGCTGGGGGGTTCGAACAGGGTGCCCGAACGGGGGATGGCCATGGTGAGGCGGTTGCCATCGGCGAGCGCCACAGGGCGGCCGAAGTTGCTGCGCGCGGCCAGCGCCAGCAGGCGTTCCATGAAAGCGGGCGTCAACAACGCGCGGGCGGCGATCTGGTCGGTGCTCCAAACTTGATAGACCGCGTCGAACGCCGGGTCCTCAAGCTTGACACGGGCGCGGCCGTCGCGGCCGAGCCAATCCCGCAGGCGACCGAGCAGGCCTTCGCTGGCGACGATGGCGGTGCTGCCGTTGAGCCCGCGCGGCAGGGTGACTTCGGTGAGCAGGCCGTTGAAATGCACGCGGGTGTCATCGCCGCTGCCGCTTTCGAGGCGGAGTTCGATGATGCTGAGTGGCAGGTTGCGATGGGTGCCGAACAGTTCGTCTTCGGCCAGAGCGCTTTCATGTTCGGGGAAGACGCCGGCGGCCTGCCAGCGCGCCAGATCCGGCAGTTGCGCCGGTCGCCATGACAGGTCGCCGAATTGCGCCGCCAGCAGTGGCAGCACGCGTTGTTTATAGAGCAGGCGATAGGCGCTGCCGAGTTTTGCGACGGCCCAAGCATAGCCGAGCGCGGCGCCGAACCCAAGGCTGTAAAGCAGATCGAGGATGTTGCGCGGCTCACCCGGGCTGTCGGGCAGCAGCCAGAGCGCCATGCCGCCGGCGACGCCCACGGGCACCCGCCAGCGGGCGCGGGCCTTGATCTGTTGCACCGTCAGTTGGCGGGCGGTTTCCAGTTCGGCCAATATGGGCCCGAGGCCGGTGGTGACGCGATCGGCCTTGGCTTCATCAAGCGGTGGCGGCGGCGCGGGCGGGTTGGCGAGCCGCATGGCGAAAAACGCGCCGGCGAGGGTGACGAGCAAGCCGCCGAACAGGCCGGCGAAGATGCCGCTGAGGATGGAACCGTCGGGCTGGTTGGCCGCGGCGACCACCACTGCGATGAAAAGTGTCAACCCGGCCGCGGCACCGCCAAGCAGCACCAGCTTTGCCAGGCCGGGGCTGGCGTTTGGTGGTTCGGGCCTTGGCGGCTCGGCCATTGGCGGGTCGGCCATGACCTAAAGGTGCGCGGCGGCGTCGATGGGGGCGCGGGTTTCGGCGGTGGCTTCGAAGAAGGGTGGCGGCGCGCCGCCAGCGCCGGCGAGCGGGGCGAGGAGGGAGCCGGGGAAGGTTTGCGTGGCGTTGCGGAGGTCGGCAACGGCGCTGTTATAGAAGCGGCGGGCGGCGGCGATGTTGGTTTCGACTTCCTGGAGCCCGCGCTGGGCCTCGATCATCGGTCCGTCGGCCTTTAGATCGGGGTAGTTTTCGGCGGTGGCGAGGAGGCGGCCGATGCCGGCATCGAGCTTTGCCTCGGCGGCGAATTTGGCGGTGGCGCCGGTGGCAGCGCCGGCGGCGGCACGGAGTTGGGTGACTTCGGTGAGCAGGTCGCTTTCATGCGCCATGTAGCGTTTGGCGATGGCGAGCAGGTTGGGCACCAGGTCATGGCGCTGGTTGAGCTGGGCATCGATGCCGGCGAGGGCCTCGGCGACGCGGTTCCGCTTGGCGACGATGCTGGCGTACCAGAAATACAGGCCGGCAAGAACGACGGCGGCGATGATCCAGGCCATGACGGTCCCCCGATTGTTGGAGGATTGTCGGGCAAATGGGTGGGATTGGCAATCAGTAAGGGCAGGGCACGGGCAAAGCCTGTGCTGGCGTCGCCAAGAATCTGGGGACGGGCTCGGTTGGCCAGTGGCCAACCGAGCCGCCGGCTGGTCTTGCGCGAGTCCGCGCGCTGCTGCGCTGCGACTACGCCGCTTTCGGTGCTGATTCCATCACGCCGGCGTCGACGTGCTCCGCAAACTGCGCGAAATTGGCGATGAACATGCCGACCAACGCCTTGGCCTTGGCATCATAGGCGGCCTTGTCGGCCCAGGTTTCGCGCGGGTTGAGGATATTGGCGTCGACGCCGGGCACGCTGATGGGCACCTGGAAGCCGAAATTGGGATCGGTGCGAAATTCGCCGGTCTTGAGTGTACCGTCGAGAGCGGCGTTGAGCAGCGCGCGGGTGGCCTTGATCGGCATGCGGGTGCCGGTTCCGCCAGTGCCGGCGCCGCCGCCGGTCCAGCCGGTGTTGACCAGCCAGACATCGACCCCGCCCTTGGCGATGCGGTCCTTCAGCAAATTGCCATAGACCGAGGGGTGGCGCGGCATGAAGGGCGCGCCGAAGCAGGTGGAGAAGGTGGCATCGGGTTCGGTGACGCCGATTTCGGTGCCGGCAACGCGGGCGGTGTAGCCCGAGAGGAAGTGATACATCGCCTGGTCGGGCGTCAGCTTGCTGATGGGGGGCAGGATGCCGAACGCATCGGCGGTGAGCATGATGACATTGTCGGGCACCGGGCCAAGATTGTCGGTGCTGGCGTTGGGAATGAAATCAATGGGGTAGGAAGCCCGGCTGTTTTCGGCGAGGCGGTTGTCGTCGAGATCGATTTCGCGGGTGATGGGGTCGATGACGACGTTTTCGAGCACGGTGCCGAAGCGTTGGGTGGTGGCGTAGATTTCGGGCTCGGCTTCGGCGGACAAGCGGATGACCTTGGCATAGCAGCCGCCTTCGAAGTTGAAGACCGCGGTGTCGGACCAGCCATGCTCGTCATCACCGATGAGGGTGCGGCTTGCGTCGGCGGAAAGGGTGGTCTTGCCGGTGCCGCTGAGGCCAAAGAACACCGCGGTGTCGCCCTTGGGCCCGATGTTGGCTGAACAGTGCATGGGCATGACGCCCTTGAGCGGCAACAGGTAATTCAGGATGGAGAAGACGCTCTTCTTCATTTCGCCGGCATAGGAGGTGCCGCCGATAAGAATGGTCTTGCCTTCGAAATCCACCGCGACGACGGTTTCGCTGCGGCAGCCGTGGCGGGCGGGATCGGCCTTGAAGCTGGGCAGATCGATGATGGTGTATTCGGGGAGGAAATCGGCGAGCGCTGCCGTTTCGGGACGGACGAGCAGCGTGCGGATGAACAGGCTGTGCCAGGCGCGTTCGGTGATGACGCGAACTTTGACCCGGTGTTCGGGTTGCGAGCCGCCAAACAGATCCTGGACGAACAGGGTTTCCCTGGTGGCGAGTGCGGCCTGAAAATCGGCCTTGATGGCGGCGAATTGTGCCGGGGTGATGGATTTGTTCTTGTCCCACCAGATGACGTTTTCGGTGACGGCATCGCGGACGATGAATTTGTCATTGGCGCTGCGGCCCGTGTGTTGGCCGGTTTCCACGACAAAGGCGCCGTGTTTGGACAGCAGGCCTTCGCCGCGGGTGACGGCGAGTTCGATGAGCGGCGCGGTGCCAAGGTTCCAATGCAGCGCTGCACCGGTGGGATAGCCTTGTTCCGTGAGGCTGTGCCTGGAGATGGTCGATGCTGGCACGTGCCAATCCTTCCCGAAATCGATGGCGGCCGGGGCCGCCAAATTGCTGTGGGGGCCGACGTTGCGGCCACGATCTCCCCGTTGCCGAGGCGCATAGCGAACGCATACGTATTCGTCAAAAGCGCATGCGTTAACCGCAAGCTAAATCGGGGTAATTCGCGGGTGATCGGACCCGGCTTGCCAAGGGCCGGCGATGGGGCGACAAGGCGAGCCGCATGATGAGTTCCTCTGCCCCCACCATTGCGCTGGTCGATGACGATCGGAACATCCTGACGTCGGTGTCGATCGCGTTGCAGGCCGAAGGCTTTACGGTGCGGATGTATTCGGATGGCGATACGGCGTTGAAGGCGTTGACGGAGAACCCGCCCGATCTTGCCGTGCTGGATATCAAGATGCCGCGCATGGACGGGATGGAAGTGCTGCGCCGTCTGCGGGAAAAATCGGCGGTGCCGGTGATTTTCCTGACGTCCAAGGATACCGAGATCGACGAGGCGCTGGGGCTGGCGATGGGCGCCGACGATTACATCGGCAAGCCGTTTTCGCAGCGGCTGCTGATCGAGCGGATTCGGGCGGTGTTGCGGCGCACGGCGCACAGGAATGCTCCGGCCGATGCGCCGCCAGGGGATGAGCCGGTGGCCGAGCCGATTATTCGCGGGCGGCTGGTGATGGACCCGGCAAGGCACCGGGTGACCTGGGACGCCGGCGAGGGGCGGCGCGGCGATGTGGCGTTGACGGTGACCGAGTTCATGATTCTTGAAACGCTGGCGGCGCGACCGGGGTTTGTGAAGTCACGTGACCAGTTGATGGACGCGGCGTATCAGGATGACGTGTATGTCGATGACCGGACTATCGATTCGCACATCAAGCGATTGCGCAAGAAATTTCGTGCCGTGGACCATGATTTCAAGGGAATAGAGACCCTCTACGGTGTCGGATATCGCTTCAACGAGGAATGATCGCCCGGCCCCGGCGCCGCCCCGGCCCGATGAGGTGCAGGAGTGGCGACGCGGGCTGGGCTTTGGCTCGCTGAGGGCGCGGATCTTTGCGGTCAATATCGTTGCCGTCATCGTGCTGGCGATCATGCTGCTGTATATCAACACCGTGCGGTCGCGGTTGATCGACGAGCGGACGAACGAGCTGTCGCGACAGGCGGTGACGATTGCGGGCTTTGCCGGGGATTTGCCGGCGCCAAGCCTGACGGTCAGCATCGAGCGCCGCGATTTCGCACGAGGAACGCGGCTGCGGCTGTATGACGGCGATGGCGCGTTGATGGCGGACAATTGGCGTCGGGCGGGGGCGCATCGTTTCGTGCTGGATGATGCGGCAAGGCAGACGTGGCGGCGGCGATCGGCACGCTATATCGATCTGTTGCTGGAGGATGTCGGGTCGTTTCGGCCGATTCCGCTGTATGTGGAGGCGGCACCCGATGTTTCCCGGCACTGGGACGAGGCCGTGGCGGCGATGGCGGGTGGCACGCCAGAAACCCGCATACGTCGGGCGGACGACGGCAATTTCATCATTACGGCGGCGGCCCCGGTACGCGGCGGCGGGGTTGTCCATCTGACCGATAGCGCCGCCGACCTGACGCGGATCCTGCGCGCCGAGCGATTGACCAGTTTCTGGCTGTTGCTGGGGGTGACGGCGATCACCGTGTCACTATCCTTCTACCTCGCCCGCACCATCGTGCGGCCACTGCGGATGCTGGCGATTGCCGCACACCGCGTGCGGCTGGGGCGGTCCCGCGAAGTCATCGTGCCGCGGCTGCCCGAGCGGCGTGACGAGATCGGTGCGCTGGCGCGGGCACTGTCGGACATGTCGATCGCACTGAGGAACCGCATCGACGCGACCGAGGCCTTTGCAGCGGATGTGGCGCATGAATTGAAGAACCCGCTGGCGTCGCTGCGCAGCGCCGTCGACACGTTGGAGCAGGTGGAGCAGCCGGCGTTGCGGGACCGCTTGCTGGCGGTGATTCGCGATGATGTGGCGCGGCTGGACCGGTTGATTACCGATATTTCAGATGCTAGCCGGCTGGATGCGGAACTGTCGCGATCGCGGTTCGAGCCGGTTGACGCGGGAGCATTGGCATCGGGGTTGGTAGCGGCGTATCGCGTCGCCGGGTTGCCGTCGGGGATGGCCATCGCCTATCTGCCGCCGGTCCTGGGCGCTGCCAAGGTGCAGGGCGACCCGGCGCGGTTGGCGCAGGTGCTGCGCAATCTGATCGACAATGCGATTTCGTTTTCGCCCAATCCCGGCCAGGTGATTGTCAGCGCCGAAACCGGGCCGGGCCGGGTGCGATTGCGGGTGGAGGATGAAGGCCCCGGGGTGCCGGCGGAAAACCGCGGTGATGTGTTCAAGCGCTTTTACTCGCAGCGACCCGAGTCCGAGGATTTTGGCCGCCATTCGGGGCTGGGGCTGTCGATTGCCGGGGCGATTGTGGAGGCGCATGGCGGCAGCATCCGGGTCGATGACCGGGCCCAGGGCGGCGCTGTGTTCACGGTCGAGCTTCCCGCGGCATGAGCCGCACATCGAACAGCGCCGCATGATCGAGCCGACAACCCACGCAACGGCGGTGTCGCTGGAGGGCCGTGCAGTGCTGCTGCTCGGGCCTTCGGGGGTGGGCAAGTCCGATCTGGCGCTGCGGTTGATCGATCGCGGCTGGCGGCTGGTCGCCGATGACCGGGTGGTGTTGACGGCGCGCGATGGCCTGTTGTGGGCGTCGGCCCCGGCGGCCTTGCAGGACCTGATCGAGGTGCGCGGCGTCGGCATCGTGCCGCAACCGACGATCGCCGCGCAGGTTGTGCTGGCCATCGATCTGGTCGCCACCCCTGAACGACTGCCCGATCCGGTACTGCTCAACCTTGCCGGGGTCGCGGTTCCGCACCTCGGGCTCGATGCCGGCGGCGAATCGGCGCCGTTGAAAGTCGAACGGGCTTTGCGTGCCCATGGCCTCGCGGTAAAAGACGCTATCGTGGCTCAGCCCCCTTCCTCTCAACCGGTGCCCTCCGCCCCGCCGATGCTGGTCATCACCGGCATGTCCGGCGCCGGCAAGGCATCGACGTTGAAGGCGCTGGAGGATCTTGATTACGAAGCAGTGGACAATCTGCCGCTCGGGCTGGTCGAGGCGTTGCTGGCGTCGGCCGAAGGTGGTGACGCCGGCGAAAGGGCGCTGGCCAGGCCGCTGGCGTTCGGCATCGATACCCGCACCCGCGCCTTTGAAGCCGAAGCGCTGGTGGCGCGGTTGCGGGCCCTGCGTGGCGAAGGCGTCGATGTCCGGCTGATCTATATCGATTGTTCGGATGACGAGCTGGTGCGGCGCTTTTCTGAAACGCGCCGTCGCCATCCGCTGGCCGCCGACCGCCCCGCCGCCGATGGCATCGGCCGCGAACGCGAGCTGACCGAGCCGCTCAAGCGCTGGGCCGACCTGGTTATCGACACCACCGAACTTTCGGTGACCGACCTGCGCCGGCTCATCGCCGAACGACTCGGCCGCAGTGGCAAGCATGATTTGACGGTGACGCTGCAATCCTTTGGCTTTGCCCATGGCCTGCCGCGCAACGCCGATCTGGTGTTCGACATGCGGTTTCTCGCCAACCCGCATTGGGACGTGACATTGCGGCCGCTGACCGGCGAAGACCCACAGGTCGCTGCCTATGTGGCCGCCGATCCGGCCTATGCCCCGGCCATAGACCGTATCGCTGATCTGCTGCTCACGCTGCTTCCGGGCTACGGCCGCGAAGGCAAGGCCTATCTCACCATAGCCATCGGCTGCACCGGTGGCCGCCACCGCAGCGTCGCGGTTTCGCGCGAACTGGCGGCGCGGTTGACCGCCGCCGGGCACGCGCCGACCCTCATCCACCGCGATGTCGGCCGACAGGGGAATGACGCCGCCATATTGACAGCGACCCCGGGAACGGGTGAGCAGGGCACCGCATGATTGGTCTCGTTCTCGTTACCCATGGCCATCTGGCCGATGAATTCATCGCCGCGACAGAACATGTCGTTGGTCCGCAGGAGCGTGTGGAGGCAATCTGCATCGCCGCCGATGACGATATGGAGGTGCGTCGCGCCGATATTGCCGCTGCAATCCAGCGCAGCGACTCCGGTCAGGGCGTCATCATGCTGACCGACATGTTCGGTGGCACCCCATCGAACCTGGCGATTTCCCTGATGGGACCGAATGTCGAAGTCATCGCCGGGGTCAACCTGCCGATGCTGATCAAGCTGGCATCGGTGCGCAAGACGATGAAAGTTGCCGCGGCGGTGGAGGCGGCACAGGAGGCCGGGCGCAAATATATCGCTGTTGCTTCAAAGATGCTGGGCGAAGCGGTTTGAGTTCGGCTGGCCCCATTACCGTTCCCATCACCAACAAGCGCGGGCTCCACGCGCGCGCCAGCGCCAAGTTCGTCACCATGGCCTCGGGCTTTGATGCCGAAGTCACCGTCAGCCATGATGGTAGCAGCGTCACTGGGACCTCGATCATGGGGCTGATGATGCTGGCGGCGGGCATTGGGGATGCCATCGAGATTTCGGCGACCGGCAGCGAGGCCGAAGCCGCCGTTGCCAAGCTTTCGGGACTGGTGCTCGACAAGTTCGGCGAGGATTGAAATGGCGCCGCGCGGCGCCCGGCAGTGACGAATCCGATCTTCTGGGATGGTGTCTTGCGCGGCGGTGCGGCGGCGCTGCTGTTGTTGCTCGTCTGCAATTTTGCCAGGGATTGGCGCGGCGGCCTGGCGCCGCGCTTTGGCTTGCTGCTGACCCTTGGCGGCGTCAGCTATCTGACCTTGCCGTTGATGAATGCCGGCCTGGCCGGTGGGTGGCAGGTGTTGCCGCCGCACATCATGAGCCTGGCGTCGCCGGCCTTGTTCTGGTTGTTCGCCGCCAGCTGGTTCGACGATGATTTCGAGCTGCGGCCGGTGCATGGCGGGGCCGTGCTGTTGCTGGTGGGTGCGGGGCTGGTGTCCAATTATGTGTGGGTGGCGCGCGGCGGTATCCTGCTGCCGCTGGCGTGGCGATCCCTGTCGCTGGTGTTTGTCGCGATGGGCGTCCGCATCGCGTTGCAGGGGCGCAACAACGATCTTGTCGAAGGCCGGCGGCGAATGCGGCTGGCGCTGTCGATTGCCATTGCGTTGCTTATCCTCTGGATTGTCGGTTCCGAAGTGACGACGCGCGGGTGGCCGCCGCCAGTGGCATGGAGACTGGCCAATGCGATGGCGGTGCTGCTGCTGGCGGCGACGGTGGCGTTCTCGCTGTTCGGCTGGCGCGACCCGGCGTTGCTGGCGCCGCCGGTGCGGGCAGGCGCGGCTGTAGCAGCACCGGAAGCCGATGATTCAGCGTTGCTGGCGCGCTTGCAGGCGAGCATGGCGCGGGAGCGCACCTACAGGCAGGAAGGGTTGACGATTACCGCGGTGGCGGCGGGGCTGGGGGTGCCGGAATATCGGTTGCGGCGGGCGATCAACCGGGGGCTGGGGGCGCGCAATTTCAACGCCTATCTGAATGGGTTCCGGTTGGCGGAGGCGGAGCAGGCGCTGGCCGATCCGGCGCAGAAAGAAGTGCCGATTCTAACGATTGCGTTGGATGCCGGGTTTGGCAGCCTTGCACCCTTCAACCGGGCGTTTCGGGCCGCCAATGACTGCACGCCGAGCGAATATCGGGCACAAAAACTGCGCGATTGATCGAATTATCAAAATCGACCGGTTGAAACTGTAAATCGGCGGCGCGGGGCGCGGCGCGATGGGTGAGAAGCCCTCCCTATCAACGGAGGAACTGCGATGCCCGATTCGATGACGATGGCCGACGCGGCGCTGCGCGTCTTTCCCAATGTGTTCCTGTTCGATGGCGGGCGCTATCTGGTGGCGACGCTGGTGATGACATTGGTGGTGGCGCTGGTGCTGCGCTCACCATGGCGGGTGCGGCGGTTGCAGGCACGGACCGCGACGATGGCCGATCGCAGGCGCGAATGGGCGGCGTCGCTGCGCAGTGTCGTCATCTATGCGCTGGTTTCGACGCCGGCGCTGTGGTTGACGGCCAATGGCCATACGGTGGGGTTCTATCAAGGCACGCCGGGGGTGGCCGAGGCCATTGCCTATGTCATGCTGCTGCTGGTCGCGCATGACACCTGGTTCTATTGGACGCATCGCGCCATGCACGACCGGCGGTTGTTCAAGCGGTTTCACCGCACCCATCACAAATCGATCACGCCGACGCCGTTTGCCGCCTATGCCTTTGATTGGCCCGAAGCGATCGTGCAGGTGTTGTTCGTGTCGCTGTGGGTGGCATTCGTGCCGACGCCGTTTGTCGCGACGTTCGTCTTTCTGGGCATCATGATTGCGCGCAACGTCATGGGGCACGCGGGGGTGGAAGTGCATCCGCGTGGCATGGCCGACCATTGGTTCTGGGGGCAGTTCAACACAACGACGCATCATGACCTGCACCACAACGGCAGCTTCAACCATAATTACGGGCTGTATTTCACTTGGTGGGACCGGATGATGGGCACCGAGCATCCGCGCTATCGCGAGATTTTCCGCGAGGTGACGGCGCGGCCGCTGGCAGGGGCGGTCAATCCAGATGCGGCGGCTTGTTGAGGAGGATGAGGGCGATAAGGCTGGAGGTGGCGGCGGCGGCGAGATACCAGCCAACGGGTTGCAGCCCGCCGCGATCGGACAGCGCTTGGGCGACAATGGGGGCGAGGCCGCCGCCGAGTATGCCGCCCATGTTGAAGCTCATCGAGGCGCCGGTATAGCGGATGCGCGCCGGGAACAGCCCCGGCAACCAGGCCCCGAGGGGCCCATAGACGAAGCCCATGACGAATAGCGCCAAGGCAAGGAAGCCGCCGACGAGCAAGAGCGAGCCACTGCCCAGCATGGGAGCCAGCGCAAAACCGGCAGCAATGGCGGCGATGCAGCCGGCAATCAGTACGCGGCGGGGGTCGAAACGATCCGACAGCCAGCCCGCGATCAGGATGCCCAGGCCAAGGAACAGGATGGCGACGAGTTGTACCGAGAGGAAGGTTTCGCGGGCATAGCCGAGTTTGGTGGTGCCATAGCCAAGGGCAAAGGCAGTGGCGAGGTAGAACAGCGCAAAGCAGGCGATGACGCCCAAAGTGCCGCCAAGGGTCTCGCGCCAGTGGAGGCGGAGGAGTTCGGCGATGGGGACGTTGGGTGGCGGGCCGCGTTCCGCCAGCGCGGCAAAGGCCGGGGTTTCGGTGAGTTTCAGGCGCACCCACAGGCCGACGCCGACGAGGAGCGCGCTGGCAAGGAAGGGCAGACGCCAGCCCCAGGAGCGGAAATCTTCGTCGCTGAGCACGAGGCCGAGGATGAGGAACAGGCCGTTGGCCGCGATGAAGCCCACCGGAGCGCCCAATTGCGGGAACATGCCAAAGCGGCCGCGCCAACCCGGTGGGGCGTTCTCCACCGCCAATAGTGCAGCTCCGCCCCATTCGCCGCCAAGGCCGAAACCCTGGCCAAAGCGCAACGTGCAGAGCAGCACCGGCGCGAGCCAACCGGCGGTGCCATAGGTGGGCAGGAAAGCGATGGCGAGGGTGGAGCCGCCCATCACCAACAGGCTGGCGACCAGCGTCGATTTGCGGCCGATGCGATCGCCATAATGACCAAAGACCAGCGCGCCGATGGGGCGGGCGATGAAGGCCACGGCAAAGCTGGCATAGGCCGCCAGAAGCTGTGCCGAGGCGCTTTCGAGAGGAAAGAACAGCGGCCCGAAGACCAGGCTGGCGGCGGTGGCATAGATGTAGAAATCGTAGAATTCGACCGCGGTGCCGACGAGGCTGGCGCCGAGGATGCGGCGGGTCGATGCTGCTGTTGTGGTCCCCATGGGCGCGGCGTTGCGGGGTGGCGGCAGCAAGGTCAAGCCTATTTGACCGCCAGTTCCATCACGACCTTGCCATCCTTTGCGGTCACGGCCTTGTCGGTGGCGACGAACACCCGGGTCGGCTCGATGGCGCCTTCGCCGAGCAGGGCTTCCTTGACCGCATTGGCGCGGGCCTGGCCAAGCGCCGCCATTTCGGCGTCGCCGGGGGCGAATTTGGGACGGAGTTGTTCCTCCAGCCATTTGATCTGGCCGGCGTTGGCAGCGGCTTTTGCTTCGCCACCGGCGAACATTCCGGCCTTGGTGACGCCGGAATCTTCCGGGAATTTGGGGCCCTTGCCGAATTTCGCCTTGTAGACGGATTTGAGGCGATCGACCTTTTTGCCGGCATCAAAAGCGGCGTAGTCATCGGCGAGTGGCGCCTTTTTGCCCGCCAGGACTGCGGTTTCGAGCGCCTTGGTCGTCATGGCTTCGGCGTCTTCGCGGATGCCGGGGCCGGCGGGAATGTCGAGGTTGAGCTCGGGCTTTTCGGCCAAGCCCTTGGCGATGGCTTTCAGGCTCTTGTCCGACTCGGGCGGCACAAGGGCAGACCCCGGATCGAAGCTGACGAATTGCGCATTGTCGCCGCCGCCGAACAGCGACCCGATGAGCGCAAAGGGCGCGGTGATGAGTTTGGTGAGGACATTGCCGACGACTTGCCAGACCACCGGCCAGATCTTGAACTTGGGATCATCGAGCGTGCCTTCGACCGGCAGGTCCAGATCGATGACGCCGTTCTTGTCCTTGAGAAGCGAGGTGGCGAGACGCAGCGGCAGCGAGACCTTTTCCTTGCTGTCGGTCGCCTCCCCCCAGGTCAATTGGTCGATGACGATGTTGTGATCGGCGTTCAGCCCGCGGTTGACGATGCGATAGTGCAATGTGGTGGAGAGCTTGCCCTTGGCAATCGCATAGCCGGCGAAGCGCCCGGAATAGGGATTGAACACCGGCAGTTCGATGTTGGAAAATTTGGCGGTGATGTCGGTGTTGGCATCATAGGCAAAGGGGTTGGCGCGGCCGGTGATGGTAACGGGGGCATATTTGTCGATGACATAGCCCTTCAGATTGAAGCGCGCCTGGCTGCCGGGGGCGGTCGACAGGCCGGTGACGGCGCCGTTGAAGCCCTGGATGCTGGCCGAAAAATTGGGTTCGATGGAAAGGTCCTGGAAGGCGATGGTGCCGGCTTTGACTGCGATTTCGCCGATGGTGATGGGGAACAGCTTGCCGGCGGCGTTGAGGCCGGAACTGACCGGGGCCATGACCTTGATGGTCTTGGCTTTCTTTGTTGCCGCGGGTGGCGCGACGGGGGTGGTTGCAGCGACCTGGGTGACGGCGGCAGCGTCAGGCTCGGCGCCAAGGCTGGGGGTTTCGACCCCGGCGACGGTGGCGATGTTGAGCTTTGCCTCGCGGGTGATGGAGACGCGCGAAATCGGCCGATCGAAGGTGACGCGGGCGATGGCGAGTTTTTGCGGGCTGGATTGATAGCGGATGCCGGTGACATCGAGCTGTTTCCAGCTCAGCAGGTCGTTGCCGTCGCTGCGTTGCACGAGGTCGAGATTGCTGATCCCCATGTTGCCGGTGAAATCCGGTGCCGGCCCGGCCTTGCCATTGGCAATCTGGATGCGCCCCTTCACCGCCAGCGTGCCGGTCTTGATCAGCACGGCATTGGGCGGGGCCAGCGCCGCCACATCGGCCAGCGGCAACCCGGCGAGATCGATGGCGAGATCGGCGGTGGCATTTTTCATCGACGCTGTGCCGTTCATGGCAAAACGCGATTTGCCATTGATGCCTGTGGCGAAATCCACCGCAAGCGGCGCATCCAGATCGCTGGTCAAGGCGCCGATTTTCGCCGTCATCGGCGCCAGGTTGAGCACGGTGCTCTTCACCGGCGCGGCGCGATCCACGGCAACGCGCACGGCGGCATCGGTGAGGGCAAAGCCGGCAAGGCTGGTTTTCCACACCGGCCCGGCCGACGGCGCGGATTTCGGCATGACCATCGGATACAGCCCGGGCACGCTGATGCTGTTGTCCGGCGCGACCCGTGCGCCAAGCCGCAAGCCATTGGCCGTCACCATGCCGATTTTGGCCAGATGCGGGGTCATCAACACCTGGCTCGGAGCAACCATCAGCCCGGCGAGCGCCACGGTTTCGGCGCCCTTGCCCTTGCCGGTGATGCTGATGCCCTTCACCGCCGCGGCACCGATGTCGGCGGTGCCTGATGACATGGTATAGCGCGTGGAGGCCAGCGTCACGCCGGTCACCGCCGCACGCTCGCCGCTGGGGCGGGCGATGCTGATGCCATCAATGGCAACATCGCCGATGGTCAGCGCATCATCGGTCAGCGAGATTTTTGTCGGCGCGACGCGCAAGGTCCTGATGCCGATCTTGTCCCCGGTGCTGGCGGTGATGGCGGCATCCCGCAGCGCCAGCGTCGTCACATCGGCGTCGAATGCCATCGCCGGTGCCGGCGCGCCCTTTGCTGCTGCGGGTATCGCAAAGCCATATTGGCCGGCGAGGTCGATGGCGCCGCCGGTCATGGTGACGGGCAGCATGTCGCCGGCAAAACGGCTGATGGTGGCAAGCTGCAACGCGCCGATGCGGAAACTGCCCGAAGATGCGACCGGCGCCATCGACAATTTGCCGGCCCAGGCAAAGGTCTCGCCTTCATCGCTGGCGGCATCGAATTTGAAGCCGCCGCCGCCAGTCGCGCGGGTGGCGAAATCCTTGAGATTGAAGGTCACGGGCGTCAGGCGTTTCTGCTGCGGATTGGCCCGGCGTGCGTCGGTAAAGTTGATGACGCCGTTTGCGACCGACAGGTTGCCGATCCACACCTCGGGCACCGGCGAGCCGTCATCGGCGGGCACCAGCTCCGCCAGGTTGATCGAGCCATCGGAACGCAGGATCGCATCGACCACCGGCGTATCGACCGCCACCGCATCAAGCTGCGCCGACATTTTCCACAGCGACGCGATGCTGGCGTCGACATTCAGGTCCTTGATGGCCACCAGCGGCTGTTGCGGCGCCTTGGCATCGGCGATGGCGATGTCCTTGATGTCGAGCTGGAGCTTCCATGGGTTGAAGGTGATGTCACCCATGGTCAACGTCTTGCCCGGCAGGTTCTTGTCCACCCAGCCTTCGCCCTGTGAACGCACGACGCCGGGCAGCAGGGTATAACCACCAATGATCGCCGCGCCGAACAACAGCAGCAGCACCAGCGGTATCAACACCAAAGGCCGGCGCAACACGCTCATCGGTTCCCCCAGACGGTCACCAACCCTAGACCGTGCCGGAGGTGTTACAACCCTGTGTCCATTGGGTTTGCACGTTTTTGGTCACTCTGCGGCGATTTTGGCCGGGACCACCGGAAATCGTAACAAGCGCCCGGCTTCGGCCACCCAGGCGACCACCGCGCCTGGCATCGCTGCGGCAATCGCCGGGTCACCGACGTCCAGCCCGCCGGTAAAGGCGCCATAGGCCGGCAGGATCATCTTGGTCGCCGAAACCGCAAAACACCGCCGCACGATGCGGCGGCCGCGGATATGCACCGCGACCTTGGGATGAAAATGCCCCGAAAGCTCGGGCGCTATGTCGCCGGGGTCGGCCTCGTGACGCAAGGTCAGCGGCCCAATGCGCGCCTCTGCCATCACGCGTCCGCCCAGGCTGGCGGCGGCGGCTTCATCATGGTTGCCGGTGATCCACAGCCAATCAAGGCTCGCCGTCAGCGATTTCAACGCCGCGCGTGGGCCGTCCGGCAGGCGGTCCGGGCCACCGCGATCGTGAAAACTGTCACCCAGGCAGACAACACGTCGCGCTCCCGTCAGCTCCAGTGCATCGATGAGCGCAGCCAGCGTGTCGGCGCTGTCATAAGGTGGCAACAAGCGGCCACGGCGGGCAAAGGCGCTGGCCTTTTCAAAATGCAGGTCGGCGACCAGCAACAGGTCCTGCGCCGGCCAGTGCAGCGCCCCGCACGGAAGCGGGCGCAGCGATTCGCCAGCGAACGAAAGGGCAACATCCATAAGGGAGTCTTGCCCGAAATCCTGGCCATTGGGCAAGCCGTTGCAGCACAGGCGACAGCGACGCACTGGATGTGGGATAAGGCCGGGATGAGCGAGACCACAACCTCCGACTGGACCATCCCGCAGCGCTGGGCCGACTATACCGCCGCCGAACACGCGGTGTGGGACACATTGTTCGCACGCCAGTCCGCCATGTTGCAGGGCCGTGCGGCACCGGCATTCCTGCACGGCATCGACGTGCTGAAAATGTCGCGTCCCGGGATTCCGGATTTCACCGAATTGTCGGCGCGGCTGATGGCCCTCACCGGCTGGCAGGTGGTGGCGGTGCCGGGCCTGGTTCCCGATGAAGTGTTTTTTGGCCATCTCGCCGAACGCCGCTTCGTTTCGGGCCGCTTCATCCGCACGCCTGAGCAACTCGACTATCTGGAGGAACCCGATGTCTTCCACGATGTGTTCGGGCATGTGCCGCTGCTCGCCGACCCGGTGTTTGCCGATTACATGCAGGCCTATGGCCGCGGCGGGCTGCGCGCGGCGGGGGCGGGGGCAATCGCCCGGTTGTCACGGCTATATTGGTATACGGTCGAATTCGGGCTGCTCCGCGATGGCGATGCGTTGCGGCTTTATGGCGCCGGCATCGTCTCGTCGCATGGCGAATCGCTCTTTGCGCTGGATGACCCCAGCCCCAACCGGCTGGGCTTCGACTTGCGGCGGTTGATGCGCACGCCATACCGGATCGATGATTACCAGCAGGTCTATTTCGTCATCGAC
>JANPEP010000104.1:0-3044 GCA_031422995.1 Polymorphobacter sp. | reverse complement strand
CGCGCCTACACATACGCCGTCGCCGATGCCTGTGACCGCGGCGAAACCACCCGCAAGGATTCCGCCGGCTGCATCCTCTACAGCGCCGAAAAAGCCACCTGGATGGCGCTCGAGGCCATCCAGTGCCTCGGCGGCAATGGTTACATCAACGACTATCCGACCGGACGGCTGTTGCGCGATGCCAAGCTGTATGAAATCGGCGCTGGCACCAGCGAAATCCGCCGCTACCTCATCGGCCGCGAACTCTTCGAAGAAACGGCATGACCACCCACCCGTGAAAATCCTCGCCGCCATCCTCGCCGGCGGCCGCTCCACCCGCTTCGGCACCGACAAGGCCCAGGCCCTTCATCACGGCCAGCCACTCGTCGACCACATCATCGCCGCCCTCACCCCTCAATCCAGCACCCTTGTCATCACCGGCCGCAACCACCCTGGCCACACCAGCATCGCCGATTGTCCCGCCCCCGACCTAGGCCCGCTGGGCGGCCTCTGCGCCGCCCTCCACCACGCCGCCGCCAACGGCTTCACCCATGTCCTCTGCGCCCCCTGCGACACCCTCGATCTCCCCCCCGATCTCACCCAGCGCCTCGCCCCAGGCCCCGCCGTCGCGCTGGGCCAACGCACCATCGGGCTATGGCCGGCCACCCTCGCCGCCAGTCTCACCACTCATCTCCAGGGCCCCGACCGCTCGATCCGCCACTGGATCGCCGCCACAAACGCCCGCGAAATCGATTGCGGCCGCATGCGCAACATCAACCACCCCACCGACCTCGCCAAATAGCACAGGCTGGCCAGCCGAGCCGCCCGCCGCTATCCGAAAAGAATGTCCTCCCGCCCGCTTGCTTTCCTCCAGTGCGCCGCCGGCATCGGCACGCTCTGCCTGATGGACGTCACCGTCAAACACCTCTCCGCCACCGTCCCTGTCCCTGTCATCACCCTCGCCCGCTACACCACCGGCACGATCCTCGCCCTCATCGTCTGGCACCTCCAGGGGCGCCCACGCCTCACCCGCGCCATGCTGCCGCTCCATATCATCCGCGGCGCCCTCATTGCCGCGATGGCGCTGGCTTTCTTCTGGTCGCTGAAAACCCTGCCCCTTGCCGAAGCCATCACCCTGTCCTTCATCGCACCCCTGCTCGTGCCACCCCTTGCCAGCCTCATCCTCGGCGAAAAAATGCAGCCGCGCTTCCTCGCCGCCGGCGTGCTCGGCTTCGGCGGAGTCCTCGTCACCGTCCAGGGCGCACCGGATTTCAGCGGCGATCGCCTCCTCGCCCTCGCCGCCGTGCTGTTCGCCGCCATCGCCTATGCCGGCTCGTCGGTCCTGCTCCGCGCTCGCGCCGCCACCGATGGGGCAACCATCGTCACCCTCATGGGCGCTGTGGTGCCGATGATCATCCTCAGCCCCGCCGCCATTGGCGCCCCGCTGCCCGATCTCCCCCTCATCGGTTGGTTCGTCCTGCTCGGCCTCATCGGCAATATCGGCATGCAACTTCTGTCGCGCGCCTACACCCATATCGAGGCGCAAGCCCTCGCCGTCATGGAGTTCACCGCCCTGCCCTGGGCCGCGCTCTTCGGCTGGATATTCTTCTCCGAACCCGTCCGCTCGCAAGTTTGGGCCGGCGCCGCGATCATAGCCGGCGCCTGCCTATGGGCCACCCGCAGCGAAACACGATCCGCCGCAGCGTAACAACGACTACCCTGCCGGCGCGTCCGCAATCATCGCCGTAAAGCTGCATTCCGCGACCAGCTTGCCGGCAATCTCCGCCCGCCCGCTGAACTTGCTTACCCGTCCGCGATTCTGGGTGAACTCCACCTTCAAATCGAGCAAGCAGCCGGGCTCAACGGGGCTGCGAAACTTCGCCCCGTCGATGGCCATGAAATACACCAACTTGCCCTTGCCGGCATCGCCCAGCGTCTTCAACGCCAGCACCCCGGCGGTCTGCGCCAGTGCCTCGACGATCAACACGCCGGGCATGATCGGCCGCCCCGGAAAATGCCCGGCAAAGAACGGCTCGTTGATGCTCACGGCCTTGATGCCGCGCGCCGACACCCCCAGGACAATGTCCTCGACCCGGTCGACAAGCAGCATCGGAAACCGATGCGGCAGCAGCGCCATCACCTCAAAGATGTCGGCGCTGCTGCTCACATCGCTCACTTGACGACAGCGCCCGCCGGAGCTGTCGTTGAAACGCGCGGCACCGACTTGTCGAGGCGCGCCACAACATCATTGGTCACATCAACACTGGCGGCGTGCTGCAACGTCGCGCCTTCGGCCAGCGCGATGGAGGCACCGCGCTCCTTCATGATGGCCGTGATGATCGGCTGGGCGCCATCATTGATCTGCTTCAGCACGAACTGACGGCTGGCCTGGAAATCCTGCTCACGCTTGGAAAGTTCCTGTTCGGCCTGAGTCTTGCGCGTCGTGAAATCCTTGACCTTGGTTTCCCAGGCGGTCGCCGCCGGGCCAGCTGCCGTCGGCCGCGTCTTGGCCAACGTCTGCTCTTCGGTCCCGAACGACGTCCGCAGCGAGGCAACCCGCGCCTGGATGCCGTCAAGGCGCGTCTTCAACTCGGCTTGCGCCTGCTTGCCGGCGGCCGAAGTCTGGAACACCTGGTCCATGTCGACAATCACAATCACCGCCGGCGGCAGTGTCTGGGCAGCAACCGGAGCAGCCGCGGCACTGGCAAGCGCCAGCGCAATAAGCATCTTCTTCATCAGAATTGAGTCCCTACGTTGAATTGGAAAACCTGTGTATCGTCGCCATCCTGCTTCAACAGGGCTTTGGCAAGATCGAATCGGAACGGCCCAAAGGGCGAATTCCACGAAACCCCGATGCCCACCGAGAGCCTTGGCGAAGGCGAATCGCCCAGGAACTGCTCGATATAGGCAGCCCGCGTCGGGTTGGCCGGATCATAGGGCGCGCATGGCAATGGCAGATTGCTGTTGATGCTGTTGAAACACTGCGTCACCGGCCGCTTCACGCTCCACACCGCACCGACATCGGTAAAGATCGATGGCCGCAGCCCCAGCTCCTCGCCGCTCGA
>JANPEP010000103.1:0-2732 GCA_031422995.1 Polymorphobacter sp. | reverse complement strand
GCCATCGGGTGATTGGGCGGTTGGGCGGCGTAATGTGGATTTGGAGAATTTTGTGACGGCACAGACGATGCGGCGCGTGCGGCAGTTCCATCTTTATCTCGGGGTGTTTTTTGCGCCGATGATTGTTTTGTTTGCGTTGAGCGGGGCGTTGCAGACGTTCCGGTTGCAGGAGGAGAAGGGCTGGGGCAGCCAGCCGCCGGCGGTGATCGAGTGGATGGCGAGCGTGCATATGAATTCGAGGCTGCCCAAGGCGAAGCCGCCAGCGGCGGGTGCGAAGCCGCCAGAAGCGGGGGCGAAGGCGGTGGAGACGGGTGCGCAGGGCGGAGAAATGGCCGCCGTCGGCGTGAAGGCAGAGAAAAAGGCGCCGGCGGTGAAGAAGCCTTCGAAACTGCCGATGCAGATCTTCGTGACGCTGCTTTCGGTGGGGTTGATACTGTCGGCGTTTCTGGGAGTGGCGATTGCGCTCAACAACCGGGCGACGCGGGTGGTTTCGGTGGCGATGCTGGTGGCGGGATCGTTGGTGCCGATCCTGCTGTTGAAATTATAGGATTATTCCGAGCGCTTGAGCAGCTCGATGAGGTCCTGTTTCCAGAATTTTGCCCAAGTGTGGGTGCTGTGGCCGTGGCCGTCCGCGGTTTCGGGGATGAGGATGAACTTGGCGTTGGGCATTTTGGCGACCTCGGCCTCGGTGAGATGGAGGCCGGGGGGATTGATGAAATCATCGGCGCTGTTGACCCAGGTGAGGGGGACGGTGATGCGGCCGAGCAGCGGTGACGGGTTGTAGTTGCGGGAGGCGTTGAGGCGGTAGATCGCGTCATTGGCATCGGTTTCGGCGACGGCTTTTTCGATCTGGCCGGCGAGCGCGGCTTCGGCGGTGGCGCGGGTGGGATATTCGGCTTGCTGGCGAGCGGGAGCGGAGCCGGCGATGGCGCTGAGCGCGGCGCCGGTGCGCAGGCCGAGAGTTGGGGGCGTGGTGTAGTTACCGCCTTGCCAGGCGGGGTCGGCCTTGATGGCGTCGATGCTCATCTGGCGCCACATGCGGTTGCGGCCGGCAAGTTCGATGGCCTGGCAGGCGGTGGGCATGATGGCGCGGGCGAAGCCGGGGAAGCTGGTGCCCCAGACGAAGTCCATCATGCAGCCCATCGACGTGCCCATGAGCAGGCGGAGCTGCTTGATTTTCAGATGGTCGGCGAGGAGCCGGTGCTGGGCATTGACCATGTCCTGATAGTCATAGGCGGGGAATTTCATGCGCAGGCCGTCGCTGGGTTTGGACGAGCCGCCGTGGCCGATCGCATCGGGGAGGATGATGTAGAATTTGCTGATGTCGAGAGGTTGGCCGGGGCCGTAGAGTTCATCGGCGAATTGGGGGCGGAGGAATTGCGCGCCGGTGCCGCCGGTACCGTGGAGGACCATGATGGCGTTGGTGATGGTGCCGGCCTTGTCCCGCCGGGCTTGGCCGAGAGTGCGATAGTGCTGCTTGAGATCGAGGCTTTCGCCGGTGTGGAAGCGGAAGTCCCTGGTGGTGACATCGGCCTCGGCGACGGGCCAGGGGGGTGCGGCGGCCGTTGGTGCGGCAGCGATGAGGGCGACGAGAGCGAGGCGTTTGAACATGGCGGTCAGGCTATAGCTTGCCTTGTGGACGTCAACCTTTGGGTGACTTGCATGGCTAGTACACATCGTGGCAGACTGCGGCATTGATTTGGGGATGATGTCATGAAATTTGTGGCCTTGCTCGGTGTGGCGGTGATTTCCGGCCCTGTGATGGCGCAGGTGCCGATGGCGGAATTGGCCAAGCCGCCGGTAGGGGCGCGGCATTTCATCATTGAATCGACGGGCGGCAAGCATGGCGACAGCTGGAGCTGGGTGACCGCCGATGGCACGCGGATGGCGCGCGAGAGCATGAACTTGCGCGGGCAGATCTGGGAGACTGATTCGGCGGGCAAGCCGGGGGCCGATGGGATGCCGGCGAGCCTGGTCATTCGCGGGGTGTCGCCGCAGGGCGATGCGGGCGAGAGCTTTGCCGTGGGTGGCGGGCAGGCGACGTGGAAAAGCCAGATCGATGCGGGGACGGCGGCTTATGCGGTGCCGGCCTATTATGCGTCGGTGGGTGGGCCGATCGATACGGCGGGGTGGTTGCTGGAGCGTCTGTTGGCGTCGCCGGACAAGACGTTGGTGATGTTGCCGGGGGGCAAGGCGCGGGCGGAGAAGCTGACCAGCATTGAAGTGGGCAGCGGGGCGACGAAGCAAATGGTGACGGCCTGGGCGGTGACGGGATTGGGGACGTCGCCGATTGCGTTGTGGGCGGATGATGCGGGGAAGTTCTTTGGGCTGACGCTGGGCATTGGCTGGTTGCCCGAGGGGTATGAGGGGGAGCTGGCGAAGCTGGAGAAGGCGCAGGCGGCGGCGCTGGCGGCGCGGGCGCCGGCATTGGTGAAGGCGCTGGTGACGACCCCGAAGGGGCCGGTGGCGTTCACCAATGTGCGGATGTTCGATGCGGCCGGGCGGCGGTTCGTGGCCGGGCAGACGGTGGTGGTCGACAAGGGTTTGATCGTTGCGGTGGGGCCGGCGGCCCGCGTTAAGGTGCCGGCCGGGGCACAGCGCATCGATGGCGCGGGCAAGACGCTGTTGCCGGGGATGTGGGATTGCCACATGCATGTGGGGGATGATTTCACCGGGCCGCAGGAGTTGTCGCTGGGGGTTACCTCGGTGCGCGATCCGGGGAACAATGATCC
>JANPEP010000102.1:0-2683 GCA_031422995.1 Polymorphobacter sp. | reverse complement strand
GCGATGTCCCAGCCCTTGCCGGCGGTGCCCATGAGGTTGTTCTTGGGCACCTTCACATTGTCGAAGAAGGTCTGGCAGAAGGGCGAGGAGCCCGAGATCAGCCGGATCGGCGAGGTGCTGACGCCGGGGGACGCCATGTCGAACAACAGGAAACTGATGCCGAGGTGCTTGGCGGCGGTCATGTCGGTGCGGACGAGGCAGAAGATCCAGTCGGCCTTGTCGGCATAGCTGGTCCAGACTTTCTGGCCGTTGACGAGATAATGGTCGCCCTTGTCTTCCGCGCTCGTGCGCAAGGACGCGAGATCGGAGCCAGCGCCGGGTTCGGAATAGCCCTGGCACCAGCGGATTTCGCCGCGGGCGATGCGGGGAAGGTGCTCCAGCTTTTGTTCCTCGTTGCCGTATTTCAGCAATGCCGGCCCGAGCATCCAGATGCCGAACGACGAAAGTGGCGAGCGCGCGCCGATGCGGCGCATTTCGCTGGCCAGTACCTTGGCTTCATCCGCCGACAGCCCGCCGCCGCCATAGGCCGCCGGCCATTCGGGCACCGTCCAGCCCTTGGCGCCCATGCGGTCCATCCAGAGTTTCTGGTCGGCGCTGGCGAATTTGGCGTTGCGGCCGCCCCAGCAGACATCGGCGTCGCGGGTGATGGGGGTGCGCATTTCGGCGGGGCAATTGGCCTCCAGCCAGGCGCGTGTTTCGGCGCGGAATGTCTCAAGATCGGCCACGCTCGTCTCTCCCCACTGGCGTTCTTATCTTCGGGCCTTATGGTGCCGCCGGCTGGACTCGGCAAGCTGACAAAAAGGCACTGGTGTTGCTTGATACTCTGCAAATAGCGGTCGATTTCGCCACTTTGCCGGTGCGGCCGGAGGTTTTCAGCATCGGGCCGTTCGGCGAATGGGGGCCGTTTGCGCTGCGTTGGTACAGCCTGTCGTATATCGCCGCGATCGTCATCGGCTGGTGGTTGCTGGCCAAGATGATCAAGGCGTCGGGATCACCGATGGATAGCGAGCAGCTCGACAGCTTCATCACCTGGGCGACGTTGGGTGTGATCATCGGTGGGCGGCTGGGTTATGTGCTGTTCTACAATCGTGCGCAGTATTTCGCCGATCCGGCGTCGATCCTGCGGTTGTGGGATGGCGGGATGTCGTTTCACGGCGGGGCGTTCGGGGTGATTGTCGGATGTTTCGGGTTCGGCTGGGCCAACAAGGTTTCGGGGCTGCGGGTGCTGGATTATGTTGCCACGGTGTCCCCGATCGGCCTGGGGCTGGGTCGGCTGGCGAATTTCGTCAATGGCGAGCTGTGGGGGCGGCCGACGGGCAGCGACTGGGGGGTGATTTTCCCGGGTGCCGGACCGGAGCCGCGATACCCGTCACAATTGTTCGAAGCGGCGCTGGAGGGGGCGTTGCTGCTGGCGATCATGACTTGGCTGTTCTGGCGGACGCCAGCGCGGTTTCGGCCGGGGTTGCTGGCGGGGGTGTTCGGGGTCGGCTATGGTCTGTCGCGGTTTGTGCTGGAAAATTATCGTGAGCCTGACCGGCAATTGGGGTTCCTGTCGACCGGACTGACAATGGGGCAGACCTTGACCTTGCCGATGATTTTGGTGGGGTTGGTGTTGATTGCGCGGGCTTTGGTGCGGCAGCCGGTGCCGGCAGACGCGTGATCGAGGCGCTGCGAACGCGGATTGCGCGGGACGGCCCGATGCGGTTGGACCATTGGATGGCGGCCTGCAACGCGGCCTATTATGGCGGGCGGGATCCGTTTGGCGCCGGCGGCGATTTTGTGACGGCGCCGGAAATCAGCCAGATGTTCGGGGAAATCATCGGCGGCTGGATCGGTGATCTGTGGCTGCGGGCGGGGTCCCCAAGGGCGCGGCTGGTCGAACTGGGGCCTGGGCGCGGGACGTTGCTGGCGGATGCCTTGCGGGTGGCGGGGCGGTTGCCGGGGTTTGGCGAGGCGGTGTCGATCAATCTTGTGGAGACCAGCCCGGTGTTGCGCGTGGCGCAGGGCGAGCGGCTGGCGGCGCAATGGCATGAGCGGTTCGAGGACGTGCCCGATGACGCGCCGGTGATCATTGTCGCCAACGAGTTTTTCGATGCGCTGCCGGCGCGGCAATTTTTGGGGGATGGCACCGAGCGCGCCGTCGGGCTGGCGGGGGAGGGCTTTGTGGCGACAGTGATTGCGGCCGATGGGCCGGCGGGAGAGGTTTGCGAGGCCGGGCAGGCGATTGCGGCGGCCATCGGCACGCGGTTGCGGGCGCGCGGCGGCGCTGCGCTGGTCATCGATTATGGCTATGCCGGGACAGTCGCGCTGGACAGCTTGCAGGCGCTGCGGCACCACGCGGTTTCTGATGCTTTTGCGGAGCCAGGAGCGAGCGATTTGACCACCCATGTCGATTTTTCGGCGCTGGCGCACGCGGCGGGCGACGTGCGGGTTTCGGGGCCGGTGCCGCAAGGGGTCTGGCTTGGCCGGCTGGGCATCGAGGCCCGCGCGGCGGGGTTGAAGGCGCGGGCAACGCCAGCGCAGGCGGCGGGTATCGAAGCAGCGTTGATCCGATTGACGGCGCCGGCGGCGATGGGATCGTTGTTCAAGGTGATGGCGCTGTCGGCGCCTGATTGGCCGGTGCCGGCGGGGTTTGAAGCATGATTGAATATCGCGACGCGACGGCCGGTGATGGTGCGTTGCT
>JANPEP010000101.1:0-8741 GCA_031422995.1 Polymorphobacter sp. | reverse complement strand
GTTCCAGATCGTGTTTTTCAGGAATGCCATCGGGACGGTGGTGTTGCTGCCGATGTTGCTGCGCAATCCGGGGTTGTTGCGGTTCGACCGGACCGGCACACATCTGAAGCGGGCGACATCGGGGTTCATTGCGACGATGGGGACGTTTTATGCGGTCGCCCATGCGCAGATGGCGACGGCGCTGAGCATCAATTACACGGCGCCATTGTTTGCCACTGGGGGCGCGGTGGGGTTTTTGGGGGAGACAATCCGGGCGCGTCGCGTCGCGGCGCTGGTGGTGGGGTTTGTGGGGATGCTGGTGGTGGTGCGGCCGGGGGCCATACCCATGACGCCGGGGGTGGTTGCGGCGATGATTTCGGCGGTTTCGACGGCGTTTTCGATTGTTGCCATCCGCGCGCTGGTGGCGAGTGATGACAGCCGGGCGGTGGCGGCGTGGACGTTTATTTTGACGACGATCCCGAGCTTGATCGTGGCGTCGTTCGTGTGGACCTGGCCGCCGCTGGCGCTGTGGCCGTTGCTGGGGTTGATCGGTTGCGCCGCGGCAGTGGGGCAATTGTCGCTGTCGCGGGCGTTCTCGCTGGCCGAGGCGTCGGCGATCCTGCCCTATGATTTCGTGCGGTTCGGGCTGATTGCCGGCGCGGGAATCCTGTTGTTCGGCGAACGAGTCGACGCGCTGACCATCTTGGGCGGGGCGATCATCCTGGCGACGACGATCTATCTGGCGTTGCGCGAGCGCCAAGTGGCGCGCAATGCGCGAGCGGCGAGTTTGCCGGAGAGTCCGAATTAGAGCCTCCGGCGGGCAGGGGACTCGTGCCCTGCACCCCATCTGTTTTGTGGTTGCTCAAGGGGCGAAGGGTTCGCATAAGCGGGCAATTCTTTGGGGAGATGGATCATGAAGCTTTCGGGTTGTTCGGCTGTGGTTACTGGCGGTGCTTCGGGCCTGGGTGAGGCGACGGCGCGGGCGTTAGCGGCGGAAGGCGTGAAGGTCGCGATTTTCGACATGAATGCCGAAAAGGGCGAGAAGGTTGCGGCCGATATCGACGGCGTGTTCTGCCATGTGAACGTCACCAACGACGAATCGGTCGATGCCGGGTTTGCCAAGGCACGCGCGGCGATTGGCCAGGAGCGGATTTTGATCAATTGCGCCGGGACCGGCAATGCGGTGAAGACCGCCAGCCGTTCGCGCGAGACGGGGGAAATCAAGCATTTCCCGATGGATGCGTTCAACATGATCATCCAGATCAACCTGGTCGGCACGTTCCGCTGCATCGCCAAATCGGCGGCGGGGATGTTGACCCTACCGCCGGGTGAGGACGGTGAGCGCGGCGCGATCGTCAACACGGCATCGGTGGCAGCCGAGGATGGCCAGATGGGCCAGGCGGCATATTCGGCATCGAAGGGCGGCGTGGTGGGCATGACGTTGCCGATTGCCCGCGATTTGATGAGCGAGGGCATTCGGGTCAACACGATCCTGCCGGGGATTTTCAACACGCCGCTGCTGCAGGGGGCGCCGGACAATGTGAAGGCGGCTTTGTCGGCTTCGGTGCCGTTTCCCAAGCGGCTGGGCGCGCCGGCGGAATATGCGTCGCTGGCGGTGGAGATGTGCCGGAATTCCTATTTCAATGGCGAGGATGTGCGGTTGGACGGGGCGATCCGGATGGCGCCACGCTGAGCGCGCAGCGCGGCGCGCTGCGTGCCGCGGCGCGACACGCGCCAGCGCGGCCAGCGAGACGGGTGGCGATGCCACCCGGACTCGTCTGACGTCGGCGCGGGCTTTGCCCGTGCGCTTCCTGTTCTTCGGTGAGGGCGTTAGCCCCACCCCGCTCGCGCCAAGGGGCGCGAGTCGCCCTGCCCACAAGGGGGAGGGAGTTGGTTGACTCCTCTCGGCAAGGCCATAACATCGCATTCGAAACCATCGGGGAGACAGCGCGTGGCGCACAAGTTCGAGATCTACAAGGACAAGGCCGGCGAGTTCCGGGTGCGGTTCAAGTATAATTCCGAAACGATGTTTTCGACGGAAGGCTATTCGTCGAAGGCTTCGGCGGTGAATGCGATTGAATCGATGAAGAAGAATGGGCCTGGGGCGCCGACGGAGGACACAACGGGGGCGTAGACATCAGCTACGCAGTCGTCGCGCGCTGCTCCACCCCCACCCGCCGCGCTGCGCGCGAGTCGCCTCCCTCATCAAGGGGGAGGGTAGAGTTACGCGTCTATTGCCTTGGCAAGGGCGAAGTCCTTGGCGCTGAGGCCGCCGGCGTCGTGGGTGGTGAGGCGGATTTCGACCTTGTTCCAGACGTTTGACCATTCGGGGTGATGGTCGGCCTTTTCGGCGAGCAGCGCGACGCGGGCCATGAAGGCGAAGGCGGCCACGAAATCGGCAAATTTGTAGGTGCGTTCGATGCCGTCCGTCTTTTGGGCCCAGCCGGGGACGGTGGGCAGGGCGGCGGTGATTTCGGTTTCGCTGAGCTTCTTGGTCATCGTGCGGTCTCGCATTTGGGGATGACCTGTCCTATCTGCCGGGCATGAGCCAGCGTCAAACATTTGCCCCCAGTCTTGCCGATTTCGAGGTGTTGGCGCAGGCCGCCGTGGAGCGGTTGCCGGCGGTGTTCCGCGATCATCTGGCAGCCGTGCTGTTGCGGGTGGAGGATTTTCCCGATGCGGAGGTCGTTGCCGAGATGGGCCTGGACAGCGAGTGGGAGATATTGGGGCTTTACCAGGGGCGCCATGTCGGGATGAAGGGTGATGAGCCGTCGGGCGTCATGCCGGACATGATTTTCCTGTATCGGCGGCCGCTGCTCGAGGAATGGTGCGAGGGCGAGGATTCGCTGGAGGCTATCGTCACGCATGTGCTGGTGCATGAGGTCGGGCATCATTTCGGGTTGAGTGATGATGCGATGGAAAGCATCGAAGCGGCGATGGAGTAGGGAGCCGGGCACGAAGAAGGCGGGAAACAAGGAAATGAGCAAGCAAGGTCCGCGGCAAAGCCGCGGCTGACGTCAGACGAGATCAGCCAGCGAGGCTGTCCGCCTCGCTGGCTGATCTTGCGCCTGTCGGCGCTCTGCTGCGCTGCGCGTTCGCGGCGCTGCGATTAAAAGTTCACCCGCCCAGTGACGCCGAAGTAGCGATCGGCTTCGCGTGGGATGAGGTAGCGATAGCTGCCACCGGGGCCGCCGTTGGTGATGGCGGCGGCGAAGCTCTGGTCGAACAGGTTCTTGGCAACGAACGTCACCCGGAAGCGGTCATCCTTTTCGATGAGGCTGATCTGAGCATCGACGAGGCTATAGGCTTCGATGGTGCCGGCGGCGCGGATGGCCGGGTTGGCATCGAACAGCGACAACTGGCTCGACTGAGTCGAACCCTGGATGCCGAAGGCGACATCGGCGAAGCCGCCGGTGCGCAAACGATAGTCTATGCCGAGCGAGCCCTTCCACTTGGGTGCATAGCCGAGCTGTGTGCCGGGGGGGATGACGGTGGCGCCGGCAGGGGCGTTGAACGCATCGACCTTGGCATCGGTATAGGCGACGCCGCCGCTGAAAGACAGGTCGGCAATCGGGCGCCAGGCGAAATCAAGCTCGGCACCGCGGGTCGACACGTCACCGGCATTGGTGAAGCGGGTGACGACGACGCCGGCGACGAGATCGGGATTGTTGGCCTGGAAATTCTTGTACTTGGCATAGAAGACCGCGGCGTTGAGGACGAGGGTGCGGTCGAACAGGCTGTTCTTGAGGCCGAGTTCGAAGCTGTCGGCGGTTTCAGCGGCGATGACGTTGGTGCCGCTGGCGGTCAGGTTGAAAAAGGCGTTGTAGGCCGGGCCCTTGTAGCCGCGTGAGTAGGTGCCATAGGCCATGATGTCGTCATTGACATCGAATTGCAGGCCGGCCTTGCCCGACAGATTGTCCTGGTCGGTCTGGGTGCGGAACGGCCGGCCATTGGCCTGGGTCGGATCACCATTGATCAGGCCGGGGCGGGCGGTGTTGAAGACGCCTTCGTCAAAGCTCGGCTGGATGCCGGGGCCGGTGAGGATGGTGCGGCGGCTGTGGAAGATCGACACCTGATCGAGCGTGTAGCGCAGGCCGACGATGCCGCGCAGGCTTTCGGTGAAGTTGAGCGTGGACTGACCGAACAGCGCGACGTTGTTGAACGTCGAACCGAAAGTGGCGCTGGCCGATGGGAAGGTGGTGGCCGGGGCACCAGTGGTGCCGCAGCTGACGAGCGCCACCGGGGTCGGTGCCGGGTTACAGGCGATGACGTTACGGGTGAAGGTCCGCTCGCTGTCAGCCTTGGAATAGAAGGCGCCGAGGACATAGGCGAAGAATTGATCGGCCGGCGAGGTCAGGCGGAGTTCCTGGCTGAAGGTCTTGCCGGTCTGCGGGCCATCATCATGCAGCTGAGGCACGCCGGCAACGGCACCGGCGATCCAGTCACCATCGCGGATTTCGCGGTTCTTGTAGTCGCGATAGGCGGTGATGGAGGTGACGGTCTGGTTGCCGAGTTCGATATCGGCCTGCAGCGAAACCCCCCAGCTTTCCTCCTCGGTACGGGTGACGAGGTTCTGGCGGATGGTGCGGGTTTCATCCTTGGCAAAGGTGATGCCGGCCAACGCCAAGGCGCCGACGCCGGTGGGCGTGGTTCCGATGACTTCGCCGCAGCAATCGTCATTGGCCTTGCGCCAGTCACCGATCAGGGTGAGCTTGATGGTGTCGCTGACATCGGCTTCGAGGATGCCGCGGACGCCGTAACGCTCATAACCATTGACGCGGCGATCGACGTTGGCGGCATCATTGTAGATGTTGCCATCATATTTGCCGTAGAAGCCGGTGACGCGGGCGCGCAGCATCTGGCCCATCGGAATGTCGATGCCGCCGCGAACGCGATATTCATTGCCATTGTCGAAGAAGAAGCCGCCTTCGACGAATCCGGCGAGTTCATCGCCCGGGCGCTTTGACACGATGTTGACGACGCCGGCCGACGAGTTCTTGCCGAACAGCGTGCCCTGGGGGCCGCGCAAAACTTCGATACGCTCGATATCGACGAGATCGGAGAAGGCTTCACCAGCGCGGGAAAGGACGACGCCATCGAGGACGGTGGAGACCGAAGGCTCGCCAGCGATGGAGAAGGTCGCGGTGCCGACGCCGCGCAGGTAAAGCGACTGGTTGATGGTGGTGCCGGATTTGCGGAAGTTCAGCGAGGGCACGAGATATTGCGCGCCTTCGAGGTTGACGGCGCCTTGTGCGGCGAGGCGATCACCCGAGACAACGGTAACGGCAAGCGGCACGTCCTGGAGACGTTCCGAACGCTTTTGCGCGGTGACGATGATTTCGACGCCATCGTTCGATGCTTCGGTGGCAGCAGCGGCCGTGGTCTGGGCCAGCGATGGGGCGGCGGCGAGCACGGCGAACAGCGTGGCGGTGCCGAGAAGCGTCGAGCGGATCATGGTGTCTCCCAAGGTCAGGTACGGCAATTTTTGCCGCAATGGCCGCAGGAGTTTTGTCCCCCACGAACTTGCGGCGTTCAAGAAAGCGTTTCTGCCTCGGCGTCAATCGGGCCTGGGCGGAACGCGCACAATGTGTTGCGGGGGCGCAACAGTTTTTCGAGCGCAATCGGAAGGCGGGAGGTTAAAGGCCGAGTTCGGACATGGCGACGACACGGTGTTCGCGGGCGCTGGTTTCGGCGGCGAGGCCCATGGCGACGGCGCGCAGGCCATCGTCGGCGGTGACGATGGTTGGCCCTTCGCCGCGGACGGCGGCGGCAAAGGCCTGGTGCTGAAAAAAGGTCGAGCCATGATGTTGCCCGGCCGCGAGCGCTTCGGCGGGGGTTTCGACATGGGCACGCGTGGCGCGTTTTGGGTTCATGAAGCCGACGCGGGGGGAATGGACGATATCGCCGGCGGGGATGAAGACATCGAGCCGGGCAGCATCTCCGGTGGCGGTGATTTCTTCCTGCTGCTCGGCGCCATCGGCGAACATGCACAGGTCGAGCATGGCGCGGACGCCATTGGCAAAATCGATGGTGGTGAAGCTGTTGTCGAGAATGTCCGGCGTTTTGCCATCATAGCGTTCATCGCGGTGATTGACGTCCATGGCGCCCGAGCAGAACACGCGGACGGGCTCGGCGCCGACGATGTGGCGCATCAGATCGAAGAAGTGGCAGCATTTTTCGACCATTGTGCCGCCGCTGTTGGCGGAGAAACGGTTCCAGTCGCCGACCTTTACCAGGAAGGGGAAGCGGTGTTCGCGGATGGACAGCATGTGGAGTTTGCCGATGCGGCCATCGTGAATCTGGCGGACGAATTCGGTGACCGGCGGCATGAAGCGATATTCCATCGCGGTCCAGAAGACGGGATCGTAGGTGCGAACGGCATCGGCGAGATGTCGCGCGTCGGCGATGGTGGTGGCCAGCGGTTTTTCGCACAGGATGTGGAGGTTGGCAGCCATAAGCGGCGGCAGCACCTGGGCATGGGTGAAATTGGGGGAGGCGACGACGACGGCATCGCACAGGCCGGAGGCAGCGAGGGCAGCGGCATCGGAGAAGCGGGCGACATCTGTGCCAACAGCGGCGGCGGCGCGATCGAGCGATGACGTGACCGGATCGGCGAGCGCGGTGACGACGGCGCCTGGTGTGAGCGCGAGGTTGGCGATGTGTTCGATTGCCATCATGCCGGAGCCGACGATGCCGTAGCGGATGGTTTGGGGACTTTTCATTCGGGCGCGCTCCGGGCATTGGGAGAATCATGGATGAAATTGCCCTTTCCCCCGAACGCCGTGCCCTCGGCAAGTCCCACCTTATGGTTTCGCCGATGGCATGGGGGATGTGGCGGTTCGGCGGTGATGATGTGAAGGCGGCGCGCAGCAAGGTTGAGGCGGCGTTGGCAGCGGGAATCAATTTTTTCGATACCGCCGATATTTATGGCCCGGACAATGATGAGCCGTTTGGCGCGTCGGAACTGTTGCTGGGGCGAGTGTTCGCCGAGGCACCGGGGTTGCGCAACCAGATCGTGCTGGCGTCCAAGGGTGGCATCAGCATGGGCGTGCCGTATGATTCGTCGCCGGGGTATCTGCGGTCCGCCGTTGAGGCTTCGTTGACGCGGCTTGGCGTGGAGCATCTGGATTTGTGGCAGATCCATCGCCCCGACATGCTCGCGCACCCGGCGGAGACGGCCGGCACGCTCGATGCGATGGTGGCGGAGGGCAAGATCGGCGCGGTGGGGGTTTCCAACCATACGCCGGGGCAGACCAGTGCGTTGGCGCGGTATCTGCGCGCCGGGGTGGTTTCAACCCAGCCGGAATTTTCGGTGCTGGCGACGGCGCCTTTGTTTGACGGCACGCTCGACCGGGCGATGAAGCATGGGCTTTCGGTGATGGCCTGGTCACCACTGGGGCAGGGGCGGCTGGGCGATGGCGACCCGCGGCCGGGGCGGCGCGTGGCGGCGGATTTGCGCATCGCGCGGGTGAAATCGGCATTGCACGAGCACGGCGCCAAATATGGTGTGGGCGTTGCGGCGGCGGCCTATGCCTGGATCATGGCGCATCCGGCGGGGATCATTCCCATCGTGGGGACGCAGCATGAGGCGCGGATCGCCGAGAGTGCTGATGCGTACAAGGTGCGGTTCACGCGGGCGGAATGGTATGCGGTGCTGACGGCATCGCTGGGGGAGTCGCTGCCATGACGAAATGCGAAGTCAGCTGGTTTTCGGCGCTGTGTGATGATGACTATGAGTTTCTGGGGCAGCCCGATGCGGCGTTGAAATCATCCTGGGAGCATTGCCGGAACATCGTTCTGGCGGCAGAAAAGGGCGGGTTCGACAATATCCTGCTGCCCTCGGGCTATGCATTGGGCATCGACACGACGGTGTTTGCCGGGGCGATTGCGGCGTTGACGCGGCGGATCCGGCTGTTGATGGCGGTGCGGGTGGGGGAAACATGGCCGCCGCAGCTGGCGCGGCAGATTGCGACGCTGGATCGGATTCTTGGCCTCCGGTCCGGCGAAGCCGGGGCCGGCAACGAAGTTCCTCGGCTTACCGTCAATATTATCTCATCGGATATGCCGGGGGAGGTGATGGCCTCGGCACCGCGTTATGCGCGGACAGTGGAGGTGATGCAGATCTTGAAGACCATCCTGAATGGTCAGCCGCTCGATCACCAGGGCGAGCATTACAAGTTGAAGCTCGATCCGCCGGGGGTGACGACGGTTTCGGGGAAGTGCCCGCCGCTGTATTTCGGTGGGTTGAGCGAGGATGCGCGCGAGGCTTCGGCCAAGGCGGCGGATGTGTATCTGATGTGGCCTGATACGATGCCGGCGGTGCAGGCGATCGTCGACGACATGCGGGCGCGTGCGACGAAGCATGGTCGGACGTTGAAGTTCGGCTATCGCGTGCATGTGGTGGTGCGCGAGACGGAAAGCGCAGCGCGGGCGGCGGCGGATCGGTTGTTGTCCCGCCTTGATGCGGCGACGGGGGATGCGATCCGGGCGAAATCGCTGGATGCGACATCGGTGGGGGTGAAGCGGCAGGCGGAATTGCGCGATTCGGCCAGCGATGGTTACGTCGAGGACAATCTGTGGACGGGAATTGGCCGGGCACGATCCGGGTGCGGGGCGGCGATTGTCGGCGATCCGGACCAGGTGTTGAAGAAGTTGCAGGCGTATCAGGCGATCGGGATGGAGGCGTTCATCCTGTCGGGGTATCCTCATGCGGCGGAGGCAGATTTGTTTGCGCGGCATGTCTTGCCGAAGTTGGAGCATGG
>JANPEP010000100.1:0-2884 GCA_031422995.1 Polymorphobacter sp. | reverse complement strand
GTGTCTGCACGTGGTTCGGACACTTGGGCGCAATCCTCGTGGCAGCGCGATATTTGCATACCGCTTGTTCGACTTGACGCGTATCATCGATCACGGTGGAGGCCAACGGGAGTGGACTGCATGCGCACGCTGTTTACCGCCGTCATGATCGCCGCGGCTTCGCCGGCCGCTGCCGTGACGCTGACGTTCGATGATCTCAGCAGCGGCGGGGAGGTCGGCAGCGCATACAAGGCCTTTTACTGGGACAATTTCTTTGCGCTCGATGTGCGGACGGTACCGGTGTCGGGCTATGATGCAGCGGTGATCAGTCCCAACACCGTGGCGCTGAACGGTGGCGCCAATCCGGCGACAATCACCGCACCGGGCACCTTTGCGCTGACCAGCGGCTATCTGACCGCGGCCTGGTATGATGGGCTGACAGTGCAGGTCGATGGATATCTGGGTGGGCTGCTGGTGTTCACCCAAAGTTTTGCGCCGGCGACAACGGCGCCGCTGTTTGTCACCTTCGACGATGATTTCATCGATACCGCCGTCTTTCGTTCGTTCGGCGGCACCCAGAACCCCGCTTTTGCCGGGATCGGCGATGGCGCGAATTTCGCCCTGGACAATCTGACGCTGGTCAGCGGACCGGCCGTGCCCGAGCCGGCGAGCTGGGTGATGATGATCGCCGGGTTCGGGCTTGTGGGCGGCGCGATGCGGCGGCGTTCGGTTGCTGTTGCGGCCTGATCTGAGCGGGAAGCGGGCGGTTCCTTTGGGGGCCGCCCGTTTTCGTTTGGGGACTTGCGGTGGGTTCGGGATGATTGGGGTTTGGGGCCTGAGGCCCCAGCTGCCGGAGGCGCTTTCGTGTCGAGGTGTGCGAAGGAAACTGGGTCCCGGGTCGAGCCCGGGATGACAATTGGGGGGCTTGGGCAGTTTCCCCACCCCGACCCTACCCACTCTACGTTCGCTGCGCTCATATGGGAGGAGGGGGAAGAAGGGTCAGTTCCTATTTGCGGGCGCGGGGGTCGGTTTCGAAGAGGCTGGCGAGTTGGTCGATGATGGTGCCGCCGAGTTGTTCAGCGTCCATGATGGTGACGGCCTTGGCATAGTAGCGCGTCACGTCATGGCCGATGCCGATGGCGATGAGTTCAACGGGCGAGCGGCCTTCGATGTATTTGATGACCTGGCGGAGGTGGCGTTCGAGATAATTGCCGGTGTTGACGGAGAGAGTCGAATCATCGACCGGGGCGCCGTCCGAAATCACCATGAGGATGCGGCGGTCTTCACGGCGGGCGAGGAGGCGGTCGTGGGCCCACAGGAGTGCTTCGCCGTCGATGTTTTCCTTGAGCAGGCCCTCGCGCATCATCAGGCCGAGATTTTTGCGGGCGCGGCGCCAGGGGGCGTCGGCTTGTTTGTAGATGATGTGGCGGAGATCGTTGAGGCGGCCGGGTTTTACGGGGCGGTTGTCGGCGAGCCATTTTTCGCGGGCCTGGCCGCCCTTCCAGGCGCGGGTGGTGAAGCCGAGGATTTCGGTTTTGACGGCGCAGCGTTCGAGGGTGCGGGCGAGGATGTCGGCGCAGATGGCAGCGATGGAGATGGGGCGGCCGCGCATCGAGCCGGAGTTGTCGATGAGCAGGGTGACGACCGTATCGCGGAATTTGGTGTCCTGTTCGACCTTGTAGCTGAGCGCGTAGGTGGGATTGGTGATGATGCGGCCGAGGCGGGCGGCATCGAGGATGCCTTCCTCCTGATCGAAATCCCAGCTGCGGTTCTGTTGGGCCATCAGGCGGCGTTGCAGGCGGTTGGCGAGTTTGGTGACGGCGGATTGCAACGGCACGAGCTGTTGATCGAGATAGGCGCGCAGCCGGGTGAGTTCTTCGGCGTCGCAGAGGTCTTCGGCGCCGACGACTTCGTCATGGGCGCGGGTATAGGCCTTGTAATCGAAGTCCGGCGGCAGGTCGGACATCGGCATATTGGGGCGCCAGGGGGTCATCCCCTCCTGGCCTTCTTCGCCCATTTCGGCTTCGGACACCATGTCGGTGTCCATTTCGACTTCGCGGGATTCGCTGGATTCGGAATCGTCCTGGCTGTCTTCGGCGCGGGTTTCGGTGCTTTGATCGTCGCCGCCGGAATCCTGTTCCTGTTCCTCGCCGTCCTCGCCTTGCTGTTCGTCGTCCTGGTTTTCGTCGGTCTCGTCGGATTGTTCGGGTTCGGCGTCGGGGTCGGCGCCGAGGCCAAGATCGGAGAGGACGCGGCGCATGACCTGGGCGAAGGCGGCCTGATCGGATTGCGCGGTGACGAGATCGTCGAGGTGGGTGCCGGCGGCGGATTCGATGGCGTCGCGGACAAGGTCCATTGCGGCTTCGGCGATTTTGGGGGTGGGTTGCCCGGTAAGGCGTTCGCGGACGAGGAGGCCCAAGGCCGTGGCCATGGGGACTTCATCGGCGCTGCGGGCGCGGACGATGGGATCGGCACGGACGCGCATTTCGGTCATGCGATCGAGATTTTTGGCGACGCCGGCGAGTTCGGCGCTGCCCAGCGCTTCGACTCGGGCCTGTTCGACGGCGTTCCAGATGTCGCGCGCGACGCCGGCATCGGGTTGATCGACATTGTGGAGTTTGGCGTCGTGGTGGAGGCGGCGGAGGGCGAAAGAGTCGGCCCAGCCGCGGACTTCGGCGACTTGTTCGGCGGGGAGGGCGCGGCCAGGTTGGGGGACGCGGGCCTGATCACCGAAGCAGGAGGGTTTGTCGGCGGTGTAGGCGAGTTCGACGCCGGGGGCGTGGCCGAGCGCGCGCAGGGTGGCGGCGACGGCCTGGCGGAAGTCTTCGATGGGGTTTTCGGGTTGGGGCATCGCGGGTGCCGGGGTTACTTCCGCGCCTTGACCGCGACCGATTCGGGCAGTTCC
>JANPEP010000099.1:0-3964 GCA_031422995.1 Polymorphobacter sp. | reverse complement strand
GGCCTCAGGCCCCAGACCCCTTTTGTTTGGTTTTCGCCCGCGCATTGCGGGCATTGGCCTTCGCCCCCGCCGTCGCCAATGGGTCGACCATCGCCGCATAACGCGTGAAGAGATGCTCCACCCTGTCGCGGTCGCCGGATTGTCCCACAGCGAACGGTTCGGCACGATACAGCCGGTCAACCGCGCGATCGAGCGCCGTGTGCGCCGCGCGCAAATCGGCGGGCATGGTCAGCGGGTCGTAAAGCTGGGCAAGGCTGGCGGTCGGATGGTTGGCCCGCGAAGCGAGCACCGCTTCGGCGAGCGCCGCGACCTTCGCCTGTTGCACGTCAGTGGTGCTGGGCCATGGGAAAGTATTGTAGACGAGGCCAATCGAGTAGCGATAATCGCTTTTCAACCGCCCGCCGATGTGGCTTAGCCATGCCATGTGCATCCGGCTAGTGAGAACGCCGAAATCATAGGGTGTTGCGTCCAGCACTGTCTGAACGAGGTTCGTAGGTATTGTCGGAGGCTCCAACCAACCTATCGGAACATATTCACGCCGCTCCGAACTTACCTCTGGAACCACCAAAAATGCGCGATCAGGTATTGTATTTACCTCAAAAACTAACGGCGTCTGTGCAAGTCTGCGAGTTGCGGCCTTTTTGCTTTTGAGACGATACGTCCGCACCGCCGCAATCCGCGCCATAACCAATGGCATAGATTGAAGCGTTGCCGGTTCAACTTTTTGAAGGTTGAGAATCCATCGACTTTCGCCCCGGATATATTCTTGCGAACCGATCACCGGGACCATGTAAGGCGTTGCCTTTGGTTCGGCTGCAAGAAACCGATGACGCTCGGCGGCGTCGAAAATGTAGAAACCGCCTTCGACAAGTTTGCTGCCCATTCGCATTGGATGTAGCGCATGCAAGGCAACGCGGCTGTCGTTGACGACCTGATGACGGGTGGCGACGCTGCGGGCGTCAAAGAGATAGGCAGTTAATCCGGCGTGTCGCGTTTCGATTGGATCCGCTCCACCGTCCGGATAGCTGAATAACCGCTTCTCTGGTGGCTCTGCGTCCCGGTGCGCAAGACCAACAATCACGACATGAACATGCGCGACACCACGCGCTTCGCTTTGCCAAACAAATGTCCGGTGCGCGAAAGCGATTTCCCACCCAGCGCGGAACAAAACCGGCCAAATCTGTGCAACCTGTTCACCCTGCGCGATGGAGTTGGTCGCAACAAATGCGATACGCGATCGTGACTTCCCAAGATAGGCGGCAGCCTTTGCAAACCATGCCGTTACATAATCCAGCGAACCTGCACTTCCGCCAACAGCATCAAGTATTCTCGCCATCTGCGACCTTTGGAATGGCGATTGGTAGCTCTGGCCAGCAAACGGCGGATTTCCCATCACATAACTGCATTTCGCCGCTGGCAACACATCGTTCCAGTCGACCTCCAGCGCGTCGCCATGCCGAATGTTCGCCGATTGCTTCAACGGGATGCGGGCGAAATTGGTCGAAAACGTCGCCGCCAGCGCATTGTTGGCGATATGGTCCGCCATCCACATCGCCACTTCGGCAATCCGCGCCGGAAACTCGGCAAATTCGATGCCGTGGAACTGCCCCACATCGACTCGCGCCAACAGCCCCAGATCGGTAAAGCCCTGCCGCAACCCGCTGCCGGGGTCGCGGGGATACATCGCCTCCAGGCATTCCATTTCCAGCCGCCGCAACTCGCGATAGGCGATGACGAGGAAGTTCCCGCACCCGCACGCCGGATCGAGCAGATTGAGCCGCGCCAGCTTGTTCTGATATTCCTGCAACGCCGCCGACCTGCCGGTGCGACGCGCCTTCAACGTCTCCAGTTCCGCCGTCAGGTCATCAAGGAACAATGGCCCGATGACCTTCAATATATTGGCCTCGCTGGTATAATGCGCCCCCTTGGCCCGGCGCTCCTTGGCATCCATCACCGATTGGAACAACGAACCGAAAATCGCCGGTGAAACCTTGCTCCAGTTGAACCGCGCCGCATCCAGCAACATTTCGCGCATCGCCGTATCGAACACCGGCGTCCGCACATGCCCGGCAAACAACGCGCCATTCACATAGGGAAAGGCGTTCATTTCCGCCGACAGCCCGACCATGCGGCGTTCCACCGGCGTATCGAGAATATCGAACAATTCGATCAACGCACGGCCCGTGTCGCTGCCATCGGCCTTGGTGTCGAAATCGACGAACTGCAGGAAAATGTCCTTCGGCTCGAAAATCCCGGTGTCATCGGCAAACAGGCAAAACAGCAGCCGCACCAACAGCTTTTCAAGGTCATGGCCGGTATAGCCCTTGGCCTCCAGCGCATCGTGCAACCGGCCCATCAACTCGGCGGCTTGAATATTGACGCTGGCCTGTGTGGTGAAACTCCGCTGCCGCCCCAGCACAAATGCGAAATGTTCGATATGGCGCGGCAATTCCGGCAGCGTGAAATGCACCTCGCTGCCACTGTCCAGATCGAGCAAGCGCCACCGCTGGAAATCGCACGTCAGCACATATCGCGGTTGGTCCCGGTCATCCAGCCAATCGACATAATCCAGCGCCTGTCCACGCGCCTTGTTCAGGTCCAGCCCGGCGCTCTTTTGCTCCACCAGCAACTGCCCGGGCCAGAACAGGTCGATGAACCCCGCCCGGCTCTTGTCCAGCGTCTGCACCCGCTTTTCATAGCTGGCGACGGTGCGGCGCTTGACGCCGAAAATCTCGAAGAATTCATTGTAAAAGGTTTGGGTGTCGCCCTTTTCATAGGTCGCATTTGCCCATTCGTCGGCAAAAACCTTCGCCCGCGCCGCCAGTACGTCCCAACCCAATCGCTGCATAGCCACCCCTTGCAGCAACGGTAGCGCAAGCCGCCGCCGGGGGGAATCCCGTCAAAACGGGTGCAGGGCCGCCGGTCCTGCCCGCCGGAGGCCCTTCAACGCCCGCCAAAGGCTCTGCCTCCCACTTTCTATCTTGCAAAAACAATCCATATAGGTTATTACGCCGCATGGATATAAACCCCGAACCCCGCGCCCGTCCGCCGATTTATCGGGAGGATGGCTGGACGCCCGATGTGCAGGAGGGTTTTATCGTTGCGTTGATCGAGCATGGCAGTGTGCAGACGGCGGTCAATGCCGTCGATCGGCACATCACCTCCGCCTATCGCCTGCGGCTTCGCGAGCCGGCCTTTGCCCGCGCCTGGGATGCGGCGCGGCGCCTGGCCTATGCGCGGGTGCGGGATGAAGCGATGGACCGCGCGCTCAACGGCACCGCGCAGGAGGTTTGGCACGATGGCCAATGGATCGGCATGAAGCGGGTTCGCAGTGACAACCTGTTGATTGCTCTGCTCAACCATCTGAAACACGAAACGCCGCCCCACGCCCTCGCCTCGGCCTTCGCCGATGATATCGAGGACCGGCGCACCGACGCCACTGCCCGCGCCCTGGCCTTGCTGGCACCACCGCCGCCGCCGCCACCCCCCGTGCGCCTGCGCCCGGCGCGCGGCCGCAGTGTCACCATCGGCGTCAACACCGCCGAACCGGCGCTGCACGGCCACCCGCCACCCCCTGGACTTTGAATAGACTTCGGCTGACAACGTTGATTTAACGGGATTTTTCGTCCCCCCGCTGCCCCGCGTCAACCCAGCATTGGCCTTTTCCCCCCACCCGCGCTAAGGCGCTGGCCACCATGGCCAAACCGCTCACCCTCGCCCTGCCAAAGGGCCGCATCCTCAAGGAAGCGCTGCCGCTGCTCGCCCGCCTCGGCATCGTGCCGGAGGCGGACTTTTCGGACGACAACAGCCGCAAACTGATGTTCGCCACCAGCCGTGCCGATGTCCGCATCATCCGCGTCCGCTCTTTCGATGCCGCAACATTTGTGGCCTTCGGCGCCGCCGAAATCGGCATTGCCGGCAACGACGTGCTGATGGAATTCGGCTTCACCGAACTTTACGCCCC
>JANPEP010000098.1:0-1884 GCA_031422995.1 Polymorphobacter sp. | reverse complement strand
CCCCGGCGACAGGATGACCTGGCCGGTGGCGCGCAACCCGGTCTGCATGGTCTTTTCGAACAATTCGATGCTGGTGCGCTCCATGCGGGCGCTGGCCATCTGGCTGGCGACGGTGCGTTTCCACACCAGGGCATAGAGTTTGTCGGCATCGCCCATCGGCGTGCGTGATGGCCGCGCGGTCAATTCTGTCGGCCGGATCGCTTCATGGGCCTCCTGGGCGTTCTTGGCCTTGGTGGCATAGAATCGCGGCTTTTCCGGCAACACGTCCGGGCCGCTGCCATAATCCTTGGCGATCACGTCGCGCACCGCGGCGATGGCTTCGCTGCCGATCTGCACGCCGTCGGTCCGCATGTATGTGATGCGGCCTTCTTCATACAGGCCCTGCGCCACGCGCATCGTGTGGCTGGCGGTGAAGCCCAATTTGCGCGCCGCCTCTTGCTGCAAGGTGCTGGTGGTGAACGGCGGATAGGGATTGCGCGTGGCCGGCTTGGTTTCAACGGCATGGACGGTGAACAGCCCCATTTCGACATCGCGGCGGGCTTGCATCGCGGCTTTTTCATTGGTGAGATCGAAGCGATCGAGCTTCTTGCCCTGCCAGAAGCTGAGCCGTGCCGGGAAGCCGGTGCCCGCCGCCATCATCGCGGCTTCAACCGTCCAATACTCCCGCGCATCATGCGCTTCTATCGCGCGCTCGCGCTCTACGATCAGCCGCAGGGCGACCGACTGCACCCGGCCGGCGCTTTTGGCGCCCGGCAGCTTGCGCCACAGCACGGGGGACAGCGTAAAGCCGACGAGATAATCCAGCGCCCGCCGCGCCCGATAGGCATCGACGAGGTCGAGATCGATTTCGCGTGGGCGGGCCATGGCGGCCAGAATCGTCGTCTTGGTGATCTCGTTGAAGGTGACGCGCTGGGCACCGCCCTTGGGCACTGCCTTTTTCGCCTTTAGCCATTCGAGCAGGTGCCAGGAAATCGCTTCGCCCTCGCGATCGGGATCGGTGGCGAGAATCACATGATCGGCGCGCTTGGCGGCGTCGGAGATGGCTTTCAGCTGCTTGGCCCGGTCTCCCGAAACCTCCCACAGCATGGCGAAATCCTTGTCGGGATCGACCGAGCCATCCTTGGGCGGCAGGTCGCGAATATGGCCGAAACTGGCCAGAACTTCATAGTTCGACCCCAGATATTTGTTGATCGTCTTGGCCTTGGCAGGCGATTCCACGATCACGAGGTCCATGCGGGTCCTGTCTCAATCAGCCGGGGATGCAGCGGCGCGGCCCCTACGCTCTATATGGGGTGCGGCGCAAGTAGATAGAAACCTAGAAAGCAGTGGCAAGCCGCGGAATCAACCCGCCGGTGTCAACAATCCAGACCGATGTGAGGCAAGGATTGCGGCCATCGGGTGACACCAGATTACACCGAACGACGTATTTCGTGCCCTGCGGGGATACCGTCTCGCTCGCAATTTCATTGTCGATTGGGTGGCGAAGCAATGATGCCGCCAAAACCCGCCATTCGTCGCTCGTGAACCCGAACGGGCCGAACAACCCAGCGTTGCCACGGTTCTGCAGATTGTCGGGATTGAGCAGATAGTCGCGGACCTTGGCGTCGTCGACGACCGCGCCGGTTGGCAACTTCACGCGGTCAGATCGGCTGCTTCCAGCGTCACGACGGCATGAAAGGGATTCTCGAACTCGACCTCATAGCCGTCACCATCGGCATAGACCGCTACGACCACACCCGATGCGCGCGCCGGAAGCGACTTGCCTGCGACATCGACGGCGCGTGCCAGCCTCACAACCGCCAAGTCGGCAAAGCGATGCGGTGCCGGCGTGTGATTTCGAAGCGAAGCTGTCGTCATGTGTGAACCTTGTCACGAAAACTCGCA
>JANPEP010000097.1:0-7747 GCA_031422995.1 Polymorphobacter sp. | reverse complement strand
CGGCTTTGCCGCGCTGAGCGTTGACGAAGCCGTTGCCGCCGTCGGCAAGCTTCCCGGACCACTTTACGTCGTCAAAGCGCAGATTCATGCCGGCGGGCGCGGCAAGGGCAAGTTTGTCGAGTTGCCGCCGGAGGCCAAGGGTGGCGTGCGGTTGGCGCGGTCTGCCGATGAGGTGCGGGCGGCGGCGACCGACATGCTGGGCAATACGCTGGTGACGATCCAGACGGGTGCGGCGGGCAAGCAGGTCAACCGGCTGTATGTCACCGATGGTGTCGACATCGCCAAGGAGTTTTACCTGGCGTTGCTGGTCGATCGGGCTTCGGGCCGGATTGCTCTGGTGGTTTCGACCGAGGGCGGCATGGATATCGAGACGGTGGCGCATGATACGCCGGAGCGTATCGCGACGATCCTGGTCGATCCGGCGACGGGGATTATGCCGCATCATGGCCGGGTGGTTTCGGCAGTGCTGGGGTTGACGGGTGATCTGGCCAAGCAGTGCGAGAATGTCGTGGCGCGGCTTTATGATGCGTTTATCGGGACCGATGCGTCGCAGATCGAGATCAATCCGCTGGCGGTGACCGAGGATGGCAAGCTGCTGGTGCTGGACGCCAAGGTGGGTTTCGACCCCAATGCGCTGTATCGGCACCCCGATCTGGTCGCGCTGCGCGATTTGACCGAAGAGGACCCGGCCGAAGTCGAGGCTTCCAAGTATGATCTGGCTTTTATCAAGCTGGATGGCACCATTGGCTGTCTGGTCAATGGTGCGGGCCTCGCGATGGCGACGATGGACATCATCAAGCTGAATGGTGCCGAGCCGGCGAACTTCCTCGATGTGGGGGGCGGGGCCGACAAGGAGAAGGTGACCAATGCCTTCAAGCTGATCCTGAAGGATCCGGCGGTGAAGGGCATATTGGTCAACATCTTTGGCGGGATCATGCGGTGCGACATCATTGCCGAGGGCATTATTGCCGCGGCAAAGGAAGTGAATTTGAGCGTGCCTTTGGTGGTGCGGCTTGAAGGCACCAATGTCGAATTGGGCAAGAAGATTTTGGCCGAGAGCGGGTTGCCGATTATCTCCGGTGACAATCTTGGTGATGCCGCGGCGAAGATTGTTGCTGCTGTTAAGAAGGCTGCTTGAATGTCGATTCTGGTCAACGCGAACACGCGGGTCATCACCCAGGGCTTCACCGGCAAGCAGGGGACGTTTCATACCGAGGCGGCTATCGCTTACGGGACGAAGGTTGTCGGCGGCACGGCGCCGGGCAAAGGGGGCCAGACGCATCTGGGACTGCCGGTGTTCGATACCGTGCACCAGGCGCGGGCGGCGACGAACTGCGATGCCAGCGTGGTGTATGTGCCGCCTCCCGGTGCCGCCGATGCGATTTGCGAGGCGATCGATGCGCAGGTGCCGCTGATCATCTGCATTACCGAAGGCATTCCGGTGCTTGATATGGTGCGGGTGAAACGGTCGCTGGTGGGGTCGCAGTCGCGGCTGATCGGGCCGAATTGCCCGGGTGTGCTGACGCCGGGTGAGTGCAAGATCGGCATCATGCCGGGGAATATCTTTTCCAAGGGCTCGGTGGGTGTCGTCTCGCGTTCGGGGACGTTGACCTATGAAGCCGTGCACCAAACGACGGCAGTTGGTTTGGGCCAGACGACTGCGGTGGGGATTGGCGGCGATCCGGTGAACGGGACGAACTTCATCGACATGCTCGAGCTGTTCCTGGCGGATGACGCCACCAAGTCGATCATCATGATCGGTGAGATTGGTGGCTCGGCCGAGGAAGAGGCCGCCGAGTTCCTGCGCGACGAAGCGAAGCGTGGGCGCAAGAAGCCGATGGTCGGCTTCATTGCCGGCACCACGGCGCCTCCCGGGCGGCGGATGGGCCATGCCGGGGCGATTGTTTCGGGCGGCAAGGGTGATGCCGCATCCAAGATGGCGGCGATGGAAGCGGCTGGTATCCGGGTGTCGCCATCGCCTTCGATGCTGGGCACCACGCTGATCGAAGTGTTGAAGGGCTGAAACCGGCCGAGGGTGGCCGTTAAGCATGGCAGCCATGTGCGTTCAGGCGGTGACACGCCGGACGCACACGGCTATCAGCCCCTTGCGGAACAAGGACGTGCGGAATGGACTATGAAGCGCTGCTGCCTACGGCCGAAGATTCGGTCGGCCCTTCGTGGGCGCGGTCTGATTGGCCGCTGGTTCCGGGTGATGTGCTGACCCGGGCGCTTGATGCCGCCGACATGATCGTGGAGACGCCGGCAAAGGTGGCAGCCAAAGCCGTCGAGAAGGCGGTGGCGGCGGGGGCATCGCCCGATGCGATTGCGCGGGCGGCGCAGGACGCGATTTCGGCGCTGATGCTCATTCGCACTTATCGCGTGCGTGGGCACCTGGCGGCCAATCTTGATCCTCTGGGGCTGTTGAAGCGTGAATTGCCGGCCGATCTGACGCCGGAATATCATGGCTTTGCCGAGAGCGACCTGGACCGGCCGGTGCATATCGGGGGGGCATTGGGGTTGCAGACAGCAACGATCCGCGAGCTGGTGACCATCCTGCGGGCGAATTATTGCGGCAATGTCGGTGTGGAATATATGCACATCAACGATGTTGAGGAGCGACGCTTCATCCAGGAGAAAATCGAAGGCCGCGACAAGGAAATTCAGTTTACAGACAATGGCAAGAAGGCCATTCTTAATAAACTGGTTGAAGCGGAATATTTCGAGCGATTCCTGGGCCGCAAATATGTGGGGACCAAAAGGTTCGGGCTGGATGGCGCCGAGGCGATGATTCCGGCGATGGAATCGATCATCAAGACCGGTGGGCAGTTGGGCATTACCGAGATCGTGTTCGGGATGCCGCACCGCGGGCGGCTGAATATGCTCGGCAATGTCATGCAGAAGCCGTTTCAGGTGATTTTTCATGAATTTGGCGGTGGATCGGCCAATCCCGATGACGTGGGCGGTTCGGGCGATGTGAAATACCATCTGGGCACCAGCACCGACCGGATTTTCGATGGCAACAAGGTGCATCTGTCCTTGGCGCCGAATCCATCGCATCTGGAGGCTGTGGACCCGGTTGTGCTGGGCAAGGTGCGGGCGATCCAGACGCTGTCGGGCGACGTGGAGCATGGCAAGTCCATGCCGGTGCTGCTGCATGGCGATGCGGCGTTTGCCGGGCAGGGGATTGTGGCCGAATGCTTTGGTTTTTCGGGGCTTACCGGGTATAATACCGGCGGCACGATCCATTTTGTGGTGAACAACCAGGTTGGGTTCACGACCAGCCCGCAGTTTGCGCGGTCGTCGCCGTATCCGAGCGATGTCGGCAAGATTGTGCAGGCGCCGATTTTCCATGTGAATGGCGATGACCCGGAAGCGGTGACGTTTGCGACCAAGGTGGCGACGGAGTTCAGACAGACGTTCAAGCGCGACGTTGTGATCGACATGTGGTGCTACAGGCGCTTTGGCCACAATGAGAGCGATGAGCCGAGTTTCACCCAGCCGTTGATGTATGCGCAGATCGGCAAGCAGCAGCCGGTGAGCGAATTATATGCGGCGCGCCTGGTGCGCGAGAAGGTGATTGGCGAGGGGTTTCTGCAGGACGCCATCGACCGGTACACGGCGATGCTGGAAGAGGATTTCAGCGCTGCGGCGGGGTTCAAGGCCAACAAGGCCGAATGGTTCGAAGGCCGTTGGTCCGGCCTGGGCAAGCCCAAGGAGGAGATTACCGGGCGTCGCGCGGCGGTTACGGGGGTGGACGCGGCATCGTTGCAGGCCATTGGCCGGACGTTGACCAATGTGCCGGCGGGATTCAACATTCACAAGACGTTGCAGCGCATTCTTGACGCCAAGGCGGAGACCTTGACGTCCGGCGCCAACATCGATTGGGCGACGGCGGAAGCGTTGGCGTTTGGGTCTCTGCTGGAGGATGGCTATGGCGTGCGCCTGTCTGGCCAGGATTCAGGGCGTGGGACGTTCAGCCAGCGCCATGCGGTTTGGACTGATCAATTGGATGGTCATCGGATCACACCCTTGAAGTCCGTTGAGGGCGGTGAATTCGAGGTGCTCGATTCACCGTTGAGCGAGTTTGGCGTGCTGGGGTTTGAATATGGCTATGCGCTTGCCGACCCCAAGACATTGGTGCTTTGGGAAGGGCAGTTCGGCGATTTCGTCAATGGTGCCCAGACGATCATCGACCAGTTCATTGCCGCAGGTGAAGCCAAGTGGTTGCGGGCCAATGGCCTCGTGATGCTGTTGCCGCACGGATATGAAGGGCAGGGGCCCGAGCATAGTTCGGCGCGGATGGAGCGGTTTTTGCAGCTTTGCGCCGAGGACAACCTCCAGGTGGCGAATGCGACGACGCCTTCCAATTATTTCCATCTGTTGCGGCGGCAGTTGCTCAGGGATTTCCGCAAGCCGTTGATCATTTTTACGCCCAAGTCGTTGCTGCGCCATAAGCGGGCGGTTTCGACTTTGGCCGATATGGATGCGGGGACGAGTTTCCACCGTTGCCTTGATGATCTGGCGCCGTGTCAGCCGGAGAAAATCCGCCGGCTCGTGATGTGTTCGGGCAAGGTTTATTATGACCTGCTCGAGGCGCGCGAGAAGACCGGGCGCGATGATGTCTATCTGTTGCGGGTGGAGCAAATCTATCCGTTCCCGGCGGACATCATTGCCGATTATGCGGCGCGCTTCCCGGGGTTGGAAGAGATTGTGTGGGCTCAGGAAGAGCCGGCGAATGCCGGGGCGTGGACGTTTGTGGCGCCGTTGATCGAGGAAGCGCTGGGCCGGCGGCCGAGCTATGCCGGGCGTGCGGCAGCGGCAGCGACGGCGACGGGGCTGATGCGGCGGCACAATGCCGAACAGGCGAAATTGATTGCGGAGGCGCTGGGTTCGAGCCGCGCCGAAGTGAAGGCGGCCATTCGCGGCGGCCTGAAATCCAGGAAAGCAGCATAAAATGGCAACCGACGTCATCATTCCGGCGCTGGGTGAATCGATCACCGAGGCGACCGTGGGGCAGTGGTTGAAGCAGCCGGGCGATGCGGTGGCCGCGGATGAGCCGATTGTTTCGCTGGAGACCGACAAGGTGGCGGTGGAAGTGCCGTCGCCGGTGGCAGGTGTGATGGGTGCGCAACTGTTCGCCGTGGGCGATACGGTGGCAGTTGGGGCGCGGATTGCGATTATTGATGTGGGGGGAGTGGTTGTTGCGGCGAAGGCGGCTGTAGCGCCTGTGGTGGTTGCGGCTGTCGAGACGCCCCCGGCCCCTCCCGCAGCCGCAGGCGACGCCTTTGCGTCAACCGGGAGGGGAGCAGACAGCCCGGCGCTGGAGGCGATGGGGCCTGCGGTGCGGATTCTGGTGGAGACGTATAATCTGGATATTTCGAGCATCGCGGCGAGCGGCAAGGATGGCCGGTTGACCAAGGGCGATGTGCTGGCGGCGATCGAGGCGGGGACTGCGAAGGTCAAAGGGGCTGCGACGACTCCGGTGGCTGTGGCCGTGGTTTCAGAACGCCGCGAGGAGCGGGTGCGGATGACGCGGTTGCGCCAGACCATCGCGCGGCGGTTGAAGGAAGCGCAGAACACCGCGGCAATGCTGACGACGTTCAACGATGTCGACATGTCGGCGGTGATGGCGGCGCGGGCGAAATACAAGGATTTGTTTGAGAAGAAACACGGCGTACGCCTTGGTTTCATGTCGTTTTTCTCGCAGGCCGTGGTGATGGCGCTGCGAGATGTGCCGGCGGTGGGCGCGTCGGTTGAAGGCGAGGAGATTGTTTATCGCAACTATGCCGATCTGGGGATTGCGGTGTCGTCGCCTGGCGGGTTGGTGGTGCCGGTGTTGCGCAACGCCGACAAATTGTCGTTTGCCGAGACCGAGAAGGCGATTGGTGATTTTGGCAAGCGGGCGCAGGCTGGCAAACTGACTATCGACGAATTGCAGGGTGGCAATTTCACCATTTCGAATGGCGGAGTGTTTGGCTCGTTGATGTCGACGCCGATCTTGAACACGCCGCAATCGGGGGTGCTGGGGCTGCACCGGATCGAGGACCGGCCGGTGGTACGCGACGGGCAGATCGTGATCCGGCCGATGATGTATCTGGCGCTGTCCTATGACCATCGGATTGTTGATGGGCGAGAAGCGGTGACATTTTTGGTGCGCGTCAAGGAAGCCATTGAAGATCCGGCGCGACTGTTGATCGATTTGTAAGGACTTACCCCATGGCTGTTCCTGAATTCGACGTCGTTGTCATTGGCGCCGGACCTGGTGGCTATGTTGCGGCCATTCGCGCGGCGCAGCATGGCCTTAAGGTGGCGTGTGTGGAGAAGCGCGACCGTTTGGGCGGGACGTGCCTGAATGTCGGGTGCATACCGTCCAAGGCGTTGCTGCATGGCAGTGAGTTTTATGAGGAGGCGCATTCGGGGGCGCTGGCCAAGTTCGGGGTGAAGCTGGGCAAGGTCGAGCTCGATCTGCCGGCGTTGCTGGGGGAGAAGGACAAGGCGGTCAAGGAACTGACCGACGGGGTTGCGTTTTTGTTCAAGAAAAACAAGGTGGAATGGGTGAAGGGTGCCGCGTCGTTTGTCGATGCGAAGACCTTGAAAGTCGATGACCGGGTGTTGACGGCGAAGAACTTCATTGTGGCGACAGGGTCCGAAGTGGCGTTGTTGCCGGGGATGGTGCCCGATGGCGAAGTGATCGTTACTTCGACCGAGGCGCTCTCGCTTGCCAAGGTGCCGGGGCATCTGGTGGTCATCGGTGGGGGGTATATCGGGCTGGAGATGGGGTCCGTGTGGCGGCGGCTGGGGGCAAAGGTCACGGTTGTCGAGTATGCCGAGAGGATCGTGCCGGCGATGGATGTGGAAGTTGCGGGCGCATTTGCGAAAGTGTTGACCAAACAAGGGTTTGCCATCCGGACTTCGACCAAGGTGACAGGTGTGGTGCGCAAGGGTGCGGGCGCGGTGGTTACGGTGGAGCCGGCGGCGGGCGGAGCGGCCGAGGAGATTGCGGCCGATGTCGTGCTGCTGTCGATCGGGCGGCGGCCGAATACCGATGGGTTGAACATCGAGGCGACGGGGATCGTTCTCGATCGCGGCCGGATCATGGTCGGGCATGATTTTTCGAGCGCGGTGCCGGGCATCTGGGCGATCGGTGATGTGGTGCCGGGGCCGATGCTGGCGCACAAGGCCGAGGATGAGGGGATTGCCTGTGCCGACAATATCGCCGGGCTGACGGGATATGTGAACCATGCGGTCATTCCGGCGGTGGTCTATACCCAGCCCGAAGTGGCGACGGTGGGCAAGACCGAGGAAGAACTGAAGGCGGCAGGCGTCGCCTACAAGGTCGGCAAGTTCCCGTTTGCGGCGAACAGCCGCGCCAAGGCCAATCGCGATACCGAAGGCTTTGTGAAGGTGCTGGCCGATGCGGCGACCGACCGTGTGCTGGGGGTGCATATCATCGGTTCGATGGCGGGCACGATGATTGCCGAGGCAGCGATTGCCATGGAGTTCGGGGCGTCGAGCGAGGATATTGCGATGACGTGCCATGCTCACCCGACGCATCCCGAGGCGTTGAAGGAAGCGGCGATGGCGGTGACGGGCAAGCCGATTCACATGTGATTGACGCTGCGCCCATAGAGGCCATTCGGCCGTTGTTGTCCTGGCTCGACATGGCGGGGGTGGCGGTGTTTGCGATTTCGGGGGCGCTGGCGGCGGCGCGGGCGAAGCAGACGATTGTGACCTTTGCGTTTTTTGC
>JANPEP010000096.1:0-8217 GCA_031422995.1 Polymorphobacter sp. | reverse complement strand
TGGGGCCGCAGGCCCCAGACCCCATTTTTTAAGATTTCGTACCAGTGGCCACGTGTTGCGCATGGCGCCAATGCGATGATTGGGTCTGGGGCCTGCGGCCCCAGCCGCCGGAGGCTCTGAACGCCGCCGGAGGCCACGGAGGACCGCGGGAGGCATCTGAATTCCGGGGTATTGCGCGCGGCGGGGCTGGATGCCAGCCTGTGCTGGGATGACTGGTTGTTTGGGGAGAGCGTGAAATGACAAAGCGGCTTGTTCTGGCGCTGGCTTTGGTGGCGGCACCGGTTTCGGCGCGGCCGGCGGCCGATGTGATCATGCCGACCGATGCGGCGGCCTTGGCGCAGCAGATGCAATATGGCTATGCCGACGCAGTGACGGCGGGGGACATGGTCTATCTGTCCGGGGTGATTGCGGCGCCGCGGCCGGGGGAGAAGGACCTGGTGCCGGCGTATGAGCGGGCGTTTGCGCAGATCGACGCCATCTTGAAGCGGGCCGGGGTGAGCTGGGACGATGTTGTCGACATGACGACCTATCACACCGACCTGGCGGCGCAGGCCGAGGCCATCGCCGGCGTGAAGAACCGTTATGTGAAGGCGCCGTTTCCGGCGTGGACGGCGATCGGGATCACCAAGCTGTTCGAGCCGGCGGGGGTGACGGAGATCAAGGTGACGGCGCGAAAGCCGAAGGGCTGAGCTCGAACTTCATCAAGAGGGTGCGCTGGATGCTGTTGAGATTGTCGTCGCTGACGACATAGAGGAAAACGCGGTCGCCATCGCGGCGGATGGCGAGGCCTTCCATATTGTCGAGGGTTTGCGGCGGTTGCCAGCGGGCGATGACGCGTGCCGGAAGGGTGGCCGAGGGGTTGGCGCCGAGCGCTGTTGCGTTGGCGCCGAGCGCTGGGGCGAGATCGACGAGCGAGATTGCGGCACCGACGCCCATCAGGTCGAAGCGGCGGTGGAGGATGAGGATGCGGGTGGCATCGAGCGCCACGGCATCGGTGGGGCTGTGATCGGGGACGCCCTGGATGCCGATTTCGGTGGTTTTTCCGTTGCGCGTGAGCAGTGCGGTGCGGGCACCATCGGAGCGGCGGGTGGTTTCGGCGAGGATGAGGCGGGTGCCATCTGGAAGCTGGGCCATGGCTTCGCCGCCGCCGTTGAGCGGCCAGCCGGTCATCTGGGTGAGGCGTTCGGTGCTGGTGGGGATGACTGCGAGGTTTTGGGGGGTGATACCGGTGAAATGCGCCAGGCGGTGGTCCTGTTCATAGACGATGGTGGCGGCACCGGTGGCGGGGTTCCATTCGAGCGCTTCGGCGTCGCCATCGGCCTTTACGGCGACAGGCTTGCCATCGGGTTGCAGGATGGGGGTGAGGATGGCGTTGGCGATGCCAGTGAGGCGGCCAGCGGTTTCGACGGTATCGAAGGCCAGCCAATTGCCGGTATCGGTGACGGCGAGCATCTGATTTCCGGGGCCTGAGCGCAGGGCGGAGATGCCACCGAACAGGGGATCGGACGAGCGGACCTGGACGGCGCCGCGGAACATGAGGTCGCCGACGCTGGTTTGCGTCGGATCGTCGCGGTTGAGTGGCAGGGGTGTGGTCGAGACGGCAAGCGGGGTTGGAGCGGGGACGGCGAGGGCATTTTCGGGGAGGAGCATCGACACGCCGACACCGATGGCGGCGGCAAGGGTGATGGTGGCGAAAATCCGGTCGATTTGCATCTGCTTGCCATAGCAGTGGGAAGCGACAGCGGCTATCGCTTGCCGGCTCATGCTTGCCGCTACCAATCCCCATGATGTGCTGCGTTCGGTTTTCGGCTTTCCCGCCTTTCGTGGGGAGCAGGAGGCGATCATTGCCGACGTGTGTGCGGGGCGTGATGTGCTGGCGATCATGCCGACGGGGGCCGGCAAGTCGCTGTGTTACCAGATACCGGCGCTGGTGCGGCCGGGATGTGGCCTGATCATTTCGCCGTTGATTGCGTTGATGCAGGACCAGGTCCGGGCGATGCGCGCCTTTGGCGTGCGGGCGGGCGCGTTGAACAGCCAGTCGGACGATGCGGATGCGACGATCCGGGCCTTGCGGGATGGCGAGTTGGACCTGTTGTATGTGGCGCCGGAGCGAGCGGCGATGGAGGGATTTCGGGCCTTGGTGGCGCGGGCCGAGATTGCGCTCATTGCCATCGACGAGGCGCATTGCGTTAGCCAATGGGGGCATGATTTCCGCCCCGAGTATCGCCAGCTGAAATCGCTGTGCGATGCGTTGCCGGGCACGCCGCGCGTGGCGTTGACGGCGACGGCGGATGTGGCGACGCGGGCCGATATTCTCCAGCAGCTGGGGATTGCGCCGGACCGGATGGTGGTGGCGGGATTTGATCGGCCCAACATCCGTTATGATGTGACGCCCAAGCATGACAGCCACCGGCAGTTGAGTGGCTTTATCGCATCGCAAGCCGGGCGGCCGGGGATTGTCTATGCGCCGACGCGGGCGGTTACCGACCAGGTGGCGGGGTGGTTGATGAAGGACGGGGTGAATGCCCGGGCCTATCACGCCGGGCTCGATGGGCCGACGCGAGCGCGCAACCAGGCCGATTTCGTTTCGAGCGAAGACATGGTGATGGTGGCGACGATTGCGTTCGGCATGGGGATCGACAAGCCCGATGTGCGGTTTGTGGCGCATATCGGCCTGCCGAAATCGATCGAGGCCTATTACCAGGAGACGGGGCGCGCCGGGCGTGATGGCGACCCGGCGGTGGCGCAGCTGTTCTGGGGAGCGGAGGATATTGCCCGGGCGCGCGGGTTCATATCGCAGAGCGACGCCGGCGAGATGCGCAAGGCCGAGGAGACGCGGCGGTTGAATGCGTTGATCGCGTTCCTGGAGACCGGCGGGTGCCGGCGGGTGCCGTTGCTGGAGTATTTCGGCGAGCCGCGGCCGGCACCGTGCGGGAATTGCGACAATTGCATCAGCCCGCCGGCGTTGCAGGATGTGACCGAGGCGGCGCGCAAGTTGCTTTCGGCGGCGTATCGCACCGGGCAGCGGTTCGGCGTGGGGCATTTGATCGATGTGTTGACCGGCAAGGGCGGCGAAAAGATCAGCAAGTTTGGGCATGACAAGCTGACGGTGTTTGGCATTGGCACCGAATTGTCGGGGGAGGGCTGGAAGAGCCTGGCGCGGCAGCTGGAGGCCAGCGAGGCGTTGGTGCGCGAGGGCGAGTATGGTGGCCTGGTGCTGGGGCCGGCGGCGAGGGCGATTTTGAAGGGCGATGTGCCGGTGAGTTTGAAAGTGGTGACCGAGCGGCCGAAGCGCGGGCGCGGAACCACGGCGACGACAGCGGCGGTGGAGGCGGGCGATGTGCCTTTGTTCGAGGCGTTGCGGGCGGTGCGGCGCGAATTGGCAGCGGCGGCGAGCCTGCCTCCCTATGTGATCTTCCATGACTCGACGTTGCGCGCGATGGCGGCGACGCGGCCGCGGACGATGGCGGAGATGGGGCGGATTCCGGGGGTTGGGGCGCGCAAGCTGGAGGCCTATGGCGCGGCGTTCCTGGCGGCGATCAGCAAGGGCTGACCGCCGCCAGGAGGTTCAATAGCCGCAGTTCTGGTCGCGTTCGATGGCGTTGCCGGCGACGGCGCCGATGCCGGCACCGACGACAGTGCCGAGGCCGCGATCATAGCGGCCGGCGACGCCATTGCCGATGAGACCGCCAGCGATGGCACCGAGGACGGCGCCTGTGCCCGAGGAGCGGCAATTGTCGTAATAGCCGCCGCCGTAGTTCTGACCATTATAATAGCCGCTGCTGTAGCCGACCTGGCTGTAGACAACGGGCGGTGCATAATAGCCCTGATCATAGCCTGAGCCGTAATAAGCCGGGCCGGCGTAATAGGGCTGGGGGTAATAGGGCCGGGCATAATAAACCGGGCGGTAACGCACGACAGGGCGGGCGTAATAACCGCCATTGCCGTAGCCATAGCCATAGCCGTAGCCGGGACGGCCATAGGCGTTGCCGGGGCGGCCATAGCCATAGGCGGGGCGACCATAGCCTTGGTTGTATTGCACGGGCCGACTGTAGCCCGCATTGCCGTTATAGCCGCCGCCGTTGTAGCCACCATTGTAGCCACTGTTATGATTTCCACCGTGACGGCCCTGTTGATAGCCGCCCCCATTGCCACCGTATTGGCCGTTGCCGCCATTGTTGGAATAGCCGGGACGACCGCCGCCGTAACCGCCGTGATGGCCCCGACCATCGGCGAGAGCCGGAGCGGCAAGCGTGGCCGCGAGGCCGAAGGCGAGAAGATATGTGTTCATGTGCCAAACTCCAGATGTCCCGGACCCGAGGCCGGCACCAGCAAAGTCCAGGACAATTCGCCTGTGACCATAGTTTCGCGCCGGGCGCGTGAACCCTTTCTGAATTCGATTGTTAGGATGGGTTAAGGCGAGCCGTGCGATGGTGTACGCTGCAATCGAGGGACTCAAAAAATGCGCTTCATCAACTTGACGATCATCGCCGCCATCGCTGCCGGGATTCCGGCGCTGCCCGCCGCTGCGAAGTCCAAGCAGCGGTATGAATATAATGGCCGCCAGTATGACAGTTATCAGCAGTGCCGGGACGAGAAGCGCCGGGCGCAGAAGCGCGGCACCGTTGTGGGTGCAGCGACAGCGGGTATTGGCGCGGCGTTGCTGGGCGGCAATCTGGGTGAAAGCGCGCTGATTGCCGGTGGCGGTGCCGTGGTGGGCAACCAGTTGGGCAAGAACAGCAAGAAGTGCTGAGTTAGAGTGCCTTGCAGTTGGTCGGGGCGGCCAGCGCCGCTTGACGGCAAGAGACTCTAGCCCGAGCAGCTGGCGCCGCCGAGGACGCAGAAGCGCGCGCAATGGGGATGATTGAGCATCACCGGGTGCGAGGCCGAGGCGAGGGTGGCGCCGAGTTCGAATTGCGGATCATCGGTGAGGAGGGTGCAGGCGAGGACCGCCGGGGCAGCGGCACCACGGCGGCGCACGACCATGCGCGATGAGGCGCACATCATGGTTTCGGGGGCGACATCGAGCAGGCCCCAGCAGGCGGTGGTGATTTCGGGAACGTCGGCGGTAGCGTCCATTTCCGGGAAGAGGATCAGCGGTGGCGTGGATAAACCCAAGGTTTTGAACAGTTTGGCATAGCCAGCGCGGGCGTCGGTTTCAGGTTCACCCGCGAGGTGCCGGCCGGCGATGGCGATGGTGAAGCCGTTTGTGGCGAGCCAGCGGATGCCATCGAGCGCGATGGCGAAGGTGCCGGGGCCGCGTTCGGCCTCGTGGATTTCCGGGGTGTGGTGATCGAGGCTGACACGGAAGGTAAGATGTGTCCGAGGGAACGGCAGGAGGGCCGATTCGAAGCGGCGCAGCGGGCGCATGGCGTTCGTGAGGACGAGAGTTTCGAAACCGCGAGATTGGGTGAGGGCGATCATGGCGGGCATGTCGCGGTTCATGAAGGGTTCGCCGCCGGTAAAGCCGATTTCGCGGACCGGGAGGTTTTGGTTCGCGATTTCATCGAGATAGGTGGTGACATCGGCGAGGGTGAGATAGGCGAGGGCGTCGTTGGTGGGCGAGCTGTGGATGTAGCAGGTGGCGCAGGCGAGGTTGCACAGGGTGCCGGTGTTGAACCACAGGGTTTCGAGGCGGGTGAGCGCGACCGAGGCGCGGGGCTCGCCTTTGGCCGTGACGCGGGGGTCCTGAAACTTGGCGGGATCGAGGCGTGGCGCTTGGACGGTGAAGGGTGAGGCGGTAGCGATGGGGTGACTCCCGGGGTGTTCGGGGGGTGATTCGGGGGTGATTGTGATAGGATTACAGGGACACGGGCGGGGCTTGCAACGATGGTGCCGGGAACAGCGCGGGAAATGGTGATGCGCGTGCTGGTGACGGGGGCGGCCGGGTTGATCGGCGGCGAGCTTTGCGCGCGGTTGGTGGCGCGGGGGCATGCGGTGACGGCGCTGGTGCATCGCGAGACGCGCGTGCTGGGGAATGACCGGCGGGTGGTGGCGGGGGTGACACTGTTGGCGGGGGACGTGACGCGGCCGGGGCTGGGGTTGGCACAGGTGCCGGATGTCGACCTGGTGGTGCATTGCGCGGCGGTGACGGCGTTCGATGCGGTGGCTGAGGTGTATCGCGCGGTGAATGTCGATGGGACGGCGCATGTCGTGGGGCTGGGGTTGCCGATGATCCAGGTTTCGACCGCCTATGTTTGCGGGACGCGCGACGGGGTGGTGCGGGAGGACGAGACGGGGACGGATTTCGTCAATGGGTATGAGGCGAGCAAGGCGGCGGCGGAGGCGATTGTGCGGCAGTCCGGCGTGCGGTTTGCGATTGCGCGGCCTTCGGTGGTGGTGGGGGATTCGGGTTCGGGGGCGATCCGGAGTTTCGACAATATCTATATGATCTTTCGGTTGATTGCCGAGCGGCGGGTGCGGACCTTGCCGGGGGCGGCGGGGGCGAGCCTTGACCTGGTGCCGATCGACCATGTGTGTGGGGGAATCGTGGCGATGGTGGAGGATTTTGCCGCCGTGGAAGGGTTGACGTTGCATCTGGTGGGGCGGGAGCCGACGCCGCTGACGCGGATTGGCGCGGCGATTGCGGCGGTGCCGGGATTGGGAGCGCCGGTGTTTGTCGATCCGGCGGATTTTGCGCCGGAGCGGCTGCCGCCGGTGGAGCGGCGATATCATGCGGCGGCGGCTTCACTGTATGTAAATTATCTGTTGCGGGGGCCGGTGTTTGATGTGGCGAATGCGGCGCGGCGGGTGGCAGCGTGTCCGGCGACGGACAGGGCGTGGCTGGATCGGTTGATCGGGTTTTGTGTGGCGGAGGGGTTCGTTACCGCACGTCGGGATAGAGAGTCCCCAAGGATTTCGGCTTGATGCCGAGGCCCCAGCGGATGCCGACTTTCAGGTAGATCCAGTTGGCGCGCCATTCGCCCCAGCGTTCGATGCGGCGATCTGACGTTATGACGATGCGGTTGACGAGGCGGGTGCGGCCGTGGCGGGCCATGCGCACGCAGAGGTCGGCTTCTTCCATCACCATCATCGATTCATCGAAGCCGCCGATTTTTTCGAAATCGCTGCGGCGGAAGAACATGGCGTGATCGCCGAAGAGGAGCCGGCCGCCGCGGAGGAAGAGGTGGGGGCGGAAGATGAGGGGGGCGTAGTAGGTTTTGAGCCAGTTGTGGAGGCTGGTGGCCCAGCGGATTTTTTGGGGGCCGGCAAGAATGGCGGTGAAGCCGGCGAGGTTGATTCTGGGGTCGGCGAGGGTGGTGGTGACGACGCGCATGGCGTCGTCGGGAGCCCAGGTATCGGCGTGGAGGATCATGACGATGGGGGATTTGGTGGCGGCAACGCCGGCGTTGCATTGGCGGGCGCGGCCGGCGGCGGTTGTGATGACGGTGAAGCCGAGGGTTTGGGCGACGGCGATGCTGTCGTCGGTGCTGCCGCCATCGACGAGGAGGATTTCGGTTGGTTGCGGGTCCATGGCGACGAGGCAGCGGGCGAGGCGGGGGAGTTGGGGTGCCTCATTCAGCATAGGGATGATGATGGCGATGCTGCTCACAAATTGGGCCAGCGCGGCAGGTCTTCGGGGCGATCGAGGTCGGCGAGGACGGGGAGCAGGACGGGGTTGGTGAGGCGCGAAGAGGTGGTTTCGAAGACGGTTTCGGTGCCCCAGGGCATGTTTTCGAACAGCTGCGGCGCTGGTGTGGCGAGGCCGAGGAGCCAATAACCGCCGTCCTCCGCGGGGCCGATGACGGCGGGGTTGGTGGCAAGGGCTTCGGCGGCGGCGGTGAGGTGATGGGGTGCGAGATCGGGGATGTCGGCGCCGAGAAGGAGGACGGGGAGGCTTTGCGCGGCGCGGGCGAGGCGTTGGCCGAGGTCGCCTGTCCCTTGGTCGATGATGCGGGTCCCCTGCCCTAGCCATTCTTGGAAGCTGGCGATTGGGGCGCCGGTGCTGCGAATTTCGAGGGCGAGGCCGGCGGCGTGGACGACGGCGATGGTGCGTTCGGTGAGGCGTTTGTGGAGAGCGGCGGCGGCCTCGCCGCCGATGGCGGGGATGAGGCGGGTTTTGGCCTGGCCGGGTTCGGGCCAGCGGGTGAAGAGCGCTACTCGCACGCGACGATGCGGCCGTGTTCGATGGTGATGCGCGGTGCGGGCGCAAGGCGGAGGGTGCGGCCGTCGGCGCTGTAGCCGGTCAGGGCGTTGAAGCGGTAGCCGTGCCAGGGG
>JANPEP010000095.1:0-5426 GCA_031422995.1 Polymorphobacter sp. | reverse complement strand
GGCCCTGGACCCACCATATCGTCGTCGACGCCGCATCCGGCCGGCTCTGGTATTATCAGGCCGGCAAGCAGCTGGGCACGATGCGCGTCGTCGTCGGCAAGCCTGAGGCGCCAACCCCGATGCTGGCCGGCATGCTGCAATATGCCATCCTCAACCCCTATTGGAACATCCCCACCGATCTGGCGCAAAGCCTTGTCGCGCCGCGCGTGCTTGCCGGCCGATCGCTGAAATCCATGGGCTATGAAGCCTTGTCGGACTGGAGCGCCACGCCGCAACGCCTCGATCCCGCGGCCATCGATTGGCCGGCGGTGGCATCGGGCGCCCAGGAAATCCGCATCCGGCAACTGCCGGGCGCCGCCAATGCGATGGGCCGGGTGAAATTCATGTTCCCCAATGACGATGGCATCTACCTCCACGACACCCCCGATCGCCAGCTTTTCGTCAGGGACGACCGCCATTTCAGCAACGGCTGCATCCGGCTGGAGGATGCCGCCGCCTTGGGCAAATGGCTGCTCGGCCGCTCGATCCGCGCTGGCACCAAAGCTCCCGAACAGCCGGTGGCGCTCGCGGTGCCGGTGCCGGTCTATCTCACCTATCTGACCGCGATCGAAAGCCCCGATGGCGTGGCGTTCCGGGACGATGTCTACGGGCGCGACCAATAGGGCGCGAAGAGTCGGCTTGGTAACAGAGCCTTCGGGGCCCGCGGCCCCAGCCGCCGGAGGCCCATGAACATCGGAACGCGCCGCAGGGCCGATTGCCCCCCTTGCCATCGCCCCGGCATCCCGGCACTTTCGGCGCAACAATCGCGCCGCAACGCCGGCTGGGGAGACGATCATGGCAACTGCTGCCACTGCTGTGCCCGCCGAGCGCGTCACCTCCGAACGCCTGCTGCTGTGGACCCTGCTCACCGTCTATATCTTCAACTTTCTCGACAGGCAGATTGTCACCATCCTCGCCGAACCGATCAAGCGTGACCTCGGGCTTTCGGATACGCAGCTCGGCCTGATGACCGGGCTGGCCTTTGCGCTGTTCTACGCCCTGCTCGGCATCCCCATCGCCCGCTATGCCGATCGGCCCAATTCCAACCGTGTGGGCCTCATCTCGGTCTCGCTCATCCTGTGGTCGGGCATGACGGCACTGTGCGGCGTGGCGCAGAACTTCACGCAATTGCTGCTCGCCCGCGTCGGGGTCGGCGTGGGGGAGGCGGGTTGCACGCCGGCGGCGCACAGCCTCATCTCCGACATGGTGCCCGTCCATCGCCGTGCCTCCGCCATCGCCTTTTATGGCCTCGGCATCCCCATTGGTGGCCTCATCGGCATGGTGCTCGGTGGCTTCCTTGCGGATACCATCGGCTGGCGCATGGCGTTTCTCGTCGTTGGCCTGCCGGGGCTGCTGCTCGCCGCCTTTGTCTGGTTCGTGCTCAGGGAGCCTCGCCACGGCAGCATCGCCATTGCTTTGCGTGCCGGAACGCCCGCGCCCTCGCGCCTCACCACCCGCGCCGCCCTCGCCGAAGTCTTTGGCAGCCGCGCCTTTCTCCTGCTTTCCATCGCCGCCGGCCTCACGGCGTTCCTCAGCTATGGCAAGGGCGTCTGGGTCGCCATCTTGTTTCAACGCACCTATGGGCTTTCGGCGGGGCAGACCGGCCTTGCGCTTGGCGTTTTTCTCGGCCTGTCGGGGGTGTTCGGCACCTGGGCTGGCGGCTGGCTGGCGGATCGCTTTGGCCACGCAAACCGCCGCCACATGCTTACCGCGCCGGCGATTGCCATGGCGGTGGCGGCGCCGATTCTGTTCTTTGCCTATAACGCCGTCAATTGGCGCGTGGCGCTGGCGCTGATGGTCATCACCACCGCGCTCAACGCGCTCTATTACGGCCCGACCTATGCGCTCGCCCAACAACTTGTCCGCCCCCAGGCCCGCGCCATGGCAACGGCAATCATGGTGTTCGCGCAAAACCTCATCGGGCTTGGTTTGGGGCCGTTGTTCTTCGGCATGATGTCGGATTTCTTCAAGCCCGTGGCCGGCGCCGAAAGCGTGCGCTGGGTGCTGTTCGGCGCCGCCTGGCTGGGGCTTGTCCCGGCGTTCTTCTTCTGGCGCGCCTCGTTGCGCCTTGATGCCGAGCTTGCGGCAAAGTCCGGATTGACCACCCGCCCATAAAACGACACGCTCAATGCCACAAACCCGTGGAGCTTATCGATGCATGTGCTGCGTACCCCCGACGAGCGTTTCGCCAACCTCGAAGGCTATGATTTCTGCCCTCATCATGCCGAGGTGAAGGACGCCACAACCGGCACGCCGCTGCGCCTCCATTATGTCGACGAAGGTCCCGCCGGCGCCGCGCCCATCCTGCTGATGCACGGCGAACCGAGCTGGTCCTATCTCTACCGCAAATTCGTGCCGCCGCTAGCCGCCGCCGGGCACCGGGTTCTGGCCCCCGATCTCATCGGCTTTGGCAAGTCCGACAAACTCGCCGCGCGCAGTGATTACACCTATGAACGCCATGTCCAGTGGATGAGCGACTGGCTGCTCGCCCTCGATCTCCGCAACATCACCTTGTTCTGCCAGGATTGGGGTGGCCTCATCGGGCTGCGCCTCGTTGCCGCCTTCCCTGATCGCTTCGCTCGCCTCGTCATCGCCAACACCGGGCTGCCCATCGGCACCGGCTGGTCCGAAGGCTTCGACGCCTGGCTCAAATTCAGCCAGTCGGTCCCCGAATTCCCCACCGGCTTCATCCTGAATGGCGGCACCCACCGCGATCTGACGCCGGGTGAAATCCATGCCTATGATGCGCCGTTTCCGGACGAAAGCTTCAAGGAAGGCGCCCGGCAATTTCCAACGCTCGTCCCGGTCACGCCCGAACACGCCTCCGTCGCTGAAAACAAGGCGGCCTGGGAAATCCTGTCGCGCTTCGAAAAGCCCGTTCTCACCTGCTTTTCCGACAAGGATGCCGTCACCCATGGCGGCGAGAAGGTCATCATCGACCGCATTCCCGGCGCCAAAAACCAGCCCCACACCATCATCAAGGACGGCGGGCACTTCTTGCAGGAGGACGCGCCCGAAGAATTGGTTGCGCTGATCAAGACCTTCATAGCGGCCAACCCATGACCAAATCCTTCGACCTGTTCTGGTCGTTCCGCTCGCCTTATTCCTATCTCCTCACCCCGCGCCTCGTCGATCTGGTGCGGAGCGAGGACGTTACCTGCAACGTCCGCATCGTCTATCCGATTGCCGTGCGGCAAGCGGACTTCTTCGCCAATGTTGATCCGCTCTGGGTGTTCTACCTGATGAAGGACACCTATCGGACCGCCGAATATCTCGGGATGCCCTACCGCTGGCCCAGGCCCGACCCCGTGTACATGGACCCGGCCACGCGCCGCTATCCGGCGGAGCAACCGCACATCCACCGCCTCAGCCACCTCGGCATCGCCGCGGCGGAGGCGGGCAGGGGCCTTGAATTCATCGCCGAAGTCAGCGCCCTCATCTGGAACGGCGCGACCGATGATTGGCATTTGGGTGATCATCTCGCCGACGCGGCCACCCGTGCCGGCCTCGACCTCGCCGAACTCGATACCAAGATCGCCGCCAACCCTGCACACTATATCGGGCAAGTCGAAACCAACCAGATCGACCAGCGCAAGGGCGGCCACTATGGCGTCCCGCTCATGGTCCTCGATGGCGAACCTTTTTTCGGCCAGGACCGGTTCGACCAGTTGAAATGGCGGCTCGCCCTTTAACACCTCTCTCCTTGCGCGCGCGGGTGAGGGGGGGGAACTCACGACCCTCGCTCAAGCCTCCAACTAACCCCTGCCAACCCCATCGCCACCGTCGCCGCCACCCACAATCCCCCCAGTCCCAGCACTGGCCACACCGCCGCCCCCAGTACTGCACCCGCCACCATCGCACTCCACAACGCCAGAAACGGCACCCATTCCCACCGCCCGCGCCCGATCAACACGCCCGCCAGCCGTTGCCCGAACTTCACCAGGTTGCCGGTCATGTAGGTCAAACCGATCCGAACCTCGCCATCGGCCTCGAACACTGTATTTTCGGCCCCCATCGCCGCCGCCGTCAGCAACAGCGCCGGCCATGTCATACCAACGCTTGCCAGCGTGGCGGCCACCACCAACAGCAACCCCAGACCCAGCAGTACCGTCGGCCGATGCCATACGCCCGCCGCGCGGCCCAGCAGCGTGCCCGCCATCACGCCACAAACGAACGCCCCGATCAGGCTCGCCGCCACCATCCAATGCGCGGCGCTGCCGATGATGCCGATGCCCAGCCGCGTCGAATTCCCGCTCATGAACGACAGGAAAAACCCACCGGTCGCGATGAACCCTGTCGCATCGACAAACCCCGCCAGCATGGCCAGCCCCACCGCCAGCGCCTGGTTGCCGCGATCAAAGCTCCGCATTGCGTCGCCGCCGCCACGCCACCACCCCGCCGACCACCAACCCCAGCCCGCCCGCCAGCCACATCAACAGCGGTCGCAACCGCGGCCACAACAGATCGTCGATGGCATTGTCGAGGATCTGCTGCGGCGCCGAATATCCCGGCGGCATCGCCAGCACGCCTTCGCGCTTCGCCCATTCGGCATAATCCGCCTGCATCGCGGCAAACGCTCCGGGCATGGCGCCCGCCAGATCGCGCACCTCCCCCGGATCACGAACGATATCGTACAAGTGCCAGGCCCCGTCGCCATAGGGCCGTAGGTTCTTCACCAGCTTCAAATCGCCCTTCCAAACCACCGCATTGCCCGACAATTCATACCCCAGCGGCGCATCGGCGGCCCGCACCGCCGTGCTCGCCCCAGTCAACATCGGCACCAGGCTATGCCCGGTCATCACCGCCTTGCCCGGCACCGCCACCGCCGCCACCCCCGCCGCTGCCAACAGGGTCGGCGCCACATCGGTCACATGCGCAAAGCCCCCCGCCACCACCCCGCGCCGCACTGCCGGATTGCCCGGCCAGGCGATGATCATCGGCACTCGCACCCCGCCTTCGCTGGCGGTGAACTTGTACCCCCGCAACGGCGCCGCAGCCGCGCTGGCGAACCCTGCACCGATGGCGGTCAGCGATCCCGGTCGCCCCTGCTCCTGCGGCCGCATGTCATAATGGTATCGCGCGTTGAGGCCGGCGATCGTCGACGCCATCGGGTCGGTCGCCTCGGCGCCATTGTCAGACAGGAACACGAACACCGTATTGTCATAGGCGCCGGTGGATTTCAGATGCGCCACCAATCGCCCGACTTCGCGGTCCATCGCCGTCGCCATCCCGGCATAGGCTTCCATCGCCCGCGCCCGTTGCGCGCGCTCATCGGGTTTCAGGGCCGCCCAATCGGCGGTCGTTCCCATGCGTACCATCGCCATCCCCGCCGGCATCACACCCTTGTCTATCGCGCTCCCCCGCCGATCCCCGCGCAACACCGTCCA
>JANPEP010000094.1:0-4500 GCA_031422995.1 Polymorphobacter sp. | reverse complement strand
GTGGGGCCGAAGGTGGCGTTTATGGCGTCCGCGACGCTGCGGGCGGCGCTGAAATCCTGTTCGATGAGATCGAGGGTGAGATCTGCGTTGCCGGCGAAGGGCGAGGGGACGGCGCGTTCGACGCTGGCGCCGCCGGGGATGCGGCCGGAGGAGGGGGTGCCGACGACGATTTTCGAGCCGTCCTTGCCTTCGGCGCCGAAGCCACCGACGGCGAGATTGCCCTGGGCGAGGGCATAGAGTTCGCCATCGGCGCCCTGCAGGGGCGCGAGCAGGAGGGTGCCGCCGCGCAAGGACTTGGCCTTGCCGAGCGCCGAGACGGTGACATCGAGGCGTTGGCCGGGCTTGGCGAAGGGCGGCAGTTCGGCGGTGAGCATGACGGCGGCGGCGTTCTTGAGGCCGGGGTTGACGCCGGGGGGCAGGACGACGCCCAACCGTGCGGCGGCGGATTTCAAGGATTGGACGGTATATTCGAGGTTGTCGTCGCCGGTGCCCGACAGGCCGACGACGATGCCATAGCCGGTGAGGGCGTTGGCGCGGACGCCGGAAAAGCGGGCGATGTCCTTGATGCGTTCGGCATGGGCGGGGGTTGCGAGGAGGAGGGCGAGGAGGCCGGCGGCGAGGAGGCTGGCGGCGAGGACCGCGAGGTGGGTGGCGGAGATCGGGTGTGCCGCGCGACCCCCACCCCGACCCTCCCCACTCTCCGCTTCGCGGGGGGGGAGGGGGAAGGAAGGGCGATGGAGGAGGTGGGTGCGTCCGGTTGGAGCCCCCACCCCGCTCGCTGCGCGAGTCGCCCTCCCCACTCTCGGTTCGCTTCGCTCACCGGGGAGGCGGGAGAAGATGGTCATAGGGGGGTGACCTTTGCGAAGAAGCGCGCGAGCCAGCCCTGGCGGCTTTGGTCGGCGATTTGGCCGGAGCCGGAATAGCGGATGCGGGCGTCGGCGACGCGGGTGCTGGGGATGCTGTTGTCGGGGCCAAGATCATCGATGCGGACGAGGCCGGTGAGTTGGACCTGTTCCTCGCCGCGATTGAGGGTGAGGCGTTTTTCGCCGGCGATGGCGAGGATGCCGCCGGGGAGGACGCGGGCGACGGTGACGGTGATATCGCCGGAGAGTTGATTGTCTTGCGCCGCAGTGCCGCTGCCTTTGAAGGTCTGGGTTGAGCCGCCGGAGGTAAGCCCCTCGGGAATATAGGAAAAGGGTGGTGCGGTGGGGAGGGTGATTTTGGTGTTGCCATCCCGGCTGCTGTCGGCAGTGGCGGATTTTCGGGCCTGGGTGCGCTCGACGAGGCGGATGGTGAGGAGATCACCGACGCGGCGCGCGCGTCGATCGGAGGCGAGGCCGGTGAAGGTGGCGGGGTTATAGAGGCTGCCAGTGGGCGGTGCGACGCTGGCGATCGGGGCGGGGGGCAGGGTGGCGGCGACTGTTGGGACGCGGCCGAAGCCTTCGTCGGCGCAGGCGGCGACCAGCAGCAGAGGGGCGAGGCGGGCGAGATCAGACATTTTGGGTCACATATTGCGACATTTCGTCGGCGGCCTTGATGACCTTGGCGTTGACTTCATAGGCGCGCTGGGTCTCGATCATGTCGACGAGTTCCTGCACCGTCGAGACGTTGGAGCCTTCGAGCGCGCCCTGGCGCAGGCTGCCTGCGCCATCGAGGCCGGCAGTGCCCGACTGCGCCGTGCCGCTGGCGGCGGTTTCGGCGTAGAGGTTGTCGCCCTTGGGCTCGAGGCCGGCGGGGTTGAGAAAGCGGGTGATCTGGATCTGGCCGGCTTCGACGGGGGCTGCCTCGCCCTGAAGCGTGGCGGAGACGGTGCCATCTGGCGCGATGGTGACCGATTGGGCGCCATCGGGGATGGTGATGCCTTGCGCGAGGCGCAGGCCTGCCGAGGTGACCATTTCGCCGGTGGCCGACAGTTTGAAGGAGCCATCGCGGGTATAGGCTTGGCGGCCGTCTGGCATGAGCACGGCGAAAAAGCCTTCGCCTTCAATGGCCAAATCGAGGGCGTTGTCAGTTTGGGTGAGCGAACCCTGGGTGTGGATGCGTTCGGTGCCGTTGACGCGGACGCCGGTGCCGGTGCCGAGACCGGTGGCATATTGGCTGTCGCCGCCCGAGGGCGTGCCGGCCTGGCGCGGATCCTGGTACATCAGGGTGACGAAGGCGGCGCGATCGCGCTTGAAGCCGGTGGTGTTGACGTTTGCGAGGTTGTTGGAGATCGTTCGCATGCGTTGATCAAGGGCATCGAGGCCGGATCGGGCGATTTGCAGGGCCGTGGTCATTGCTGGGGCTCCTTATTGGCTGTCGAGGGCCATGAGGCGGGCGGTGCGTTCGTCGATGTCCTTGGCGATCCCCAGGAGCCGCGCGTTGACTTCGAAACCGCGGGATTGTTCGACGAGTTCGGCGAGGGCGCCGGCGGTTTGGACATTCGACGTTTCGAGGCTGCCGGTGGTGAGGCGGGCGAGGGGATCGGCGGGGAGGGGGGTCTTGCTGGTGAATTGGCCGTCGGCGCCCTTGGCGAGATCGGTGAGGCCGGCGCCGTTGACGAGCTTGAGTTGGCCTAGAGGTGTGACGGTGTCGCCGGCGCGGGTGGTGAGGCTGCCGTCTGGCGCGATGTCGAGGCTGGCGCCGGGGGGGATGGTGATGGGGGTGCCGCTGACGCTGAGCACGGCGCGGCCGTCGCCGTTTTGCAGGATGCCGGTGAGGGTGATGGAGAGGTCACCGCGGCGGGTATAGGCTTCGGTGGGTTGGCCCTGGAGGATGGGGCCTTGCACGGCGAGCCAGGCGTCACCGGCGAGGGCGATATCGAGCGGGCGGCCGGTGGGGTCTGCCTTGCCGGGGTCGTGGGGGGTGGCGACGCTGGGGGCGCCAGCCTGCACGCGTGAGCGTGCCCCAACTGATTCCACGCGTGAGCGTGCGCCAACTGATTCCACGCGTGAGCGTTGGTTGTCTGCGGTGAGGTAGCGGCTTTCGGCGGCGATGATTTCGCGGCGGAAACCGGTGGTGCCGGCGTTGGCGAGATTGTTCGCCGTGACCGCCTGGGAGCGGCTGCGCCCGGCGAGGCCGGTGAGCGCTGTGTAGATGAGACGATCCATGAGATTACTGACGCAAGTTGATGATTGTTTGAAGCAAAGTCGTGTCGGTTTCCATGGCCTTGGCATTGGCCTGGAAGTTGCGCTGGGCGGCGATGAGGCCGACGAGTTCGACCGTGAGATCGACGTTGGAGCGTTCGATGCTGCCCGAAAGGATGCTGCCGATGCCGTTGCGGCCGGCCTCTCCGGTGATGGCTTCGCCTGAGGCGGGGGTGACGACATAGCCGGCGTCACCGATTTGCTTGAGGCCTTGCGGGTTGGAGAAGATGGCGACGGCGACCTTGCCGAGGGTCTGGATTTCGCCGTTGGTGAAGCTGGCGCGCAGGGTGCCGGCACTATCGACGGCGACGCTTTCGAGCTGGCCGGTGGGAAAGCCGTCCTGTTCGATGCTGGCGCGGCTGAAGCCGCCGGATTGTTGGGTGGTGGCGATGCCGTGATCGACGGCGAGCGCCATGGGTTGGCCGCCGCTGGCGGGGGTGAAGGGATCGAAGGCGAAAGGGGTGGTGGGGGCGGTGAGGACGCCGGCGGTATCGAACTGCATCGGGATGCCGGAGACGCCGCCGACCTGAAGCTCGGTGCCGCCGACGATGACATGGGCGGTCCAGCGGTGGAAGGGATCGGGGACAGTGGGGGAGGAAAGTTTTGTGTAATAGATATTTGCCGACAATGGGTTGCCGAGGGAATCATAGACAGTGACTGAAGTGGAATTGTTGAAGGTTGTTGGGTCGTTGGCGTCGAAGGCATAGGGGTTGAGGGCGGTGTAGATCGGTTTGTCGGGGATGATCGCTGCGTCGGAGGGCAGGTTGACGGCGAGCTTGATGGCGCTGGTGGCCTGGGGGACGCCGGAGGTGAGCGGGAGGCGCGCCGAGATTGTTGCGCCGAGATTGCTGGTGGTGAGATTGCCATCGGTGGTGGTGGGGAAGAGTTGCAGGCGTTTGCCGGCGCCGTTGACAATGTAGCGATCGGCGGTGACGGCGAAGCTGCCGTTGCGGCTGAAGCTGACTTCGCCGTCGCCGCCGCCGCTTTTGACGGCGAAAAAGCCTTGGCCCGAAATCGCCAGATCGAGCGCGCTGTCTGAAGTTTCGATTGCACCCTGTTGAAACTGTTGAGCAACCGAGCGGACGCTGGTGCCCGAGCCGATGGTGCGGGCGGGGTTTTGCAGGGGGGAATTGGAGATGATGTCGCCGAAGGTGACGCGGGAGCGTTTGAAGCCGTTGGTGCCGACATTGGCGACATTGTTGGCGATGGCGGCGAGTTCGGTCTGGGCGCCCTGGAGGCCAGTGACGGAGGTGTAGAAGGCCATGATCTATTCCTTCGTGATTGCAATGAGTTGATCGAGTTTTGCGGCGATTGCGGTAAGGCTGTTGTTGGTTGCGGCGATGCCGTTCACCGTTGAAAATTGTGCCATTTGGGC
>JANPEP010000093.1:0-7990 GCA_031422995.1 Polymorphobacter sp. | reverse complement strand
TGTCGGGCGCTGGCCGAGGAGCAGACCCGCCGGCTGGGCAAGGCACCGACCAGCGATTTGAACGCCTGCCCCAAATTGTCGGAGCAGCCGATGGTGCCCTGGGGCGGGCTGGCGACGCGGGCATCGCAATATCGCGTCTTGGTGGGGCCTTATGTGGCGGGGTCCTATGCGGAAGGGTCATATCTGATCACCGTGGCATGGCCCGAGGGGGTGAAATCACTGGTAAAACCAGTGTATCGCGAAGACCTGTTCGGCGACGCGCGCTGAGATAGCGACGCGGACCCTCGCCACGGCGCGACGGCTCGCCTATATCGGTGGCATGTCCGAAGCGCTTTACAACACGCGAATCCTGCGGCTTGCCGCATCGACGGCAGACGCGGCACGGCTGGTGCAACCACAGGGTTCGGCAGTGAAGGTGTCGCCGGTATGCGGCAGCAAGGTGACGGCGGATATCGACCTGGATGACGCCGGGGGCATCGCCCGCCATGGCCAGGAGGTCCGCGCCTGTGCCCTGGGCCAGGCGGCCGCGGCGTTGGTGGGCGCCGACATCATCGGCAAGGATGGCGCGGCCTTGATTGCGGCGCGGGCAGAACTCGCCGACTGGCTGGCGGGGCGCAGCGAGGCGATGCCGACATGGCCGGGCATGGAGGTGTTCGCCCCGGCAAGGCAGCACCGGGCGCGGCATCCGTCGATCCTGCTGGCCTTCGATGCCGCCATCGAGGCGGCGCGAGTCGCGGCAATGGCGCGCGCGGCCTGAACTTGGCCGGGACCGGCACCCCCAATTTCCTGGCGGAGGCGGTCGTTTATCTGGGCGCCAGCGTCGTCCTTGTACCGTTGTTCATCCGCTTCAAGCTGGGCGCCGTGCTGGGTTATCTGGCCGCCGGCATCATCATCGGGCCGTCGCTGCTGGGGTTGGTCAGCGAGCCCGAGCGGGTGCTGCGATTTGCCGAATTCGGCATCGTCATGCTGTTGTTCGTCATCGGGCTGGAATTGCAGCCGTCGCGATTATGGGCGCTGCGGCGTGACATCTTCGGGCTGGGCGCGGCGCAAGTCATCCTGTGCGGGCTGGCGCTGACCGGGCTGGTGATGGCGTTGACCAGCCTGTCCTGGCAGGCGGCGCTGGTCGTCGGGCTGCCGCTCGGCCTGTCGTCGACGGCGCTGGTGATGCAGTTGCTCAACGAGCGCAACATCGCTGGTACGGCGTTCGGCGAGCGCAGTTTTTCGATGCTGTTGTTCCAGGATCTGGCGATCGTGCCGTTGCTGACCATTGTTGCCGCGCTGTCCCGCGTGCCTGATCCCGATGCCCTGCCGGGCTGGCAGATGGCGGCGATGACGGTGGCGGCGCTGGTGTTCCTGGTGCTCGTCGGGCGTTATGTCCTGCCGTGGGTGTTCCGCATCATCGGCACGCTGGGCGCGCGGGAAGCGTTTGTGGCGGCGGCGCTGCTTTCGGTACTCGGCAGTGCGTTGTTGATGGCGTCGCTGGGGCTGTCGATGGCACTGGGCGCCTTTGTCGCCGGGGTGATGCTGGCGGAATCGCCGTATCGGCATGCGCTGGAGGCCGATATCGAGCCGTTTCGCGGGCTGTTGCTGGGATTGTTCTTTGTTGCCATCGGGATGACGCTCGACCTGACGGTTGTGCGCGACCAGTGGCTGTTGGTCATCGCGCTGGTGGTCGGGGTGATGACGGTCAAGACCGGAGTGATTTTTGCCCTGGCGCGGGGGTTCGGCACGGGTGCGACACGGGCCTTCCAGATGGGATTGCTGCTGAGCCAGGGGGGTGAGTTCGGGTTCGTGTTGTTTGCCGAGGCGGCGCGGGGGCAGTTGATCACCGCAGAGGCGGCGCAATTGTTCGGAGCGGTGGTGACGGTTTCCATGGCGTTGACGCCGCTGGTGTTCCTGCTGGCATCGCGCATCACGCCGCCAAAGCCGGCGGATACCGCGCGTGACGGGCCGGAAACCGGGACACATGATGATGGCGACAAGGGGCGGGCGATTGTCGTCGGGGGCGGCCGGTTCGGGCAGGTGGTGTCGCAGATGCTGGCGGCGCGCGGGGTGCAGGTGACGTCGATCGACCTGGATGCCGAAATCATCGATGTGTCGAAGCGATTGGGCATCAAGGTCTATTTCGGCGACGGCAAGCGCATGGACATCTTGCGCGCCGCCGGCGTCGATCATGCCGGGCTGTTGATCTATGCCATCGATGGTGCCTGGGACCCGGTGGCAACATTGGCGCCGATCCGCACCGAATGGCCCCAGTTGCCGATCCTGGCGCGCGCCTATGACCGGGTCCACCTGCTGGCGCTGCGCCGCGTCGGGGTGGAGACCGTGGTGCGCGAAACCTTTGACAGCGGTGTGCGGATGGGGCGCGAGGCGTTGCAGGCGCTGGGCACGCCACAGACGATCATCGACGCCATTGAAGCCGAATTCCGACGCCGCGACGGCGAGCGGCTCGACCTGCAATTGTGCAGCGACGATGTGATGACAGGGTCCGAACAGTTGATCCGCGGCGCGTTGACCTTCGATCCCGGCGCGCTGGGCGAAATTCCGTTCGAGGATGCGTGACGGCAGCTTGAGCGGAGCCTAAAGAGGCCGGGTTGCCGCGTTGGCGCCAAGGAGACCGACATGACCCAGTCCCGTGAAATCCGCCTGAAATCCCGCCCGGTCGGCACGCCGACGGCGGCGCATTTCGAGATCGCCAGTGTCGATGTGGGCGCGCCGGGTGCCGGGCAGGTGCTGGTCCGCAACACCTGGATGTCGGTCGATCCCTATATGCGCGGCCGGATGTATGACCGTGCCAGCTATGTGCCGCCATTCCAGATCGGCGAAGTGTTGCAGGGCGGCGCGTTGGGTGAAGTGGTTGAATCGCACGCCGAAGGTTTTGCCAAGGGCGATCTGGTGTCGTCGTTTTTCGGCTGGCGCGAGGCGTTCGTGGCGCCCGCCGCTGTACTCGAGAAACTGCCCCGCGTCGCCAATGTGCCGGATGAGGCCTTTCTGGGCGTGCTGGGGATGCCGGGTCTGACGGGTTATGCCGGCTTGCTCGAAATCGGTCAGCCCAAGGAAGGCGAGACTGTGTTCGTTTCGGGCGGCGCCGGGGCGGTTGGCTCAGTGGTGGCGCAAATTGCCAAGATCAAGGGCTGCACTGTTGTTGCGACGGCGGGCAGCGATGCCAAGTGCGACTGGCTGCGCGCCCGCGGCGTCGACCATGCCATCAATTACAAGACCTGCGGCAATCTGCTGGAGGCGGTGCGCGCGGCGGTTCCGAAGGGCATCGACGTGTATTTCGACAATGTCGGCGGCGAACATCTGGAAGTCGCCATCGAAATGGCCCGGCCCGGAGCGCGCTTTGCCGAATGCGGGATGATTTCGGAATATAATGACACGGCCGCATCGCCGGGTCCGCGCAACATGATCCAGATCGTCGGCAAGTCGCTGCGCATTCGCGGCTTTATCGTCAACGAATTTGCGGCGCTGAAGCCGCAGTTTTTGAAGGACATGACCGGCTGGATTGCCGAGGGCAGACTGGCCTGGGAACAGACGGCGATGCATGGCGTCGACAAGGCGCCGGATGCGTTCATCGGGCTGTTTTCGGGTGGCAACACCGGCAAGATGCTGGTGAAGCTGTAGGCTTCAGGCCGGGTGCTGCGGCACCCGGCCGGTTTCCCATGGTGGGGCCATGTCTTCGAGGATAACTTCGACGACTTCGGCGCGGGCGCGCAGCGACGCGCCGGCGGCGAAGGTGAGGACAAGCCAGTCCCCGTCTTGCGACAGGCTGAGCAGGTTGAGGACCGTTTCGGGAGTCGCTGGCCAATTCTGGCGCTGCACCGCCCCGACGGTTTCAAGGCGCAAGGCAGCGCGGACGCGGCTGGGGATGCTGGATTCCCAGCGATAGCGATTGACGAGCAGGACGAGGCGGCGGCCACGGCGATCAAACGCCAAATCCTCGGCCCGCAGTGTTGCGTCCTGCAACAGCGCCGAAATGGCGGGCAGGTCGTCCGCGCTCTGGCCGAGCAGGGTTAGCCGTTCATCGCGCATCAGCCGTCGGAGATGCGTTCGATGTCCGCACCAACGGCCGAGAGCTTTTCCTCCAGCCGTTCATAGCCGCGATCAAGATGATACACGCGGCTGACGGTGGTTTCGCCGGTGGCAGCGAGGCCGGCGAGCACGAGGCTCATCGAGGCGCGAAGATCGGTCGCCATGACTTGCGCGCCATGCAGCCCGCTGACGCCGCGCACCACGGCGGAACGGCCGCGGACGGTGATGTCCGCACCCATGCGCGCCAGTTCGGGCACGTGCATGAAGCGGTTTTCAAAGATGGTTTCGGTCAGCATGGAGGCGCCATCGGCAACCGCCAGCATCGCCATGAACTGCGCCTGCATATCGGTGGCAAAGCCCGGATAGGGGGCGGTGGAGATATCGATGCCGTGCAGGCCATTGAGACGTTTGACCGACAGGCCATCACGGGTCGGGGTGATATCGACGCCGGCATCGCGCAGCGATTCGAGCGTCGAGCCGAGATCGGCTTCGGTGGCGCCGACGAGTTCGACATCGCCGCCGGTGATGGCGGCGGCGCAGGCATAGGAGCCGGCCTCGATACGATCGGGCATCACGGCATAAGTCGCGCCGTGGAGGTCACGCACGCCCTGGATGGTGAGTTTTTCGGTGCCGATGCCGTGGATTTTGGCGCCCATGGCGACGAGGCAATTGCACAGATCGACGATTTCCGGTTCGCGGGCGACATTGTCGAGGACCGATTCGCCGCGGGCGAGGACCGCCGCCATGACGGCATTTTCAGTGGCGCCGACGGAGACCAGCGGGAAGGTGTAGCGGCCGCCGGGCAGCCCGCCCTTGGCCGACGCCTTCACATAGCCGGCGGCGAGCTCGATTTCGGCGCCGAGATGTTCGAGGGCCTTGAGGTGAAGATCGATCGGGCGGTTGCCGATGGCGCAGCCGCCGGGCAGCGAGACGGTGGCTTCGCCGGCGCGGGCCACCAGCGGCCCGAGGACGAGGATGGAGGCGCGCATCTTGCGCACGATGTCGTAAGGCGCGACGGTCGAGGTGATGCGGTTGGCGCGCAGGGTCATGACGCGGCCGAATTCGTCGGGGTGGGTGCCCTCGATGGTCGTAGAGACGCCGTGATTGTTGAGCAGATGCCCGAAGGTGTCGATATCGGCGAGGCGCGGCAGGTTGCGCAGCGTCAGCGGTTCATCGGTGAGCAACGCACACGGCATCAGCGCGAGCGCGGCGTTTTTGGCACCGGAGATGGGAATGCGGCCTTTGAGCGGGCGGCCACCGCGAATGACGATCTGATCCATATGGGCTGTGTTAGCCGGGACCCCGGAGTTTAGGAAGCGTCACCTGCCGTTTGCAGCCTGGATCAGGCAGGCATCGGAGGTGGTGAACGCGCCAGCAGGCGTTTGCCCAGCGCGATGCCGGGGCGTTCGATCCAGCGATACGCCAGCGCGGCGGCCGGCAAGGTGACGGCCAGCGTCAGGGCCATCAGCAGCAGTGCCGCGATGTCTGGCGCCAGATTGCCGAGGAAAGGCAGCTTGGAAAGCGCGGCGAGAATCGGGAAATGCAGCGCATAAAGGCTGTAGGAGATGTCCCCCAGCGCCACCAGCGGCGCCGCGACCAGCCAGCGCGGCACGCGATCCTGCGCCACAAAGGCCACGACGACGACGCCCGCCAGGCTTTCGACAAAGGTCGGGATGGCTGCTTCGTAATCGGTTTCAAAGTGCCACGCCGGATTGAGGCGGCGGAAGAACAGCAGCACCAGCACCGCCGCAAGGGCGGCAAGCGGTGTGGGCGAAAGGCTGTCGTGCCGGGCAAGCGTGCTGCCGAGCGCAAAGGCAAAGACATAGGCGAGCAAGGGATGGACGCTGGCAAGGCAGAGCGCGCCGGTGACGACGAGCAGCGGCACCGCAAAGCCGCGGCGCACCAGGCCCCAGATCAGCGGCATGAGCAACGACATCGCCAGTTCCATCCGCACCGACCAGAGCGGCGGCACCAATGTGGTTTTCAGCACGATGAGATTGGTGATGATGTTCGAAGCGTCCAGCCGCGCCAGTGACAGCATGGCGCCGAACCAGTCCGAGGCATTGCGCGTCGGCACATCGGCCAACACTGTCATCAGGATTATCGCCAGCACGCAGGCCGCCCATGCGGCGGGATAGATGCGAAAGCCGCGCCGCAGCCAGAACCGCATGACCCCGCGGCGATTGAGCGGGGCGTCACCCAGCGACCTGCTGAGCACGAAGCCGCTGAGAACAAAGAAAATCACCACCGCAGCATGGGCATTCAACGCGGTTTCCAGCGCGCTGCGAAACCCTGGCGAAGTCGCAAAAACGAACGAGGCATGGTGCAGCAGCACGACCAGTGCGGCGAGGCCGCGCAGCGATTGCAGCGCCGGAATATGGCCGCGATTTGACATTCAGAGCTTTGGCAATGTGACGCCGCGTTGCCCCATATATTTCCCGGCCCGGTCGGCATAGGTGACTTCGCAGGGTTCATTGCCTTGCAGGAACAGGAACTGGCAGGCGCCTTCATTGGCATAAATCTTGGCCGGCAAGGGGGTCGTATTGCTGAATTCCAGGGTCACATGGCCTTCCCAGCCGGGTTCGAGCGGGGTGACGTTGACGATGATGCCGCAGCGCGCATAGGTCGATTTGCCGAGGCAGATGACCAGCACGTCCTTTGGCACGCGGAAATATTCGACGGTGCGGGCCAGTGCAAAACTGTTCGGCGGGATGATGCAGCAATCGGTCTTGCGGTCGACAAAGCTGTTGGGGTTGAAATCCTTGGGGTCGACGGTCACCGAATCGACATTGGTGAAGATCTTGAATTCGTCCGACACCCGCGCATCATAGCCATAGGATGACAGGCCATAGGAGATCACGCCTTCGCGGGTCTGGCGATCGACAAACGGTTCGATCATGGCGTTGCTGAGCGCTTGTTCGCGGATCCAGCGGTCGGACAATACGGACATTCGAAACCCTTTGTGGTCGGCCTTCGCCTCAGCCGCGGATATGGAGCACGCAGATCAGCGTGAAAAGTCGGCGGGCGGTATCGAAATCGACTGTGACTTTCGAATCGAGCCGATCCTTCAGTGCTTCGGCGGCGTCGTTGTGGATGGCGCGGCGGGCCATGTCGATGGTTTCGATCTGTTGCGGCGTCGCCTGGCGGATCGCCTGGTAATAGCTGTCGCAGATGGCGAAATAATCGCGCACCGTCCGGCGGAATGGTGCGAGTGGCAGGATGAAGCTTTCCAGCGCGCGATCATCGGCAGCGTTGATGGCGACCGTCAACCGGCCTTCCTCCACGCCCAGCATGACCTTGTAGGGGCCATGATAGCCATGATCCGCGGCGCCCAGCGGCTGGAACACATTGCCCTCCAGCAAATCGAAGATCGCGACGCGGCGTTCCTGTTCGATATCGGCGTTGCGCCACAGGATGGTGCGTTCGTCGAGCTTGATATCGATGATGCGATAGTCCGCAGCCGTCATGGAATGGCCGGAAAACTGTTGACGAGACGCCCCAGCGCGGCCTTCACCGGCGGCAGCACATCGTCCTGGGTCTTGCCGAGGCGGACGACGACAAGGTGCCTGGACGGCACGATGATGACATATTGGCCAAGATGGCCGATGGCGGCATAGGCGTCTGCCGGGCCCTGGTCGGCGAACAAGGCCGTTTCACCGCCAGCGGGTTCGGGGCGGTTGAGCCAGAATTGGCCGCCATAGCCGGGGTTGGTCAGGGCCGGGGTGCGGACGAATTTGACCCATGATGGCGCGACGACCTGGCGCCCGGCCACCACCCCATCGGACAGGTAAAGCTGCCCGAAATTGGCCCAGTCCCGTGCATTGGCATGGCAGAGCGAGCCGCCGAGAAGTGACCCCTGCGGGTCAAATTCACACAGCAAGGACGGCATGGCGGCGGGGCCGGCGAGGCGCGCATTGATGAAATTGCGCATGGCGGCACGGCGCTGCGCCGGGGTGGT
>JANPEP010000092.1:0-42394 GCA_031422995.1 Polymorphobacter sp. | reverse complement strand
GGCGACAGCCATCGCATACCCCCGCGCCATCCGCGGATCATCCGCCAGCACCCCCGTCAACCGCTCCACATCATCCCGCCAACGCCCCCAGATCGCCCCGCGCTGCTCCAGCCAGCCGACCCAATAGGTCCGCCAGCACAGTTCCTGGATGAACTTTTCCGCCGCTGCCGGACCATGTGCCGCCACGACCCGCGCGCACACCTCCTGCTCGCTGATCAACCGCCGCCGAATGGCCGGTGACAGCCGTGATGTCGCCCCCGGCTCGGCATAGCTGTTGCGATTGGCAGCATAGGCCCGTCCGGCCCGCGGCAGAAATTCTTCGAGTCGTTCAAACGCTTGGTGCCGTGTCGCTGGAAACATCAGACGGTAAAGCTTTCCCCGCAGCCGCAACTGCCTTTGGAATTGGGATTCTCGAACACAAACCCCGCGGCGAAATCATCTTCCTTCCAGTCCATCCGGCTGCCGATCAGATACATCAACGACCCACCATCGATGAACAACGTCCCACCCGGTGTCACCACCGCCTCGTCGCCCGGCTTGGCTTCTGCAACATAATCAAGACTATACGCCAGCCCCGAACAGCCACGCTTCGGCGTCGTCAAGCGCACGCCGGCGGCAACACCCGGCGCCTTGGCAATGATCTCGGCAATCCGCCGCGCCGCATCCTCGGTGACGGTGATCGGCGCCGGCCGCGGCCTGCGAAGCGTAGTGGCTTCCATCACAACATTCCCATCTCGAGCTTGGCCTCGTCGCTCATCTTCCCCGGGTCCCATGCCGGATCCCAGACCAGATTGACTTCGGCGGTTGCAATCCCGGGCACGCTTAGCACCCGCAATTCCACCTCGCCCGGCATCGTCTCGGCCACTGGGCAATGCGGCGTCGTCAGGGTCATCGTCACCACCGCATGGCCGCTGGCAATCTCGACCCCATATATCAGCCCAAGGTCATAGATATTCACCGGAATTTCCGGATCGAAGATCTGCCGCAACGCCAAAATCACCTCGTCGTACAGATCGCCCCCCGGTGCCTCCACAGGCGTCACCTCGGGCTTCTTGGTCAGAAAACCCTCCAGATAGTCCGGATTCCGCTCCGCAAGCGCCCGCAACGGCGGCGCCTTGGCCACCGGCGTTGCTTCGCTGACTTCCTCAACCGAAAAACTGCGCTCACTCATGTCCTGTCCGTCCCAAAAATCCGCGTCACCCGCTCGATCCCCGCCGCCAGTCGCGCCACATCGTCGAGATCGTTATACACCCCGAAACTCGCCCGCGCTGTCGCCGGCACCCCCAACACCGCCATCAACGGCTGCGCGCAATGATGCCCGGCCCGAATGGCCACGCCGCTCTCGTCCAATATGGTGCCGATGTCGTGCGGATGCACCCCTTCAATGGCAAACGACAATATCCCCGCCGACTCCTCCGGCCCAAACAAGGTCACCGAATTAATCCGCGATAGCGCCGCCCGCGCCGCCGCGACTAGCTCGGCCTCATGCGCCGCAATCACATCCAGCCCAATCGACTCCACATAGTCGATCGCCGCCGCCAGCCCGATCACCCCGGCAATATGCGGCGTCCCCGCTTCAAACCGCTGCGGCGGCGGTGCATAGGTCGTTTTCTCGAAACTCACCGTCTCGATCATGGCCCCGCCGCCCTGCCACGGCGGCATGGAGTCAAGCAGTTCCGCTCGTCCCCATAACACCCCGATCCCGGTTGGCCCATACAGCTTGTGCCCTGAAAGCACATAGAAATCGGCGCCCAACGCCTGCACATCGACCGACAGTCGCGGCGCCGCCTGGCACCCATCGACCATCACCAGCGCACCGACCGCATGGGCAGCCCGCGCAATCCGTGCCACATCGGCAACGCCGCCCAGCACGTTCGACACATGGGCAATACTGACAATCTTTGTACGATCCGTCAGAAGCGCTTCCAGTGCGTCCTCGTCGATCCGGCCGTCAACAGTGAGTGGCGCCACATCGATGATGATGCCCACCCGGTCCCGCAACAACTGCCACGGCACGATATTGCTGTGATGCTCCAACGCCGACAGCACCACCCGGTCCCCGGCCACCAGCCGCTGGCCCCAGCTTTGCGCCACCAGGTTGATCCCTTCGGTCGCGCCGCGCACGAACACCACCTCGTTCGCCGATGCCGCGCCGATGAACCGCGCCACCGTCTCCCGCGCCTCCTCGAACCGCATCGTCATCGTCGCCGATCGCTCATAAACCCCGCGATGCACAGTCGCATAGTCCGGCCCATAGGTCCGCGCGATGGCATCGATCACGGCCTGCGGCTTCTGCGCCGTTGCTGCCGTATCGAGATACGCCCAATTGCCGGCAAGGCCTGGAAAGTCATCTTTCCTGCTCCCTTCCCGCTTGCGGGAGGGGCTGTGGGGATCCGCAAGGCTGGCCAAATTCACGCCACGCTCCCCAACATCCCCGTTACCCGCGCCTCAATCGCCTCACGCTCGCCTTCATCCATCCCCTCCAGCGCGTCCGACAGAAACGCCCGCGTCAACAACGCCCGCGCCTCGCCCGGCAACACCCCGCGGCTCTCCATATAAAACAGCGCGTTGCGGTCCAATTCTCCCACGGTCGCTCCATGCGCACACTTTACATCATCGGCAAAAATTTCCAGCTCGGGCTTGGCATTGGCCGTCGCCCCGCGCTCCAACAGCAACGCCTTGAACGATTGCGCCGCATCGGTCTTCTGCCCTTCGCGCGCCACCGCCACCTTGCCAAGATACGTCCCCACCGCCGACCCGCCGACCACGCAGCGCACCACCTGACGACTGGTCGCCCCCGGCCCCAAATGCCGCACCGTCGTCACAATCTCCAGATTCTGCTCGCCACCACCAATGATGATGCCCCCCATGTCGAACACCGCGCCCTCATGCAACGCCACATCGAGCGCCACCCGCCCATATGCCCCACCGGCATTCACAATCCGAAAATCCAGGCTCCCGCCCGCTTCCACCGTCACCGCAAAATCCCGGATCGCCACGTCCCCGGCCGCTGCATCCTGCACCAACACCCGCGTCACAAACTCCCCCGCCGGCACTGTTAAAACCTCAGCCGCAGCCACCGGCCAAACCCGCGTCACCGCCGCGATATCGCTATACCGCCAAACCTCATCGCGCCGGGTCGGTAACGCCGTCACGCTGCAATGCTCACATAACCATCGCGCTCCAACACATGCGCCAGCTCCGGCCCGCCAGTGCGGACGATCCGCCCGCCGACAAGCACATGGACATAGTCCGGCACCACATAATCCAGCAGCCGCTGATAATGCGTGATCAGCAACGTCGCCCGATCCGGCGCCCGCATCCGGTTGATCCCATCCGAAACCACCCGCAACGCATCGATATCCAGCCCCGAATCGGTCTCGTCGAGCACCGCCAGCTTGGGCGCCAGCACCGCCATCTGCACCATCTCGTTGCGCTTCTTCTCGCCGCCGGAAAACCCCTGGTTTACCGATCGCTTCATCATCTCATACGGCAGCCCCAGTTCCTCAGCCGCTGCCTTGGCCAGCTTCATGAACTCGGCGCCACTGGCTTCCTTCTCGCCGCGCAAGCCCCGTTGGGCATTCAATGCCGTCCGCAGGAACATCAGATTCGAAACCCCGGGAATCTCCACCGGATATTGCAACCCCAGGAACACCCCCGCCGCTGCCCGCTCATGCGGCGCCAGGCTGAGCAGATCCTGCCCCTCGAACGTCACCGTGCCAGCCGTCACCGCATATCCGGCGCGGCCCGCCAACACATAGGACAGCGTCGATTTCCCGGCGCCATTCGGGCCCATGATCGCATGAACCTCGCCGGCATTGACCGTCAACGTCAGGCCCTTCAGAATTTCCTTGCCATCGATTTCGGCATGAAGATTGTCGATCTTGAGCATCATTTGACCTTTGCAGCGCCGCCGGCCGTCTCGGTCTGGCGCTTGACGATGGTAACAACGGTCTGCTGGCGCAGCTCGTCCTCGATGGTGGCGATGGAGGCTTCGGCAACCGCTCTGGATTCGGCAATGCTGAATTTGGGGTGGCCGATCTGGTGGAAGGCGATGACATCGGCCATCAACGTGTTGCGCGCTGGCTTGCACGCCCGCACGACGCGGTTGGCGATCGAACCCGCCGCATCGTCGGCGACGTCAGCCACCTTGGCGCCCTCGGTGATACAATCCGAATAGGCCTTTGTCGCGGCATCCATCTTCGCCTGTTGCGCAGCGCCTTCGCTCGGCTTCGGCGGCGCCGCCGGCGAGCAGGCGACAAGCGCGAGCGCGGCGAGAACAGGTAGAATCCGTGCGATCATGTCGACCCATTCCGTCGCGCTATCTGCTTTTCCATCAAGCCGACGCCATATCTGTAAAAGCCCTCGAACATTTCGGCGGCTTGCGCGTCGCTGATTCCATCCGGCTCGATCGTGCCGTGCCAGTCGAGTTCGCACCTGTCCGTGCCCAGCGACGTGACCGCCATGGTCGCGGTATAGGCGATGACCGGCAGCGGCGACGTGACGATCGAATATGTATATGAACGCGGCCCTTCGGCATCGAGCCGGTCGACGATCTGACCGCCACCATCGAGCGTGAGGGTGCGAAGCGATCCGATGCCGCTGCCCTCGTGCCGACAGGCTTCCGGCGGTCGGCCCGACCATTTGCCGACGTCGCCAAAATCCCCGATCATCGCCCACAGGCTATCGGCCGACACGGCAAACGCATGTTTCAATTGCGCCCGCGCCATCAGCCGACGCTCCCTTCGAGCGAAATCCCGAGCAATTTCTGCGCCTCCACGGCAAACTCCATCGGCAGTTGCTGCAACACCTCCTTGCAGAAGCCATTGACGATCAACGCCACCGCCGCCTCGGCATCCAGCCCGCGCGACTGCGCATAAAACAGCTGGTCCTCCGAAATCTTCGACGTCGTCGCCTCATGTTCGATGATCGCCGACGGGTTGCGCACCTCGATATACGGCACGGTATGCGCCCCGCATTCATGGCCCAGCAACAGCGAATCGCACTGCGTATGGTTTCGCGCACCCTCTGCACTCGCCGCCACCCGCACCAATCCGCGATACGTCCCTTGGCTACGCCCGGCCGAAATCCCCTTCGAAACAATCGTCGATTTCGTGCCCTTGCCAAGATGGATCATCTTGGTCCCGGTATCGGCCTGCTGGCGATTGTTGGTCACCGCCACCGAGTAGAATTCGCCAACCGAGTCCTCCCCCGAAAGCACACATGACGGATATTTCCAGGTGATCGCGCTGCCGGTCTCAACCTGGGTCCAGCTGACCTTCGAACGCTTGCCCAGACAATTCGCACGTTTGGTGACAAAGTTGTAAATCCCGCCCACGCCGTTCACATCGCCCGGATACCAGTTCTGCACCGTCGAATATTTGATTTCGGCATCATCGAGCGCCACGAGTTCAACCACTGCCGCGTGCAACTGGTTCTCATCCCGCATCGGCGCCGTGCACCCCTCCAGATACGAAACATGCGAACCCTTGTCGGCGATGATCAGCGTCCGCTCGAACTGCCCGGTGTTGGCGGCATTGATGCGGAAATAGGTGCTCAACTCCATCGGGCAGCGCACGCCCTCGGGGATATAGACAAACGTCCCGTCCGAAAACACCGCGCTGTTCAGGCAGGCAAAGAAATTGTCATGCTGCGGCACCACACTGCCCAGCCACTTTTTGACCAGGTCAGGATATTCCTTCACCGCCTCAGAAATGGACCGGAAAATCACCCCGGCCTTCTCCAGCTCGGCGCGAAACGTCGTCGCCACGCTGACGGAATCAAACACCGCATCCACGGCAATCCGCCGCGACCCTTCAACGCCTGCCAGCATCTCCTGCTCGGCAATCGGAATCCCCAATTTCTCGTACGTCCGCCGAATCTCCGGATCGAGCTCGTCCAGCGATCCAATCGTCGGCTTGGCTTTGGGCGCCGCATAATAATAGGCGTCCTGATAATCGATCGGCGCGAGATCAAGCTTGGCCCAATCGGGTGCCTCCATCGTCAACCAGCGCGCAAACGCCTTCAACCGCCAATCGAGCAGCCACTGCGGCTCGCCCTTCTTGGCGGAAATGTAGCGAACAGTATCCTCGTTCAGCCCCTTGGGCGCCATCTCCGATTCGACATCGGTGCTGAACCCCCATTTATAGGTCGCAAGGTCAGCAACTGCCGCCCGTGCTTCCGCATCCTGAATCGGCGCTTCGGCCGCCATCGCTGAACTATTCTCGGTCATGCCACCACCTCGCCGAGCACAGCCGCCGGCGCAAGCCGCTCCACCGCCGCAGGCCGCTCAAAACTTGCAGGTCGCAACAAATCCGCCAGCGTCACAGCTTCCAACGCCGCTCGCACCGCCCGGTTGATCGGCCCCCAATGGCCGCGCACCGTGCAACGCCCTTCGATGGCGCAATCATGGCTCTCGCCCGACAGGCAATTGGTCAACGCGATCGGACCATCGACAGCCTCGACAATTGCCGCCACGCTGATCTCGCCCGGCGCCCGCGCCAAGGCAAATCCGCCCGCCACCCCGCGCGACGCCACCAACAAGCCGCCGCGGGCCAATGTCCCCATCAATTTCGCCACTGTCGGCACCGGAATCGACGTGGCCTCGGCAATCTTCGCCGCCGACACCCGCGCGTCCGTTGTCCGGGCAGCCGCCGTCATCACCAAGACGGCATAGTCGGCAAGATTGGTCAGGCGGATCAAAAGCGAACCCTCAAAGTGGAGCGATTTCGTCCGGCTTATGTGGGGAAGGCGTGGGGAGAGTCAACGGGGGATGCGGTGGGTGGGGGGGAGGCAGTAAGGGCATGGGTAAAGCCCATGCTGACGTCGGACGCGTTCGGTGCGGGAAGGCCGCAGCGACTCAGCTATACAACGCCAGCTTCGGCAGCCCCGGCATCAACTTCTTGCGCGCAATCGTGATCCGCGTCACCGGCGCCGCCTCGGCCTGAAACCGCGCTGGCGTCATCCCGGTGAACTGTTTGAATTCCCGAATGAAATGCGCCTGGTCGTAAAACGCACCCGCCGCCATGTCGGCCCAACCTTCGGCTTCGCCATTGCCAATCCGCACCGCGGCGCCCAGCGCCCGATATTTGCGTGCCAGCAATTTCGGCGATGCGCCATAAATACGCTTGGCCATGCGCTCCACGGATCGTGCCGACATTCCCGATTCGGCGACCAGCGCGTCGACCGAAGGGTCCATCGTTGCCGTCAGCCATTCATCGGTCATTCGCGTGAACCACAGGGGCGCCGCATGGGTGCGCGTCAACATGCCCAGGAAAAACCGGTCCGCTGCCGCCACGCGCTCGGCATCGTCCCGCGCCATCGCCATCGCATCGGCAACATCCGCTGCGGCCGCCCCCGCCACCACCGCCAGATCGACGACATCATCGGCCAAACGGTCCGCCGGCTCGCCAACCAGCGCGGCCCAACCTTGCGGTAACAGTCCCACGCCAAACAGATGCAGCGGCCCTTCTGCGGTAAAACGCGATGGTCCCGATGTCGGCCCCTGCAATTGCGCAGCCGACGACTGCCGGACATTGCCGTTGGCATATTGGTTATGCGCCTTGCCCACAGTCACCAACCGGATTTGCGGCAACTCGGCACGCATCAGGTCGCTGAACACCGGCAGGTTCGATTCGAACCAGTAATAGGACGACAAATACGGACGCAGCGCCGGCGCCGGTGAGAAATATCGGATACTGACCACCGGCCTGACCCCCTGCCGTCATGCTCCCAGACGGCATTACATACCGGCTTGGTTACAATCTGCTTAACGAAAAATACAGAATTTTCATTGCAATCAGTTGCCGGGATGCGACGACGATAAAAAATCGGCCCGGTGCGAAAATTCGCTCCGGGCCGTCTAGTCAAGGATGCGTGGCCAGGACGGGATGCCCCAACGACGCTCCTTCGGGTCGCATTGCCGTGTTAAGCGCGAGTCATTCTCAAATATTGTAAATTTCCGACAAAAGCGTAGCGCCGCGAGCGCGCAGCGCAGCAGCGCGCCGACAGGCGCAAGCTCGGCCGGCGAGGCGGTCGGGTTCCCCGACCGAACTCGTCCCCAGATTCTTGACGACGTCAGCATGGGCTTTGCCCATGCACTGCCTTATTTACTTCCCCCAGCCTTTACCCCAGCAATCCAGGCATCCACATTCTCCTCCAGCACGTCCAGCGGCACCGCCCCGGTCCGCAGCACCACATCATGGAACCCGCGGATGTCGAACCGGTCCCCCAGTGCCGTCCTCGCCCGCTCGCGCAGCTCCAGGATCTTCAACCGCCCAACCATATAAGCCGTGGCCTGCCCGGGATACACGGCATAGCGCTCGATGGCCTTCTGGATGCCGCCTTCGGGGTCGGCGCTGTTGGCCTTCAAATAGGCAATCGCCTCCTCCCGGCTCCAGCGCTTGTCATGGATGCCGGTATCGACAACCAGCCGAATGGCGCGATGCAGTTCAAGCTGCAACCGCCCGAAATCATTGTATGGGTCGCGGTACTGCCCCATCTCCTTGGCCAGTTTTTCGGTATAAAGCCCCCAGCCTTCGCTATAGGCCGTGAACCCGCCGAACCGCCGAAACGCCGGCACATTCTTCAACTCGGTCGAATTGGCCCGCTCCAGATGGTGCCCCGGCAGCCCTTCGTGATAGATCAGCGGCTCGATCTCGATCGTCGGCATGTCCGCCATCCGATACAGGTTCACATACACTGTCCCCGGCCGTGACCCGTCTTCGGCTGGCGATTGGTAAAACGCCTTGCCCGCCGATTGCTCGCGGAACGGCTCGACAGCTTTCACCACTACTGGCGCCTTGGGCAAATTGGCGAAATACAGCGGCAGCTTGGGGCGCAATTCGTCCAGAAAGCCATTGGCCCGCTTCAGATACTCGGCCTTGCCCGCATCGCCATCGGGCAACACGAAATCCTTGTTGCCGCGCATGAACGCCAGAAAGGCCGGCAGATCGCCCTTGAACCCGACTTGCTTGGCAATCTCCATCATCTCGCCATGGATGCGTGTTACCTGCGCCAACCCCAGTGCATGGATCTGGGCCGCAGTCATGTCGGTCGTGGTGTAGTTCGCCAGGTTGGACTTGTAATAGGCGGCGCCATCCTTGAACCGCCACACGCCATCCACTGTCCCGGCGCGAGTCTCCTGGTCCTGCATCGCGGTGATCAACCGCTCATACGCCGGCTGCACGCTGGTTTTCAGCGCGGCAGTCGCATCGGCAATCAGCGCGTCCTTCTCGGCTTGCGGAATCGCCAGCTTGCCAACCTTGGCCTTGAAATCCGCCAGCAACGGCGAATCCTCCCCCGATGCATCGAACGGCGCGCCCTTCAACGTGTTGCGCGCGTCGGAAATCACATAGGGGTAAACCCATTTCGGCGGCATCACCCCGGCCTTGGCGCGCGTTTCGCTCGTCGCCACATCCGTATCGAGCGACGCACCAAGCCCACGCAGCCGCGCCACATAGGCCACCGCATCGGCCTTGTTGGTCACCTGGTGAATGTTGATCAGGAACGCCGGATAATCGCTCTGCGCGCCGTTCATCTGGTCAAAGACGTAATTGTTGTGGCGATAGGCAAAGCGCGCGTCGCGCCGCGCCATCTGTTTTTCGAACAAGCGATACGACAGCTGCGAAGCCGGACTCAGATCGGCCTTGGCGAACCGCGCCTTCATGTCCGCCAGCGCCTTCACATCGGCGTCGTGGTCAGCAATGGCGGCAGCATCGCTGTTGTCGTCCCATTTGTCCTGGTTGGTCTTGATGCCGCGATAGCTTTGCGACAGCGGTGACCGCGCCAGCTCGGCCTTGTCATAGGCATCGAAGAACGCCGCCAGTTCGGCATCGGCCTTCGTGGCGGCAGCAGCCACAACCGGGGCAGGGGCCATTTGCGCCATAACAGGCACAGGCAAGATCAAGGCAGCCGCAAGCAGGAAGACAGGACGCATAACACCTCATGGAATTGCTGAATGACGCAATTCTAGAAGCGTTGGCGCGGCGCCGTAAACCCGTTTTCCGGGGGACCCCCTTCGCGCCCCCCGCAGCCTCAGAAGCGATACCCCAGCGACGCCCCGAACAACCGCCGGTTGGCCCCGGTGACATAGGGCGAAGATACCGAGAAATTCGTCGCATCAAAGAAGCGGACGCCCGCCACCGGTGTCGCGTTGTCGAACAGATTGTTGACGAACACCTGCAAACTGATGCCGCCCTTGCGCACTGTGGCGCGCAAGTCGACATTGGCAAAGCCTTCAAATTTCTGGAAATTATCGGCCCGCACGAACGATTCCGACTGCATCTGGATATCGGCGCGCAACTCGGCATTGAAATCATCGCCAAACGGCAACGTCACCCGCGGACTCACCACCAATTTGTGCTCCGGAACATAGGGCAGCCGCTTCCCATCGAAATCGATTGCCGGCAACCCGGCAAGTATCAGCGTCTGTGCCAGGGAAGCGTCGACAAATTCCGAATAACGCGCATGGGTAAAGGCATAATTCCCCGTCACCACGAACCATTCGGACAGCCGTGCTGTTGCCTCGACTTCAACACCATAGATTTTTGATGCCGCAACATTGCAAATATAGGTGCGGTTGGTCGATGATCCACCTGCCGTGATCGGGTTCTGGCACGCCGCCTGCTGGTCACTCCAATCGGTATAAAACGCCGCCACATTCAGCCGCAGGCTGCGATCGAGCAAGTCGCTCTTGATCCCGATTTCGTAATTGTTGGTATATTCGGGGAAATATGCCCGCTGGTCGGCAAAGATGTTCAACCCACCGTTGAAACCCCCGGTTTTCGCTCCGCGAGCATAGCTGCCGTAAAGCAGAATATCATCATTGGGTTGATAGCTGACGATAACGCGCGGCGTCCAGAAACTGAAGCCCGCATCCAGGTCGAATACCGCCGTCGACCCTTGTGTCCCGGCCGGATTAGATGGCCCCTGCTGGAATGTCTTGTCTTCATGCTCATACCGCAACTCGGCATTCAACGTCAGCGCGTCGGTCAGGTGATAAATCCCCGACGCGAACACCGAATAGGCCTTGGTTGTCTGAATGGTGTTGGGATAGCGATAGGCCAGCGCCCCCGCCGTATAGTCGGTAATCGCCAACGTCCCCGGCAAGGTTATGCCGCGGTCGATGTCGTCGCGGTGATTGTCATAATAAAACGCCCCGACCAGCCAATCAAAACGCTGTCCACCGTTCGACTGTAACCGCAGCTCCTGGCTCCAGTCGCGGAACGAGCCATCATTGGAAGACAGCGCGAAATCGCTCTTGCCCTTGGGAATTGCCGGCGCGAACGGAAACCCGAAGTTCGGGCACCCACCAACCCTGTCGCAAACCGTGTTGTCGCCATCGAACGTATATTCGGAATTGCGATGCGCATACGCGGTGATCGACGTCAGCGTCACATTGCCGAAATCATACTGGATATCCGCGCTGGCCCGCACGCTCTCCTCGCGGTCACCATAGCTGCCACCCGGCAACCCCGGCACCGATGCCTGGTTGACGGTCACGCCATCGCGTTCGATTTCCGGCACATTGCCGATATACAGCAAGGCCCGCGGCTGCGAAGCCGGGGCACCTGATGGCCGACCCCAGCCGGTATTGTTGCGAATGACGCTCGATGGCGGCTGGCCATTGTCTTCCTTGGAATATGTCACCCGCAACGTCGCCGTCAGCGCTTCGGTCGGGGTCAGCTCCAGCGTGCCCGTGCCGCCATAATTCTTGGCAAAATCAACCTGCCCGCCATCGATGGCGCTGGTGTACCAGCCGCCGAACTCGCGATAGAATCCGCCAACCCGCACCCGCACCTTGTCACCCAATGGCCCGCTGATGCTGCCAACCACCTTGTACAGGCCATTGTCGCCTATCGTCGCTTCGCCGCGGCCCGACAACACATCGGTCGGCCGCTGCGTCACATAGTTGATCGCCCCGGCAAAGGTGTTGCGGCCATACAGCGCCGATTGCGGCCCCTTGATCACTTCGACCCGCTCAAGATCGTTCAACTCGAGATCGGCCGCAGCCTTGCCCGAAAGATACACGCCGTCCAGGAACACCCCGACGTTCAATTCGCCAATCGACTGCGCCGCACCACGGATGATCGGCAACTGGTTCTGCGCGCCGAACAACGGCGTGAAATTCAACCCGGGCGTCAACTTGGCCAGGTCCGACAGCCGCTCGATCCGCGCCGACTGGATTTCGGCACTGTCGAACGCCGTGATCGCCACTGGCACATCCTGCAACTTTTCCGCCCGCTTGCGCGCCGTGACGATGATCTCGTTCGCATCCTCCACCGCTGCGGCCGCAGCCACTGTCTGCTTTTGCGCCGCCTGTGCGAGGGCAGGCGCCGCCATGAACGGCGCGCCAGCCATGCCGGCAAGCAGCAAGGACCTGAATGTGTTCATGATGAGTTCCCCCCAGGGCAGGCTTTAAATTTGTCCGGACAACTTCTCCGAGTGCATCAAAGTTGTCCAGACAAATTGTCGCGCACTCGCTTTAACAAGCCCCGTGTGTGGCGCGAAAGCCGCAATTGTTACGCCATCATACCAAACGCATCGCACAGGGTGGGGTCAGCCGCTGCCCTTCACCGGATTGCGGGCCAAAGCGAAAAGTGTATACCGGCAAGCGTCGAACCAGCGACTTTTTGAGGGAAGCAGAATGATCTCGTCCAGCAATTATGCGCGCCTGTTCGCCAGTGCCGCCGTCATGCTCACCCTTGCAGCGTGCGGTGGTGAAAAACCTGCCGAAACCACGACAACGACCACGGAGACCACAGCGCCAGTGGCCGCACCGGTTGCCGAAGCGACGGCACCTGCCGAAGCGCCCGTTGGCGAAGTCGCTGCTGCACCGGTCGCCATCACCCTCGCTTCCCTCACCGGCGATGCGACAAAGGGTGAAAAGGTTTTTGCCCAATGCAAGACCTGCCATGTCGCCGAAAAGGGCGTGAACCGCGTCGGCCCGTCGCTTTGGGCTGTCGTTGATCGCAAGTCTGGCAGTATCGAAGGCTTCAAATATTCACCCGCCAACAAGAACAGCGGCCTCGTCTGGACCGCAGATCAGCTCTTCACCTACCTCGAGGCGCCGCAAAAGACGATCCCCGGCACCTATATGGCGTTCGCCGGCCTCAAAAACCCGCAGGATCGCGCCGATGTCATCGCTTTTCTGAAAACTAAGGCCTGACACCACGGCGCATTACGCCGCTTCACTGAACACCAGCCAGCGGGGCGGTCGGGTTGCCCGGCCGCCCCGATTGCTGTCGAAGCAGACTGTCGTTGCGACAAAGCTCTACCCGAACGAGCCATTCAACTGCACCACAGCGATATTGAGCGTGCCGGCAAACGTCACCCACAACAGATACGGCACCAGCAAATACGCCGCCGGCCGTGAAAACCGCCAACACATGACAATCAACGCGGCAATCGACGCCCACAGCACCCAGACTTCATAGGCGGCAAGGTCAGGCCGTTCGGCACGAAAGAACAGAAAACTCCACAACAGGTTCAAGAGCCCGTTGAAGGCGAACAGCCCGATCACGGCATCAGCTGTCGCCCGGCTCGGCGCCGCCATCCAGGCAAAGGTCGCCGCTATCGCGCACAGCCCGAAAATCAACGTCCATGCCGGGCCAAAGGCGATCGGCGGCGGTGCCCAATATGGCTGGTGCAGGCCTTGGTACCACGGCCCCAGCACGGTGATCGTGGCGCCCAGTGCGGCAACCAGCGCCGTCACCATCGCTGCCACCGCCGCCGGCAACAGCCATCGCCCGGCGTTCACCGCGCTGCCACCACCGCGCTCCCCACGCTACTCCGCGCTCACCCCCGCTTCGGACTTGCCACGTCCCGAAAACAGGGCACCGAGCAGCTGGCGACTATCCTTCACGAACACCCGAACATGCGCCATCGGGCGTTTGCGCACCAGTTCCTTGTTCATATAGGCTTCCCAGGTCAGCTGCTGGATATCGGGATCGCGGCACAGCTTGACGAAACGCTCGCGCATATTGTCGCTGCGATACCAGAACCACTGCATCATCCCCAGCACCATGAACACCTGGCCATGCGCCTTCATGAACCGCTTGCGCGCCTGCTTCAGCGCCGCTGGATCACCCGATGTCAGGAACGCGTCCGCCGCCTCCGCCGCCATCCGCCCCGCCGTCATCGCATAGTAGATACCCTCACCCGATGCCGGCGCCACCACGCCCGCGGCATCGCCGGCGACCACCACATCCTTGCCATTGTCCCAACGCTTGCGCGGCTTCAACGGGATCGGCGCCCCCTCCACCCGGATCGTCTTGAACCCATCGAGTCCCGTCTGCTCACGCAGCCGCGCCACTGCGTCACGCATGGCAAAGCCCTTGACCGCGCTGCCCACGCCCACGCTGGTCTTGTCGCCATGCGGGAAGATCCAGGCATAGAAATCAGGTGACAGATTGCCCTGATAATAGATGTCACAGCGGCCACCTTCAAACCCCCGGAAGCCTTCCGGCGGCGATTCGATGACTTCATGATAGGCCGAAACAAACGGCACTTTCTCGTTCGCCGGCAACGCCGCGCGCGCCACCCCCGAATTGCCGCCATCGCAACCGATGACCACCCGTCCGCGCACCCGCACCGGCTCGCTACCCCTCGCGGCGCCCTTCGGACGGTATGCAATCACTGCCGTGCCATCGGCATCACGTTCCAGATCCTCGAACGTCCCGTCGATACGCGTCGCGCCATTGTGCGTTGCCCGCACCCGCAACCATTCGTCAAACACCTCGCGATCGACCAGCCCGACAAAGCCATCCCCCACCGGCATGTCGACCGCCTTGTTCGACGGCGCAATCATCCGCGCCGATGTGGCCCGCGCGCACAATTGCTCCAGCGGCACGTCGAAATCCTTCAACAGCCGCGGCGGGATGGCTCCGCCACACGGCTTGATCCGCCCGGCCCGATCGAGCAGCAGCACCTTGCGCCCCGCCCGCGCCAGGTCGTCCGCTGCTGTCGCGCCCGAAGGTCCGCCACCCACAACAATCGCATCAAACATCTCGGTCACGCCAATGCCTCCAGGTTCGCGACAGGCTTGCTGTCGTCATTCAATCGCGCGGCCAACCCGGCCGCAAACAGGAAAATCACCGCTTCAAACGCAAATACCAGCTCGAACGCCGGCGCATCGGCCCCCAGCAAATGCCGTCCGACATCCACGGCGCTGGCGCCAAAGAACCCGCCGAGTCCGAACGCTGCGGCTTGTGCAGCGCCCCACAGTCCCATGCGTATCCCCTCATGCCCCGGCCCGCCACGCCCTGCCAGATCAAGCATCGAGCCAATCGCCGCCACCGCGAACACGCCATTGGCAAAGCCCAGCGCAAACACCGTCGGCGCCAAGGGCCATCCAGGCCCCGCCGTCGCCGCCATCGCCAGTGCCGCCAGCGCCAATGCCGAACCGATGCAGCCGCCGACAATCCAGCGCTTCAGTTTCAACCCGGCACGTCCGCCAAAGCCATGGCCACCAACCCCCACCAGGATCATGCCCAGCAAAACCCCGCCGTGCTGCACCCCCGAAAGCTTGGTCGATTGCCCCGGCGTCAAGCCAAAGATCAGCCCGGAAAACGGCTCCAGTATCAAGTCCTGCATCGAATAGGCCAGCATCGCCACAAAGACGAAAATGCTGAACAACCGCGTCACCGGGTCGGCCCAGATGCCGCGCAACGCCTCAGCAAACGCCGCCGGCGGCACTGCAGGCGCCGCAGCCACCACCGCCCGTCCCTCGATTCCAACCACGGCGACACACGCAAGCAGGAACGCTCCCCCCGCAACGCCCATCGCCACCTGCAACAGGCGCTGCGGTGAAAACGGCTCCAGCAAGCTGCCGGCAATCCCCGCCGTCACCACGATCCCCAAAATCATCATGATCCACGTCAACGACGCCGCCGCCGGTCGCCGCGCCGGTGCCGTGCGGCTGGCCAGCAACGCCAGCAACGACGTGCCCGCCGCCCCAACCCCGCCGCCGATCATCGCATAGGCCAGCACCGCCAGCGCAAATGCCGGCCAAAACGGCCCTGCCAACATCACCGTCGCCTGCGTCGCCAGCACGCCGCCCAGCGCCAGCACTGCCATGCCGCCGATGATCCACGGCGTCCGACGCCAGCCGACGTCCGACCCATGACCCCATTTCGGCCGGCTCAATTGCACTGCATAGTGAAACGCCACCAATCCCGCCGGCAAGGCTGCGGCTTGCGAGAATTCCACCACCATCACCCGGTTGAGCAGCGACGACGCCAGCATCACCACCGCCCCGATGGCACTCTGCACCAATCCCAACCGCGCAATGCTGAACCACCCCAGCGGCTTCATCCCACCAGGCCCCGCAGCCCGATTGCCGCCACCAGCATCCCCAGCACATACAATGACGTGCCCGTGGCGTTATAGAATGGCGCTTCCTTCGCTGGATTTCCCAGCAACCGCTGCATCATCAAGAACTGGCAGGCGATCGAAAGCGCCACCAGCGCCGCCGGAAAAATCGCCCCCCAATTTGCCAACAGGAACGCCACCACCATTTGCGGTATGGCCATCGTCCAGCACGCCACCAAAGCCGCCCGCCGCTCGCCCAGCAACACTGGCAACGACCGTATCTTGCTCACCCGGTCTCCCTCGACCGCCTTGAAATCATTCAACACCATGATGCCGTGTGCCCCTGTCGCATACAGCGCCAGCACGGCCAGGATCCTGGCATCCGGCAACCCGCCAACCATCACCGCAGCACCGGTGAACCACGTCAGCCCCTCATAGGCCGCAGCGCAAACCCCCGGTCCCCACCAACCATTGGCCTTGGCCCGGATGGGCGGCGCGCTGTAAATCCACGCCAGGATCAAGCCCAATACCGTCGCTGAAAACACCCAGGAATTGATCAACGCCGCCACGATCAATGACAATATCGTCCCCGCAATCGCGATGCCCAGCCCCCATCGCCCTGGAATCCGCCCGGACGGAATCGGCCGCTGGGGCTCGTTGATGGCATCGACATGCCGGTCGAACCAGTCATTCACCGCCTGGCTGTTGCCGCACACCAACGGCCCCGCCAGCAACATCCCGGCGATCAGGAAACCCCAGCGTTCGGACAAGGGCACGCCCGATGAAACCACCCCGCACATGAACGCCCACATCGGCGGAAACCACGTTACTGGCTTCAGCAATTCGAGAACGTCGCGCGGCCGCGGAAATCGCCGCGCCGCAATCGGAAGTGTCACCCCATCCATAAGTGTAAGCTAGACTTGACAGTCTGGGGCGTCAACGAAATCGGGCGGGATTATGGCCGCTTTTTTCAGTCGGTATCCGACAGATTGCCCAGCCCGTGCCGATGCAGCTTCGAATACAGGCTCTGCCGCGAAAGCCCCAGGATCTCGGCAGCCGAAGCCCTGTTGTCCGACGTGTAGGTCAGCGCCGCTTCGATGCACAAACGCTCGATAAGATCGGTCGATTCGCGCACGATTTCCTTCAACGACACCCGACCGACCAATTCGGTCAACTGTTCTACCGAACGCGGGATCTGGCGATCATCAACCGGGGCTTCCAACCTGCGGCCAATCGCCCTTATGCTGAAACCATGGCGAATCTCGCCATTCTCGTTCGACGAAACGGCCGACACTTCGACTTCTGCTTCGCGCCCGGTTGCATCGCGAACGATCGTCGCAAAATTGCGCACCGTGCCATGCTCGTGAAGCTGTGACTGCAACAGGCTGACATCAATGCCCGGCCGGCCAAGGAACTGTGGCAACGGCATGCCCCGTACATCATCACCGCGGGATTGGTGGACAAGATCGAGGAAGGCGCCATTGCAGGCCAGAATGCCCATCGCCGCATCGGTCAGCACAAAGGCATCCGGCATCCGCTCCAGCACTTCGACAAGTGGCCGTTCCGTCGTGCCGTCGCTGCGCGCGTCGAACGGCTGCAAGCGGATCAACAGGAACGCACCGCGATCCTGACGGAACATTGTCGCCGACAGCGCGCAATACTGCCCGTCCGAAAGCCGCACCCGCGCCGGATGCCGCTGCTCTGCCGCCGCAACCGCGCCCAATGCCGCAACAGCAATCTCGCGATCGTCGGCATGAATGATCGCGGCAAATGCCTGGCCTTCGATTGACCCTGGCCCCACACTGATCCCGGCGATTCGGCGCGCAGCCGGATTGGCCTCGGTAATCCGGCGCGTCGTTGCATCCACCACGATGATTGCCTCGGGTGCCGAATCGAACAACAGCCGATATCGCGCCTCCAACTGCCGCAAACGCAGCGAATCGCGTTCCATCGATTGCTGGGCCCGCAACAAGCGCTGCTGGAACGCTGCCGCGGCACGCATGTCGCGGCCGATGGCAACCATATTGCCGTCCTTGGCAGGAATCGTCAGGTAACGAATCGGCAGCTCACCCGACAACAGGTTGTGATTGACTTGGCGCCAGCGGCCCGGCTCGCCAATGCCGGCCAGCATCTCGGTGATCTTGTTGCGGTTCTCCGCCATCACCGAATCCGCCCAAGGCCGGTTCAACCACCCCTCGATGCCTTGCGCCGCCAGGGAATCGTCACCGATGCTGATATCGCGCACGATCCCGTCTTCATCGATGATCATTGCCACATCGCACGCCGCGACCAGCGCCCGAGTCGCAACATCGGGCGCCAGGCTCGCAAGCGCGTTCAAAGGCACCGTGGCGGTCCTGTCGTCGGCCTGGGCAATATCCACGTCCATGGCGATGATTTGCCATCTCCTTCTTGCCGCAAGCGCCCTACCGCCGACGTCGTTTCAAACCCCGTTGTGTGCAACGCCCAATGCGAGCCTTTTCGTCAAAAGTGTTTCCGCCAGTGTCACTGCGAGCTGACCATCCGACGCTGTACCGTCGGCACCAACGTCCTTTGCCAGCTCAGGGCGATCGGTGAAAATACGCCCACCGACCATGATAACGACATCAGGATTGCGTGATGCCTGGCGCACCAGCGCGATCGACCGCGCCAACGGGCCCAGATGCCGCTCGACGCTCACCGTCAGGCCAATGACATCAAACGCCCGGCCCGTTGCCAGCGCCACAAGCTCTGCTTCATCAAGCGCCGGTGCACTCCATGTCTGCCATCCCGCCCGCCGGAAAAATTCCTCGACGATAATCGCGCCCAGGCCGTGCTGTTCACCGGGCGCCGGCGCGAACAACGCCCGTCGTTCGGCGCCCTCGATCGGCGCAATGCCCGGAATCAACGCCGACAGCGCATGGACAATTTCCTGCAACCGCCACAATCCCATTGTCACATCAACAAAATCGCAGGCATCTTCGTCCCACCAACTGCCCAGCCGTCGCGCCGCCGGTGCCAGCAGGTGCAAGTAAACGTCCTCCACCGACACGCCGCCTGCCATCAAGGCCTCGACCCGCGCCAGCAGCGGCCCGACTTCCTCGGTCAGCGTGGCTGCGGCAAATTTGTCGGCCAGGCTGGCGGGCACCTCGGCGGCCGGCACCGCTGGTGCCTGCGTCACCGTGTACGAATCGCGATGCGCCAGCAGCAAGCGCGGGATGATGTCGGCTTCGATAACCCGGGCCAAAGCGTCCGGGCTTGCAGTCTCACGCGTGCGAAAGGCAGCGCGCCGGGCGCGATCCCAGCCCCTGCTCGCGGCGGTCTTTGCCTCCGCCACTATGTCGAGCATCGATGTCATGCCGTTCCCTGCCACAAACTGCGACCGGTCCTGATCGTCCGGCTCGCGCCGTAAATCTGAATCCCTGTGTGACAAGTTACCCAACCGCTCCCTCGGCTGCAAGCTTCTGAATGTGCTCCGCAGCGACGAGTTGTCAAACCTTTTTGACGTAAAGTCAGGTTGACACTCTTTCGACGGGTGGTAGGTTTCCGGCAAGGCGAGGGACGCGCCGCGGCCGGCGACAACGGGTCAGATATGGGGTGGACGGGCATTTGGGCGCAACGACGGACATGACCGCACGCAGGCCCCTTTATACGGCCGAGGAACGCGTGCGTCGCGATGCCTCGCCCTGGACTCTGGTTCAGGGGATTCTCGCCCCCGTTCAGTTCCTGATTTTTGCTGTCAGCCTGTATCTCGTGCTGCATTACCTGCGCACCGGCGAAAACCATGATGCAGCCGTCTGGTCGGTCGTCGTCAAGACCTTCGCGCTCTACACCATCATGATCACCGGCGCGATCTGGGAGAAGGTGGTCTTCGGCCGCTATCTCTTTGCCCCGTCCTTCTATTGGGAGGACGTGTTCTCCATGCTCGTGATCGCTCTCCACACTGCCTATCTTTTCGCCCTCTTCGGCGGCTGGCTCGATGATCGGCAGCTCATGTGGCTCGCGCTTGCCGCCTATTTCACCTATGTCATCAATGCAGGCCAGTTCATCTGGAAACTCCGCATGGCCCGCCTCGAAGCGCCTCCCAAGGCCGAAACCGGCGAAGCGGTGGCCGCATGACCGACGTCCTCGCTCCCGAACGCGCGCCCGCATCGCATGATCCGTTGCCCATCCTGCGCGAACGCGGCCAACGCGAAGTGTTTTGCGGCCTCACCGGCATCGTCTGGTTGCACCGCAAGATCCAGGATGCCTTTTTTCTCGTCGTCGGCAGCCGCACCTGCGCCCACCTGCTGCAATCGGCCGCAGGCGTCATGGTCTTCGCCGAACCGCGCTTCGGCACCGCCATCATCGAGGAGCGCGATCTCGCCGGCCTGGCGGATGCCAATGAGGAACTCGACAAGGTCGTCCGCCAACTTCTCGCTCGTCGCCCTGAAATCAAGCTGCTCTTCCTCGTGGGCTCCTGCCCCAGCGAAGTCATCAAGCTCGATCTGAAGCGCGCCGCGCAGCGCCTCAACGAAAGCTACGCCACCAAGCGGCTGGAGGGCACCCACGCCGGCGTCCGCATCCTCAACTACTCCGGCAGCGGCATCGAAACCACCTTCACCCAGGGTGAAGACGCCTGCCTTGCAGCGCTGGTGCCCGACATGCGCGCCGACCCCGTGTCGCAACTCCTCATCGTCGGCGCCCTGCCCGATATCGTCGAGGACCAGTTCCGCCGCCTGTTCGCCGATCTCGGTATCCGCAACGTCGAAACCCTGCCCCCCCGCCGCGCCAAGGATCTCCCCGGCGTCGGCCCCGGCACGCGCTTCCTCCTCGCCCAACCCTTTCTCGGCGACACCGCCCTCGCCCTCGAAGGCCGCGGCGCCGTGCATCTGCCGGCGCTGTTCCCCTTCGGCGCCGAAGGCACCACCGCCTGGCTCCACGCCGCTGCCCGCGAATTCGGCATCTCCGAAGCGCATTTCGACGCCGTCGTCGCCCCGGGCCGTGAACGCGCCAAAAAAGCCATCGCCCGCCAGGCCGAGCGCCTTTCCGGCAAATCGATCTTCTTCCTCCCTGATTCGCAACTGGAAATCCCACTCGCCCGCTTCCTCGCCAATGAACTCGGCATGGACCTCGTCGAAGTCGGCACGCCCTATCTGCATCGCACCCATCTCGCCGACGAACTCGCGGCGCTCCCCGCCGGCGTCCAGATTTCCGAAGGCCAGGACGTCGACAAGCAACTCGACCGAGTCCGCGCCGCCCGCCCCGATCTCACCGTCTGCGGCCTCGGCCTCGCCAACCCGCTCGAACGCGAAGGCCTCAGCACCAAATGGGCCATCGAACTGGTCTTCTCGCCGATCCACGGGTTCGAGCAAGCCGGCGATCTCGCCGAACTCTTCGCCCGGCCGCTGGTTCGCCGTGACCGGTTGACGGTGTAACGATGCAACTCACCGTCTGGACATATGAAGGCCCGCCACACGTCGGGGCGATGCGCGTCGCCACCGGCATGAAGGGCCTGCATTATGTCCTCCACGCCCCGCAAGGCGACACCTATGCCGATCTGCTGTTCACCATGATCGAGCGGCGCGGCGAACGCCCGCCGGTCACCTACACCACCTTCCAGGCCCGTGACCTCGGCACCGACACCGCCGAACTGTTCCAGCGTTCGGCGCGTGACGCCTATGAACGCTTCAAGCCCGAAGCGATGATCGTCGGCGCCTCCTGCACCGCCGAACTCATCCAGGATGATCCCGCCGGCCTCGCCCTCACCATGGGGCTGCCCTGTCCGATCATCGCGCTCGACTTGCCCAGCTACAGCCACAAGGAAAACTGGGGCGCCGCCGAAACCTTCTACCAGATCGTCCGCCAACTCGCCGACAAGACCCGGACCGCTCCGCCAACAGACGGCCGCCGCCTGCGCGCCAACCTCCTCGGCCCGACGGCCCTCGGCTTCCGCCACCGTGACGACATTGTCGAAGTCGCCAAATTGCTCGCCGATCTCGGCATCGACGTCCATGTCACCGCGCCGATGGGCAGCACCCCCAGCGCCATCGCCGGGCTGGGGGAGGCCGATTTCAACGTCGTTCTTTATCCCGAAATCGCCCATGAAGCCGCGCGCTGGCTCGAAAAGACCTTTGGCCAGAAATATACGAAAACCGTTCCGCTTGGCGTCGGCGCTACCCATGAATTTATCGCCGAAGTCTGCGCCATCGCCGGCATCGCCGTGCCCGCCGACCCCAATGAAGGCCGCATGCCGTGGTGGTCGCGCTCGGTCGATTCGACCTATCTCACCGGCAAACGCGTCTTCATCTTCGGCGATGCCACCCACGCTGTCGCCGCGGCGCGGATTGCCCGCGACGAACTCGGCTTCGAGGTCGTCGGCCTTGGCTGCTACAACCGCGAATTCGCCCGCGACATCCGCACGGCTGCGGCGCTGTATGGCGTCGAACCGCTGATCACCGATGATTATCTCGTCGTCGAGGAGGCCATCGCCGCCGCCAATTGCGAACTCGTCCTCGGCACGCAAATGGAGCGCCACATCGCCAAGCGGCTCCGCCTGCCCTGCGCCGTCATCTCCGCTCCCGTCCATGTCCAGGATTTCCCCGCCCGCCACAGCCCGCAAATGGGCTTTGAAGGCGCCAATGTGATCTTCGACACCTGGGTCCACCCGCTTGTCATGGGTCTCGAGGAACACCTCCTCACCATGTTCCGCGACGATTTCGAATTTTCGGACGCCAACGGCCCGTCGCACCTCGGCCATGGTTCGGCCCCCGCCGCCAGCGCGCCGGCCGAAGCCGAAGCCGCCGTTTCCGAACCGGTCCTCGCCGAAGGCTGGTCCCCCGACGCCACCCGCGAACTGATGAAAATCCCCTTCTTCGTCCGCAACAAGGCGAAGCGAAACACCGAACGCTACGCCAGCGAAAAAGGCGTGACCGCAATTTCGGTCGAAACGCTCTACGAGGCAAAAGCTCATTATGCGCGCTGATACGCCTTCCTCGCACATTGCCACGACAGCAGGCGCCGCCGCCAATATTCGGGTGCGCGTCGTCATCATCACGCTCGACAACCACCTCTCCGGCGCCATCGAACGCGCCCGCGTCCGTTTCGATCGCGAACAGCCCGGCGTCAGCATTGGTTTTCATGCAGCGGCCGATTGGGAAAATCAGGCCAAGCTCGATGCCGCCCGCGCCGACATCGCCAAGGGCGACATCATCCTTACCAGCATGATCTTCCTCGAAGACCAGATCCGCGCCATCAAGCCGGCCCTGGAAGCCCGGCGTGAAGAGTGCGACGCCATGGTCAACCTCATGTCGGCGTCCGAAATCGTCAAGCTGACCCGCATGGGCGAATATCGCATGGACGCCCCGCCCAAGGGCCCGCTCGGCTGGCTCAAGAAACTCCGCGGATCGTCCAAAACCGGCGCGCCCAACAGCGGCGCCGCCCAGATGGCGGTCCTGCGCCGCCTGCCCAAACTGCTCAAATTCGTCCCCGGCACCGCCCAGGACGTTCGCGCCTATTTCCTCACCCTGCAATATTGGCTGGCCGGCTCGGACGACAACGCCTTCGCAATGGTCCGCGCCCTTGTCGATCGCTACGCCGATGGCCCACGCCGGTCGCTGCGCGGCACCGCCAAGGCCGAAGCACCGCGCGAATACCCCGATGTCGGTGTCTATCACCCGGATTTGAAGGACCGTCTCAGCACGCGCCTCGCCGATTTGCCATCTCGCGCCAATGCCACCGGCACCATCGGGCTGTTGCTGCTGCGCTCCTATGTGCTGGGCAAGGATGCCAATCATTACGACGGCGTCATCCGCGCCATGGAGGCACGCGGCCTCAACGTCGTCCCGGCCTTCGCCGGCGGCCTCGATGCCCGCCCCGCAATGGACGAGCTGTTCATGAAGGACGGCGTCGCCACGGTGGACGCTGTCGTCAACCTGACGGGCTTCAGTCTCGTCGGCGGCCCCGCTTATAACGACGCAAAGGCCGCCGAAGAAGCGCTCGCCAGGCTCGATCGCCCCTATATCGCTGCGCACCCGGTGGAGTTCCAGACCCTTCAAGGCTGGGGCGCCAACCGCCAAGGGCTCCTTCCCCTCGAATCGACCATCATGATCGCCATCCCCGAACTCGATGGCGGCACCACCCCCATGGTTTTCGGCGGCCGTTCCGATGGCACCGACACTGCCTGCACCGGTTGCTCGCGCGGCTGCACCTGGGCCACCGGCGGGCAGGTTCGCGCCATGCAAAGCTGCCCCGAACGCGCCGAAGCCATGGCAGCGCGCATGGTCAAGCTCGTCGCGCTACGCCGCAGCGAGGAAGCCCAACGCCGCATCGGCATCGTGCTCTTCAACTTCCCGCCCAACGGCGGCGCCGCCGGCACCGCACAATTCCTCGCCGTCTTCGAATCGCTCCACGAAACGCTGAAGCGCTTGCAACGCGAAGGCTATGACGTCGAAGTCCCCGCCACCGCCGAAGATGTCCGCAAGGCAATTCTGAACGGCAACGCCGGCCGCTATGGCACCGAAGCCAATGTCCACGCCCATGTCAGCGCCGAAACCATCGTCGCGCGTGAGCCATATCTGGCCGAAATTGAATCCGAATGGGGCCCCGCTCCCGGAAAATTCCAGTCCGACGGCCAATCGGTGTTCATCCTCGGCGCCCAATTCGGCAATGTCTTCATCGGCATCCAACCGGCGCTGGGTTATGAAGGCGATCCCATGCGGCTGTTGTTCGAAGGCCGCTTCGCCCCCACCCATGCCTTCATGGCGTTCTACCGCTGGCTGCGCGAAGATTTCCAGGCCCATGCCGTCCTGCATTTCGGCACCCATGGTAGCCTCGAATTCATGCCCGGCAAACAGACTGGCCTCACCGCCTCGTGCTGGCCCGAACGCCTGATCGGGGACTTGCCCAACATCTATCTCTACGCCGCCAACAACCCCAGCGAAGGCGTCCTCGCCAAGCGCCGCTCCGCTGCCACCCTCGTCAGCTACCTGACCCCGGCGCTCACCAATTCCGGCGTCTACAAAGGCCTCGCCGACCTCAAGGCCTCGGTCGATCGCTGGCGCAGCGCCGAAAGTGACAGTGACGAGCTTGCGCCGCTCGCCGAAATCATCGCCGAACAGGCGCAGGCCCTCGATCTCGACGGCAGCGACGTGCCCGCCCTTGCCGCCAAACTCTACGAAATCGAGCGCGAACTCATCCCCCAGGGCCTGCACGTCGCAGGCCAGGCCGCGACGCCCGAAGAACGCATCGACATGCTCGCCGCCACTGCCGATGCGCAGGGCGAAACCGTCCCCCGCGCCACCATCGAAGGCCTCGTCGCCGGCACCGTCCACGCCGACACGCCGCTGCTCAAACACCTCGCCGCGCTCAACACCGCGCTCGCCACCAATCATGAACTCGATGGCCTCGTCCACGCGCTCGCCGGCGGTTACATCCGGCCCGTGTCGGGTGGGGATCTCCTCCGCACCCCCGAAATCCTGCCTACGGGTCGCAACATCCACGGCTTCGATCCGTTCCGCCTGCCTTCGGCTTATGCGGTAAAGGACGGCTTCGCCCAGGCCCAGCGCATCATCGATCGCAGCGTCGCCGACAGCGGCCAACTCCCCGAAACCATCGCCATGGTTCTCTGGGGCACCGACAATCTCAAATCCGAAGGCGCGCAGCTGGCGCAGGCCCTCGCCCTCATCGGCGCCCGGCCGCGGTTCGACAGTTACAACCGCCTCGCCGGTGCCGAGCTCATCCCGCTGGACGAACTCGCCCGCCCGCGCATCGATGTCGTCGTCACCCTCTCGGGCGTCTTCCGCGACCTGCTGCCGTTGCAAACCCGCATGCTCGCCGAAGCCGCGTTGCTCGCTTCACAGGCCGACGAACCCACCACCCTGAATTTCGTCCGCAAGCACAGCCTCGCCCATGCCGCCGAACACGGCTGCGACCTCGAAACCGCCGCGCTTCGCGTCTACAGCAATGCCGAAGGGGCCTATGGCGCCAACGTCAATCTGCTCATCGACAGCAGCGGCTGGACCGACCCCGACGAACTCGCCGATTGCTACGAACGCCAGAAAGGCTTTGCCTATGGCGTCAAGGGTGAACCCGTCCGCCAGGCCGGGCTGCTCGCTTCAGCGCTCAAGACCGTCGATTGCGCCTATCAGAACCTCGAAAGCGTCGAACTCGGCATCACCACTATCGATCAATATGTCGATACGCTCGGCGGCATCAGCCGCGCCATCACCCGTGCCAAGGGTGAGGCAGCACCTGTCTACATCGGCGACCAGACGCAAGGGTCCGGCAAGGTCCGCAGCCTTTCCGAACAAGTCGCCCTCGAAACCCGCACCCGCATCCTCAATCCTACCTGGCAGGAAGGCCTGCTCCGCCACGGCTATGAAGGCGTCCGCCAGATTGAAGCGGCGGTCACCACAACGATGGGCTGGTCCGCCACCACCGGCGAAGTCGATCCCTGGGTATACCAGCGCATCACCGAAGCCTATGTTCTCGACGAGGAGATGCGAAATCGCATCGCCGAAATGAACCCGCGCGCCGCGGCAAAGGTCGCCAACCGGCTGATCGAAGCTTCGGAACGCAAATACTGGACGCCTGATCCCGCCACGCTGGCGGCACTTTATGCGGCAACCGATGCCATCGAAGACGCGCTGGAAGGCGTGTCACAAACGGCAGCCTGAGGAACTGATTATGGGACTTCTCGACCTCGACCGCCCGGCAACGCCCCCTGATGGCGAAGGCAGCCTCCAGGTGCAGCTCGATCCGAACATGAAGATCGGCAATGCCAAGGTCTTTGCCGTCTATGGCAAGGGCGGCATCGGCAAATCGACCACCTCGTCGAACCTTTCCGCCGCCTTCAGCTTGCTGGGCAAACGCGTCCTGCAAATCGGCTGCGACCCCAAGCATGACAGCACCTTCACCCTGACCAAGAAACTCATGCCGACGGTCATCGATGTCCTCGAAACCGTCGAATTCCACCATGAGGAACTCCGCCCCGAAGATTATATGTTCGAAGGCTTCAACGGCGTCATGTGCGTCGAAGCCGGCGGCCCCCCGGCCGGCACCGGCTGCGGCGGCTATGTCGTCGGCCAGACGGTGAAGCTTCTCAAGCAACACCACCTGCTCGAAGAAACCGATGTCGTCATCTTCGACGTGCTCGGCGATGTCGTCTGCGGTGGCTTCGCTGCCCCGCTGCAACACGCCGATCGCGCGCTGGTCGTCGCCGCCAACGACTTTGACAGCATTTTCGCGATGAATCGCATCGTCGCCGCCATCAAGGCCAAGTCGAAGAATTATGAAGTCCGCATGGCCGGCGTTATCGCCAACCGCTCGGCGCAAACCGACGAGATCGACCGTTTCTGCGCCGCCACCGGCCTCGAAACCCTGGCGCATTTCCCCGATCTCGACGCCATCCGTCGCTCGCGCCTCAAAAAATGCACCATCTTCGAAATGGACTCGACGCCCGAAATCGAGGCCGTCTGCAACGAATACAAGCGCCTCGCCGCCACCCTCTGGGCCGGCACGCGGCCGCTCGAAGCCAATCCGATGAAAGACCGCGACATCTTCGAGTTTCTCGGTTTCGAATGAGCCTGCCGAACACCTCGCCCGTAAAACCCGGCTGGGACGCAACCCGCGTCCGGCTGGAGGATTATTTCGACCGTACCGCCTTCGATGCCTGGGCCGCCCTCACCAGCGACGCCCCGGTCAGCAAGATCCGCGCCACCGTCCGCGCCGGCCGCCAGGACATGCGCGATCTCTTGATGTCCTGGCTACCGCAGGATCTCTCCGGTCGCCGTGTTCTCGACGCCGGCTGCGGCACCGGCGCGCTCGCCATCGAGGCTGCCCGTCGCGGCGCCGATGTCGTCGGCATCGATGTCTCGCCGCAACTCATCTCGATTGCCGTCGAACGCGCCCCAAAGGACGTCCATGGCAAGGTGCAGTTCCTGTCTGGCGACATGCTCGACGCCCGCCTCGGCAGCTTTGATCACATCGTCTCGATGGACGTCCTCATCCATTATGAGGCGGACCAGATTGCCGCTGCCACCGCCGGCCTCGCCGAACGCGCCCGCGAAAGCCTCATCTTCACCTTCGCCCCGGGCACGCCGCTGCTGCGCACTGCGCGGAGCCTCGGCCGCCTGTTCCCCAAATCCGATCGCTCGCCGACCATCATTCCGGTCAGCCATGACAATCTGCGCTCGCATTTCAGCCGGTCACTGCCGAAAGCCCGCCTCGGCCGCGACAAACGCGTTTCGCGCGGCTTTTACACCAGCCACGCCCAGGAAGTGCTGACGGCATGACCACGGCGGTGGCCTCGAAACGCCCGCGGCTCTGGTCCCGCATCGGCACGCAATTCCTGCCGTTCGCCGATGCCGCGACAACCGAACTGCCGCTGCCCCGCCTCCTGCGCCTGTCGCTGTTCCAGGTCTCCGTCGGTCTCGCCATGGTGCTGCTCAACGCCACGCTCAATCGCGTCATGATCGTCGAACTCGGCATCTCGGCCACCATCGTCTCTATCCTCGTCGCGCTGCCCCTGCTCTTTGCTCCGCTGCGTGCCCTCATCGGCCACACATCCGATAATCACCGCTCCATCCTCGGCTGGAAACGCGTCCCCTACATCTGGTTCGGCACGCTGCTGCAATTCGCCGGCCTCGCCATCATGCCCTTTGCTTTGCTTGTCATGACCGGCAACGGCCAATCGGGGCCGCTCGCGGGCGAAATCTTCGGCGCCATGGCCTTCCTCATGGTCGGGGCCGGCGTCGCCATGACACAAACTGCCGGCCTTGCTCTCGCCAATGATCTCGCCCCCGCCGATGCCCGCCCCCGCGTTGTCTCGCTGCTCTACGTCATGCTTCTCGTCGGCATGCTGATCAGCTCGCTGGTCCTTGGCCGCATCCTGCACGATTTTACCGAAACCCAACTCGTTGGCGTCATCCAGGGCACAGCCGTCATCACCGTTGTCCTGAATGTCGTCGCGCTTTGGAAACAGGAGGCCCGCGTACCCGGCGGCAGCACATCGTCGGCCGAAGAAGATCAGGCGTTCAGCGCCCGTTGGGCCGATTTCACCGCTGCTCCCCGCACCCGCCGGCTGCTGGTGGCCGTCGGCCTCGGCGCCGCCGGCTTCGGCATGCAGGATATCCTGCTCGAACCCTATGGCGGCCAGGTCCTCGGGCTGACCGTCGGGCAAACCACCGCGCTCACCGCCTTGTCCTCGGCTGGCACGCTCGTCGGCCTCGCCCTCGCCGCGCGTGGTCTCGGCCGCAACGCCGATCCTGCACGCCTTGCCGGCGTGGGCGCGCTTGCCGGCATCGGCGCCTTCGCGCTTGTCGTCTTCTCGGCGCCGCTGGCCTCGGTCCCCCTGTTCTGCGCCGGCGTCGTCATGATCGGCTTTGGCGGGGGGCTGTTCGCGGTCTCAACGCTCACGGCGGCGATGGGCCTTGGCGAAGGCGCCGGCTCCGGTCTCGCGCTTGGCGCCTGGGGCGCTGTCCAGGCGACCGCCGCCGGCCTCGGCATCCTCGTTTCGGGCGCCATCCGTGATGGCCTTGGTGGGCTCGCCATGGCGGGCGCACTGGGGCCCGGTTTCGTCGATCCGTCCGCCGGCTACAGCATTGTCTGGCACATCGAAATCGGCTTGTTGTTCGCCAGTCTCATTGCCCTTGGCCCGCTGGCGCGGCGGGCTACGGACAAGCACAGCCGCGCCCGTTTCGGCCTCACCGAATTCCCAACCTGAGGGGGAGAGAAAAAGATGCGTAATGTTATCCTGGTCGGAGGGCTCGATATCGCCGAGCTGACCTTATATCTGTTCTTCGGGTTCTTCCTGTGCCTCGTCTGGTATCTCAATCGCGAAAGCCGTCGCGAAGGTTATCCGCTGGAAAACGACTTGACCGGCAAGGTGGATAACGACATCGGCCGACTGGATTTCAGCGAGCCCAAGGTGTTCAAACTGCCGCACGGCCTCGGCACCACCTCCCCTGAAGCCGTCCCCCGCGATGCCATGCCCACCAACGTCCTGCCCCGCATCCACTCCGGCACCGCGCTCGATGTGACCGGTGATCTGCTCAGCTCGGGCGTCGGCCCTGCCGGCTATGCCATGCGCGCCGATCGCCCTGATCTTGATATGTTCGGCCGTCCGCGCATCATCCCGATGCGCCTCGATGATCATATCACTGTCGAAGGGCGCGATGTCGATCCGCGCGGCCTCCCGGTCACTGGCCTCGATGGCGGTGTCGCCGGCACCGTCCGCGACATCTGGGTCGATCGCTCCGAACACGTCATCCGCTACCTCGACGTGGCGCTCACCGATGGCGGCACCGCCACCCTGCCGATGGCGATGGCCCAGGTCTCGCGTCGCCAGGTTCATTGCGATGCCATCAACGCGGCGCAATTTGCGGGTTCGCCGGCGCTGGCATCGCCCGATCAGATTACGCTGCTGGAAGAAGAAAAGGTTCAGGCCTATTTCGGCGCCGGCTATCTGTGGGCGACGCCGCAGCGGTCGGAGCCGTTTCTGTGACCATCGAATATGAAATCGAGCCAATTCCGGGCCTGCCGGGGAATCTGCCACCGGGCGAAACCATCCTGTGGCAGGGCTCGCCCGATTGGACGACTTACGCGCGCAGCGTCTTTCACACCCGCCTCGTTGCCCTCTGGTTTGCGTTTGTTGCCTCGCTGGCCTTTGTCGCCGGCGGCACGGGCCTCAAGGGCGCGTTCATCACGTTGGCGGTCGCCTGTCTCGGCCTCGGCGTGCTCTATGTCCTCGCGCGCGCCGGCACAAAATCGACGATCTACACCCTGACCAGCCGCCGCGTCGTCATGCGCTTCGGCGTCGCCCTGCCAAAATGCGTCAACTTGCCGTTGTCGCGCATCGGGTCGGCAGATGCCGGGCCGGCGGCCAATGGCTTCATCGATATTGTCCTGCGCCCCACGACGCGCTTTCCGCTCGGTTGGTTGCAGATGTGGCCGCATGTGCAACCATGGCAGGTCGCCCGTCCGCAACCCATGCTGCGCGCTGTGCCCGAATCATTCGTTGCGCTGCTGGCAAGCACCCTTGCCAGTGCCGATCCGGCGCGGCAGTTCGATGCTGAAGGCGCCTCGGTCTCGCGTCCTGCCCCACCGCTTGGCGTCGCTGCATGAGCGACTTCAAGAACGAAAAATTCCCTGCCTGGGTGCCCTGGGCCGCAGCCGCGTTGACCGGCGTCACCATGCTCGTCGTTTTTGGTACGCGTGCCGGCATCCTGCCCGCGCGTGAAACCGCGCCGCAATTGCGCGCCGAAAACCAGGTCGCCATCAGCGTGACCCGCGATTTCCGCTTCGCCGATCGCGCCGATGGCGCACTTGTCGCCACCGATGCAAAAACTGGCCAGGTCGCGCTCATCCTCGAACCCGGCTCCAACAGCGGCTTCATCCGCGGTGTCATGCGCGGCCTGATGCGCGAACGCCAGCTCCACGAAGTGCCGCGTGATGGTCCCGTCAACGTCACCCAATGGACGGATGGCGCGCTCACCCTGAAGGACATTTCCACCGGCCGCATCGTCGAACTCGGCAGCTTCGGCCCGACCAATCGCGCTGCCTTTGCGCAACTGCTCGTCCCGGGCCAGCACATCGTCGAAAGCCTTGAAAAGGCCCAGCCCAATGGCCCGCAAAGCCCCGACGACAACAGCAGTGTCGCGCCAAATGCAAAGCCGGTGCCATCCATCGCCGCCAATGCTGCGGCAGGCCCGGCATGACCCGGCTTTTCACCCGTGAAACGTGGGAAACCGGCTGCACCATCGCGGTCGAACACACCGCCGATGCCTTGCACGCCCATGTCGAACTGGATGACAATGCCCAGCTTGGTCCCGGCGACCAGGTTCGCGTCCACGGCGCCGCCGTGCGGCTGCCATTCGGCGAAGCCATCACGCTGCGCCGCCGTGCCACGGTATCGCGCGCCGGACTTTTGGTGCAATGGTGGATCAAGGTCCGTGCGCATTTCGATCTGACTGAACTTTACGAAATCACCTTCACTTCGGAGAAGCCGCGATGAACGCGCACAGCCTCGTTGCCGAGCGGGAAACCCTGGCGCCGATTACTCGCGCCCAAGGCGATGCAGACCGTGACGTCGCGATCACCCGTGATGTCACCCAGGCGATGGCGAATGAGGATACCGTGCTGTCGCCACGCTTTTACACCACCGATTTTGCTGCAATGGACCGCATCGATGTTTCGTCCGTCCGTGCCGAATGGGATGCGCTCATCGCCGAAATGACCGCCGATCCCAACAAACGCCACTTCAAGCGCACGCCGGAATTCGATGGCGTCATCGAAAACCTGCCGCCAAAGCTGCGCATCGAATTCACCGATTTCCTCGTTTCTTCGATGACGTCGGAATTCTCCGGCTGCATCCTTTATGCCGAAATCGCCAAACGCGTGCAGAACCCCGATGCCAAGGCGCTGTTCAAGCTGATGGCCCGCGACGAATCGCGTCACGCCGGCTTCATCAACGACAGCCTCAAGGACGCCGGCATCGGCATCGATCTCAGCTTCCTGACCAAGACCAAGAAATACACCTTCTTCCGGCCGAAATTCATCTATTACGCCACGTATCTCAGCGAAAAGATCGGCTACGCCCGCTACATCACCATCCATCGCCATTTCGAACAGCATCCCGAAATGCGGTTCCACCCCATTTTCAAATGGTTCCAGGAATGGTGCAACGATGAATTCCGTCACGGCGAAGCGTTCGCCCTGCTGATGCGCTCCGATCCGAAACTGCTCTCCGGCCTCAACAAGCTGTGGATCCGTTTCTTCCTCGTCGCCGTCTACACCACCATGTACGTCCGCGATCACAACCGCCCGATTCTCTACGAAGCCTTTGGCATCAACCCCACCGAATATGGCTTCAAGGTTTTCAACATCACGACCCAGATAACCCGCCAGGTCTTCCCGCTCGCGCTCGATACGGACGCGCCTAAATTCCGCGCGCTGCTCGAAAAAATGCGCGGCATCTCGGCCGGCATCGATGCGGCGCGCCAACAGGGCGGCGTCGCCGGCGGCCTGAAACGCTTCGGGCTTTCGCTTGCTGCGGGCATCACTTTCGCGCGCCTCTACCTGCAACCGGTGGAACACACTGCGCTTCCTGCCACCGTCCGGCTCCAGCCCGCCTGGTAGAACCCGTCTTGTTGTCCCTCGCCCCCTCTCTTATCGCGCCACTTCTTTTCGCGACCGTGCTGTGGTTCGTCGCTACCGGCTTCGTGCTGTGGCTCGATCGCTTGCCCAGCAGCACCTGGCCCGCCAGCATCGTCGGCGCCACCATCGCCAGCGGCTTCGCCATGGGCGGTATCATTGCCACGGCACCGATGGTGGGCAGTGCCGCTGCCTACGCGGCCTTCGCCTGCGCCCTTGTCCTCTGGGGTTGGCACGAACTCAGCTTCCTCATGGGCTTTGTCACCGGCCCGAATCGCGCTGCCTGCCCGCCCGATGCCACCGGTTGGCGCCGCTTCCGCCTCGCCGCGGCCACCCTCATTCACCATGAAGTCGCGATGTTTCTCACCGTTCTCGTCATCGCCGGCGCCACCTGGGGCCAACCCAACCAGACGGCAACGCTCACTTTCATGCTGCTTTTCGTCATGCGGCTGTCGGCAAAATTCAACATCTTTGCCGGCGTGCCGCACTTGTCGACCGAAATGATGCCTGATCACATGCGCTATCTCGCCAGCTATTTCCGCATCCGCCCGCCGCGGCTGTTCTTCGCCTTCAGCCTGGTCGCCATCGTCCTGCTCGCCGCCTGGCTCGGCAATGCTGCGCTCAATGACCAGGGCGGCCTCGCCACCGGTTATGCTCTGGCCTTCGCCCTTGTCCTGCTTGCCTTCATCGAACACGGCTTCCTGGTGGTTCCATGGCAGGATACCAGCCTGTTCCGCTGGGCCATCCGCAAGGCCGACAAATCGTCAAAGCCGATGGGCGTGACAGCAATAATTCATCAAGGAAATACCCTTGCCGCCACCGAAAAGGCAGGGCAATGACGTTCGGGGAGACAAAAATGGATTATGAAGCCCATTTCCAGGCCGCGCTTGACGGTCTGAAGGAACGCGGAAACTACCGCGTCTTTGCCGAACTGCAACGCCGCAAGGGGGAATATCCCCGTGCCACCCGCTTTACCGAATCCGGCGAAACCCAGGAAGTCACCGTCTGGTGCTCCAATGATTATCTTGGCATGGGCCAACATCCCGATGTCATCGAAGCCATGCACGAGGAACTCGATCGCTCCGGCGCCGGCGCCGGTGGCACGCGCAACATTTCGGGCACCATGCACGCCCATCGCCAGCTCGAAATCGAACTGGCCGATTTGCATAACAAGGAAGACGCACTGCTGTTCACCAGCGGCTATGTCTCCAACTGGGCGGCACTCGGCACCCTGGCTTCCAAGCTTCCCAACTGCGTCGTGGTCTCCGATGCCCTCAACCACGCCTCGATGATCGAAGGCATCCGCCACAGCCGCGCCGAATGCCTGAAATTCAAGCACAATGACGTCGAAGACCTTGATCGCTTGCTCGCCAGCATAGAACCTGGCCGTCCCAAGCTCGTCGCCTTTGAAAGCGTTTATTCGATGGACGGCGACATCGCCCCCATCAAGGAAATCATCGAAGTCGCCGAACGCCATGGCGCCATGACCTATATCGACGAAGTCCATGCCGTCGGTATGTACGGTCCCCGCGGCGGCGGCGTCGCCGAACGCGAAGGCCTGATGGACCGTCTCACCGTCATCGAAGGCACGCTCGGCAAAGCTTTTGGAGTGGTCGGCGGCTATATCGCCGGCTCCAAGGCGATGTGCGATTTCGTCCGCAGCTTCGCCAGTGGCTTCATCTTCACCACCGCGCTCCCCCCCGCCATCGCCGCCGGCGCGCTGGCCAGCGTCCGCCACTTGAAGGCGTCACCCTTCGAGCGCAAGCGACAGCAGGAACGCGTTGCAAAGGTCCGCGCCGCCCTGCGCGCCATGGGCATCCCGCAGATCGAAAACCCCAGCCACATCATCCCGGTCATGGTCGGCGACGCCAAGAAAGCCAAGATGATCTCCGACTGGCTGATGGAAAACCACGGCATCTATGTCCAGCCGATCAACTACCCCACTGTCCCCGTCGGCACCGAACGCCTGCGCATCACGCCAGGCCCGGTCCATTCGGATGACGACATCGATCGCCTCGTAAAGGCGCTCAGCGATATCTGGGGCCAATGCGCGCTCCACCGCGTTGAAGCGGCCGCCTAAGCGCCTCCGGTGGCCGGGGCCTCAGGTCCCGGACCCCATTTCCTTCCTGTCATCCCGGCGACGGCCGGGATCCATAAACTCTGTTCGCAACCACAAAAGCACTGAGCCAAATAAATGGGGCCTGGGGCCAAGGCCCCAGCCGCCGGAGGCCCTGAATCGCTCGCCGGTCGCAGACCCGCCTCCCCACCCATGACCATCCTCACCAACATCTTCGCCTGGCTAGCCCGCCACGCTCTCGTCTTCATCCTGCTCGTCGCCGCCATGACGATCTACGCCCAATACCGCCAATCCGCCGCCTCATCGGCCAACCTCACCACTTCCATCACCCGCATCGAGTCCGCGCAAACCACCCTCCGCGCCGACATCGCCCAGCTCAAAACCCGCGCCGTCACCACGCTTGACGCCACCCAACGCACTTCCCTCACCGCCATCGACCAACGCCGCGCCGCCGCCACCGCCGCCCTCATCCAGCAACAGCGCCAACGTCCCCGCCCCTTCGACGTCCTCCGCGCTCCCCGCGACACCATGGTCGCCGGCATCCGCCACGACATCGCCACTGCCGTCCTCGAACAGGAAATCGCCTTCCTCACCATCTTGCGCACCAACGTCGCCACCCGCGGCCAGGCCCTCGGCCTCGATGGCCAGATCGCCGCCGCCGATCGCCGCCTCGCCGATCTCGACCTCGCCTGGCGCGCCGACGCCGCCAACATCGCCGCGCTGCCCTCCACCCTGTCGCCCAATCGCTACATCCGCGATGGCCTGCAACTCCGTGACCTTGAAACCGTCTACACCGAACGCCGCGCCGTCAACCGCCGCACTCACGCCCAAACCGCCGCGCAACGCGCCAATCTCGTCGCCGCCCGCCAACGCCTCGGCACCCTCACCCAACTCGCCACCCCCGCCGTCGCCACAGATCGCCTCGAATCCCTCCTCGCCCCGCTCACCGCCGCATCCGCCGCACAGGCCCAGGCCCTCGAAACCAGCCTCGAACGCGAAGCCGCTCGCTGGTACACCCGTCTCGGCATCGCCGATGTCATCACTCCCGCGCTCTGGGCGCTGGCGGCCATCATCCTCACCCCCTTCGCCATCCGTACGCTGTTCTACTGGGTCCTCGCGCCCCTCGCCTCGCTGCAAACCCCCATCCGCCTGCTCGATCCCGCCACCCCCGTCCCGCTCCCCACAGATCGCTCCGCCGTCTCAAGGTCCATCACTCTCGCCCCCGGCGACGAACTCCTCGTCAAACAAGGCTTCCTGCAAACCACCTCCCAATCCGGCGCCAAATCGACCAAAATGCTGCTCGATACGGCCTTCCCCATCACCAGCCTCGCCGCCGGCCTCACCTTCCTCACCCGCATCCACGGTGGCCCGGCAGACACCACCACCGTCTCCGCCACCCGTGATCCCTTCGCCGAAATCACCCTCCTCACCCTCCCCCCCGGCGCCGCCTGCGTCCTCCAACCCCGCGCGATCGCCGGCGTCGTCCAACCCATCGCCACACCGCTGCGCATCACCAGCCACTGGCGCCTCGGCACGCTCAACGCCTGGCTCACCTGGCAACTGCGCTTCCTCGTCTTCCACGGCCCGGCCACCATCATCCTCACCGGCGGCCGCGGCGTCCGCATCGAACCCGCGGTGTCCGGCCGCAACATCGGCCAGGACCAACTCATCGGCTTCAGCGCCGGTCTGGCTTATTCCACCGGCCGCACCGAAACCTTCCTACCCTATCTCCTCGGCCAGGAATCCCTGCTCAAGGACCGCATCGCCGCCGGCTCGGGCCTCCTCATCGCCGAAGAATCCCCCCGCGCCGGCCGCGCCAAAACCGGCCTCGCCCGCGGTCTCGAAGGCGCCGCGGACGCCCTTTTGAAAGTCTTCGGCATATAGCGTCGCCCGGTCTATGCTCCGCCCGCAAACCCGGGGGAGCACACATCTTGCGCAAACGTACCATCATGCTGGCCGCCATAGCCGTGGCCCTGCTGGCCGGCGGTCTCTGGTACGCCAGTCTCGACAAGGAAACCCGCGGCGTCATCGCCCATATGCCCACCAACGCCGATGTCCTGTCCTGGTCACAGGATCAACGCGACGCCGCCTTCCGGGCTCTCGATCGCCTGCCCGTGCTCGCCGAATCCAGCACCATCACGCCCTCACCCACCACCTTGCCACTGCCCGCTGGCAAACCGCTCACCATCCCCGGCGTCGATCAATATCTCGCCGGCCAAAACGCCGCGGCCCTCGTTATCCTCCAGGATGGCAAGCTCTGCTTCGAACGCTACGGCCTCGGCTTCGATGCAAACGGCCGCTGGACCAGCTTTTCCGTCGCCAAATCCTTCACCTCCACCCTCGTCGGTGCCGCCATCCAGGATGGCGCCATCAAAAGCCTCGAGGACAAGGTCAGCCTCTACATCCCCGATCTGCGCGGCTCGGCCTATGATAATGTCTCCGTCCGCCAACTCCTCACCATGACCTCGGGCGTCCGCTGGAACGAGGATTACGAGGATCCGGCCGCCGACGTCGCTCTGTTCAACAAGGCCACCCCAGACACCGGCGTCGATGCCACCGTCAGCTACATGCGCAAGCTCCCCCGCGCCCACCCGCCCGGCACTGTCTGGCACTACAACACCGGCGAAACCAATCTCATCGGCGTGCTGGTCTCGTCCGCCACCAAAAAACCCCTGTCCCAATACCTTCAGGAAAAAATCTGGCACCCTGCCGGCATGGCGGCCAGCGCGACATGGCTAAAGGGTCAGACCGGCCACGAAATCGCCGGCTGCTGCCTTCAGGCCGCCCCGCGAGATTTCGCCCGCTTCGGCCTGTTCGTGCTCGCAAACGGCACCGCAAACGGCACGCAAATCGTCCCGCCCGATTGGTTCGCTCAGGCCACAACCAAACAACAGGACATCGACGAGCCCGGCCACGGCTATGGCTTCCAATGGTGGACCTATGACGACGGCTCGGTCGCCGCCCAGGGTATCTTCGGACAGGGCATCTTCATCGATCCCAAACGCCACCTCGTCATCGCCAGCAACGCCAATTGGACCCGCGCGACCGAAGGCCCCGAATCCGCCGCCCGCGAGGCTTTCTACAAACAAGTCCAGGCGCTCATCGACGCCGGCGGCTGATCCTTCTGTCCCCTCCATCCCCCTACCGTCGCCAACGGCTCAGTCTCCGACGCCTGTCGCCGTTCACGGCATCTTGGCGGCAACACCTTCAAACACCGTGCCCAGAACCTTGATGTCGCGAAGTTTTGCCGGCGCCGTCTTCATCGGATTTTGCGCCAGAAGCACAAAATCGGCCTTCTTGCCGACTTCAAGGCTACCGACCTGATCGTCCATGTGGATAACATAGGCGGCATCGAGGGTGATGCCTTTCAGCGCGTCATAGACCGGCACTTTTTCGTTCACGCCCCGTGTCTTGCCATCGGCGGTCACGCGATTGGCGGCGATCCAGGCGAGCAGCAGCGGGTCGATCGGCGCCATGGTGAAATCGGAATGCAGGCCGAAACGCACATTATTGGCCCGCAACGACCCCAGGCGCACCAGCTCGTCGGCGCGTTCGGCGCCGAGGTTGCCCGCGGCAAATTTATCGGCCATCGAATAAAAATAGAACGGGTTGGCCGAGACCAGCGCGCCCAACTTGGCGATGCGCGCGGCCTGCGCCGCCGTCGATACGCCGAAATGTTCGATGACGATGCGGCGATCGCCGCGGGGGGATTTGGCCTCAAGGGCTTCCAGCGTGTCGAGGATGACCGTCAGGCCACCGCTGCCGTTGCAATGGATGTGGATGTCATAACCGGCGTTCCACCACAGCGTCATCGCCGCCTGCAACCGATCAGGCTGCATGATCCATTCGCCGGTATGGCCGTCGCGATAGCCTGGGGGGTCGATCTGCATCGCCTGTCCGAAAAAGGCGCCGTCGGCGAACAGCTTGATGCTGTTTGCGAAGAACAGATGGCGGGTGTTTTGTGCCTGCAGCGCCTTGACGAACGTCACCAGTTTTTCGCCGTCGCCCATTTGCAACCCGAGCGTATTGACATCGGGGACCAGCAGGACGCGGAACGGCGTGCCGGGCTTTTCCAGATTGGCCTGCATGGCCTTTACGTCGCCGGCGAAATCGCCCGATGATCCGGTTGCCATGTCGCCCACCGTTGTCACGCCGGCGCGCTGCGTCAGCGTGGCGAATCGGCCCATGCCCTCGGCTACCGCAGCCGGGCTCATGATCGTCGGCGCGATTTTGGGGACGGCCTTGGTGAAGAACCCGGCTTCGAGGTAACGGCCTTTGGCGTAATCGATCTGGCTGTTGCCCTTGGCGTCGGCTTCCGCAAGCCCATAGTGCTTGAGCGCTGCGGTGTTGAAGATCATTTCATGCGCCGAATAGGCCCAGACCGAAATCGGCCGCGTCGTCGAAATCGCATCGAGCATCTGGCGGTTCATCGGGCCGTGAAATGGCTCCAGCCAGCCCCAGACCAGCAGGGGTTCCTGCGAGTCGGTCAGCGCCGCGTCATAGGCCGTGACCTTGGCGAGGAAAGCCGCGCCGCCGCGCACCGCCTTGGCATCGCCCCATGGGAAACTCCAGTCGAATGGCGAGGCGAATTTGGCGTTGAGAATCAGCGAGCCGAGGATCGGATGCAGGTGCGGATCGATGAAGCCGGGCATCAATGTCTGGCCCTTCAGATCGACCAGCCGCGTCGCCGGCCCCCGCAGCTTCAACATCGCCGATTTTGAGCCGATGGCACTGATCCGGCCATCCCGCACCGCCACTGCATCGACATAGCGCGGCGTATCACCGGCCATCGTCAGGATGTCGCCTCCAAAATACACGCTGTCGGCGGGCGGTGATGCCGCGTTACCGGCGGCAGGCACCATCCCGGCGATTGCTGATGCCGCTGACAACCCGAGCAAAAAACGCATTTTCATGATGGCAGCATCCTGATTGTTTTTTACTCATCATGACGGGTTTATCGAACTGTGATTGCCGTTTATCCAGCAGTGTGGCCAAAATTTTGGCGAAATCTGCACAGGATCGGGCAATGGCTGGCGCAACAACAGCAAGTCTTGATGCCATTTTCTCACATCGTGGCTGGCTGGCCCAACAGCCGGAAGATTTTCGGCTCGCGCTCGTGGAACGCGGCCAGCTGCTGGGCTTCAGGGCTGGGGCGCCAATATTCCATGAAGGCGACACGGGTGGCGGAATATATGGGATTGTATCCGGCGCCATCGGCTGTGAAGTGTCAACCCGGCTGAGCGGCCCGACACTGGTCCATGTCATGCGTCCGGGCTGGTGGTTTGGCGAAGGGCCGGCGCTGTTCGACCGACGCCGCACCATGGGCTTTCTGGCAATGGAACACGCGACGCTGCTGCTCGTGCCGCTGCAGGCCATTCGCGAACTCGAGACTGACGACGTGTATACCGCGAGACGCGTGGGCCAGCTGGCGGAGCTTGCAGCCCTGCTCGCCATCGAGGCCGGCTGCGAGCTCCTGATCCGCGATGCGCGGCAACGTATCGCTGCGGTCCTGCTGCGGGTCACGGCGGCGCTGGAAGGCGTCCGTGCCGACACGTCGCGCGGCTTCCGCATCACCCAGTCACAACTGGCCGAAATGTCGAATGTTTCAAGGCATCATGCCAATGTCGCGTTGCTCGAAATGCAGGCCAGCGGCTACATCGCGCTGGACTATGGCCGCATTGCCATCCTCGAGCCCAGCCAATTGGCGAAGTTTGCCGGCGGCACCGTGGTTTCATAAACCGTCCACCCCCGCCGCTGCTTGCGGTCCCAAACCTGCCGCCGCTTGCGGTCCCAAACCTGCCGCTGCTTGCGGTCCCAAACCTGCCGCCGCTTGCGGCCCCACACCTGCCGCCGCTTGCGGCCCCACACCTGCCGCCGCTTGCGGCCCCACAAGTGTCATGCCAGATGGACACGCATGAAATCCCCCTTTCCCTTCTCCGCCATCGTCGGCCAGTCCGAAATGAAACAGGCCCTGCTCATGGCTGCCGTGGAGCCTCGCCTCGGCGGCGTAATGGTCTTTGGCGACCGCGGTACCGGCAAATCCACCGCTGTCCGCGCCCTCGCCGCCCTGCTGCCCCCCATGAAGATCGTCGCCGGCTGCCGCTACGGCTGCGCGCCTCACGACACGACTCCCTGCCCCGATGATTGCCGCAAGACCGCCGGCAAGCACACCGACACCATCCCCGTCCCCTTCGTCGACTTGCCGCTCGGCGCCACCGAAGATCGCGTCGTCGGCGCCCTCGATCTCGAACGCGCGCTGGCGACGGGGGAAAAACGCTTCGAACCCGGGCTGCTGGCCAAGGCCAATCGCGGCTTCCTCTACATCGACGAGATCAACCTGCTTGAGGATCACCTCGTCGATCTCCTCCTCGATGTCGCCGTCTCCGGCCAGAATCTCGTCGAACGCGAAGGCCTCTCCATCCGCCACGCCGCCCGCTTCATCCTCGTCGGCAGCGGCAATCCGGAGGAAGGCGAGCTGCGCCCGCAACTCCTCGACCGCTTCGGGCTGTCGGTCGATGTCCGCACCCCCACCGAACTTGCCGACCGCATCGAGATCGTCAAACGCTGTGACCGTTTCGACCGCGATCCCGATGGCTTCGCCGCAACCTATGCGCCCCAGGAAGCCGCCACCGTCGCCGGCATCGCCAAGGCGCGTAAACGCCTCCCCGATGTCACCGTCGCCGACGAAATGCTCGAACTCGGCAGCCGGCTCTGCCAGGCCGTCGGCGCCGATGGTCTGCGCGGCGAATTGACGCTGTTGCGCGCTGCTCGCGCCACCGCCGCGCTTTCGGCCAAGAAATCCGTCCACCGCCACCACATAGCCGAAGTCGCCGCGCTCGCCCTGCGCCACCGCCTGCGCCGCAATGTCCTTGATGACACCGGCTCCACCGTCCGCATCAC
>JANPEP010000091.1:0-4490 GCA_031422995.1 Polymorphobacter sp. | reverse complement strand
AGGTGCGTGAGGAGCGGGATGGAGGTGCCGGGGAAGGAGAGGTTGAGGTTGCCGGGCCAGCGGGTTTCGAGGCTGCCGTTGATGGTGTGGGGGACAGTGAGGGCGGCGAGGAGACGGTTTCGCAGGCTAAGGGCGTGGGCGTGGTCTTGCGCCATGCGATCGGATGCGATTTGCGCCGCGGCGCCGAGGCCGGCGATGAGGGCGGTGGGGAGGGTGCCGGAGCGGCCATCCTCCTGGCCGCCGCCGTGCATCAGCGGTGTGAGCATGGTGAAGGGGCGGCGGTAGAGGGCGCCGACGCCCTTGGGGCCGTAGATCTTGTGGGCGGTGAGGCTGAGCAGGTCGATGCCCATGGCGTCGACGTTGATGGGGATTTTGCCAAAGGCTTGCGCTGCGTCGACGTGCATGACGGCGCCGAATTTATGGGCGATTTTTGCGATTTCGGCGATGGGTTGGACGACGCCGATCTCGTTGTTGACGAGCATGGCGGAGACGAGGGCGACGTCTTCGCCCATGGCGCGGGTGAGATCGCCAAGGTCCACGATGCCGGTGGGGCGGACGGGGAGGATGGTGAGTTGGGCGCCGAGGGTTTGGAGATATTGAGCGGTTTCGAGGACGCAGCTGTGTTCGGTGGCGAGCGTCATAATGCGGCGGCGGGTTTGGGTTGGGTGGGTGAGCAGGCCCTTGATGGCCCAGTTGACGGATTCGGTGGCGCCGGAGGTGAAGGCGATGGATTCGGGGGGGGCGTGGAGAAGCGCGGCGATGTGGTCGCGGGCGGTTTCGACGATGGCCTTGGATTCATAGCCCCACAGGTGGGCGCTGTGGGGGTTGCCGTGGTGGGTTTGGGCCATGGCCTGCGCGACCAAGGGGTCGAGGGGGGTGGTGGCGCCATAGTCGAGGTAGAGGGGGAGGGTCATGCGGGGTGCCTTGTCAGGCGGGCGGCCATGGTCTGCCAGCCGGTGATGAAGGCTTCGACTTCGGCGGCAGTGGTGGTGGGGCCGAGGCTGATGCGGATTGCGTCGCTGGGGTGGCCCATGGCGGTGAGGACGTGGCTGGTGGCGACCTTGCCCGAGGAGCAGGCGGCGCCGGCGCTGACCATGATGCCGGCGAGATCGAGGGCCATGACTTGCGTGCCGCTGGCGATGCCGGGGAGGGCGAGGTTGGTGATGTTGGGGAGGCGCGGCGTGGAGGCGCCGACTATTAATGGCGCGCAGGCGCCGTTGATGCGGGTGGCGAGGCGGGATTCGAGGTGGTTACGCAGGGTTTCGGTGTGCGACCAATCGGGGGTTTGCGCGATGGCGGCAGCGAAGGCGGCGATGCCGGGAAGGTTGGGGGTGCCGCCGCGCAGCCCGCGTTCCTGGCCGCCGCCGCGTTGCACGGCGGTGATGGTGGTGGGATCGCGGGCGATGAGGGCGCCGGTGCCGGGGGTGCCGCCGAGTTTGTGGGCGGAGAGGGCGATATAGTCGGCCTGCGGGAGCGGGAGTTTGGTGGCGGATTGGACGGCGTCGACGAGGAGCAAGCTGTTGGCGGCAGTGACGAGGGCGGCGATTTCGGCGATGGGTTGGATGACGCCGGTTTCGTTGTTGGCGTGCTGGACGGCGATGAGCGCGGGGCCGGCCTTGAGGGCTTCAGCGAGGGCGGTGAGGTCGAGGACGCCGTTGGAATCGACGGGGATAAGGGCGGCGTCGGGGCGGGCGGCGAGGACGGCGCTGTGTTCGGTGGCCGACGCGAGGATGCGCAGCTGGGTGTTGAGGGCGAGGGCGAGGGCCTCGGTGCCGCCACTGGTGAAGATGAGTTGATCGGGCTTGCAGGCGGCCCAGGCGGCGATGGTGTCGCGGGCGCGTTCGATGATGGCGTTGGCGGTGCGGCCGCCGGAATGGACCGAGGAGGGGTTGCCGATGGTGGCAGCGGCTTCGGCCATGGCCGCGATTGCCGCCGGCAACGCCGGGGTGGTGGCGGCGTGATCGAGGTAGATGCGGCTTTTGATTGCGATTTGGGCCATGCCCCTCATATAGGGCAGGAGGCATAGTTTGTGCCACCACGCCCTTTGTCTGCGGAATTGATATGCCCGAAGTGATTTTTACTGGCCCCGAGGGTCGTCTTGAAGGTCGTTACCAGCCGGCCGCGCGGCCCCGCGCGCCGGTGGCGATTTTGTTGCAGCCGCATCCGGCGCAGGGGACGATGAACCATCCGATCGTCATCGCGATGTACAACAGCTTTGTGAAGCGCGGCTTTGCGACGCTGCGGTTCAATTTCCGCGGGGTCGGGCGCTCGCAGGGCGTGTTCGACAATGGCATCGGCGAGTTGAGCGATGCGGCGAGTGCGCTTGATTGGATGCAGCAGTTCAACGCCGAGGCGCATACGACCTGGGTGGGCGGGTTCTCGTTCGGGGCGTGGATCGGGATGCAGCTGTTGATGCGGCGACCCGAGGTGAAGGGGTTCATCTCCATCGCGCCGCCGGCAAACATGTATGATTTCACGTTTTTGGCGCCGTGTCCGTCTTCAGGGATTATCGTTGATGGCGAGATGGATGAAGTGGTGCCGGGGGCTTCGGTGCAGAAGCTGGTCGATAAGTTGAAGACGCAGCGGCATATTACCATCGATCATGAGACGATCCCGGGGGCGAACCATTTCTTTGAGCATGAGATGGGGGATTTGATGGGGGTTGTGGACGGGTATCTGGATCGGCGGTTGGCCAACGGCGGGCGTTAAGCACCACGGGCGCCCGTTACTTTGGAGGCGGGTGGTCTGTTGTGACCGAATGCCGCCGGATCAGGCGTGGGGCGTCCGGGCCAGCCTGCGGCGGCGCATCGCCAACCCGACACAGCCGAAGCCCGCGATCATCAGCGTCCATGATCGAGGTTCGGGAACCAACGACCATTTGCCTCCCCATTCGTAGATGATGCCGTCGGACGAGTGAAAGCCGGCCAGACCGCGAAAGGCGCGCGGATAAAGGTCGCTGATTTGGCTGTCCAAGTCGGCATAAAGCCCTACCGATACCAGCCGCCCGCGAAGCAGCGTCACAAATCCACCAGCATAAGGCGCGTCCGACCAGCCGTAGACCTGCGCGGGATTCACGTCGAAGTTGAAATATTGTCCGTCGTCGAGATTATTGAGGTCAACCGTGCCGCTGAAACGGTCGGGGAGCGGCGTTTCGCCAAAGTTGATGGTGCCGGAAACATTTACTGGTGCCCCGACATGGTAAAGTAATTCGCGTTCGGAATAGGTGATGGCGCCCTTGCCGGCAAAGCGTAATTCGCTGATTGCAGCGTCTGCTGGCGATGCCGCGAACATCAGGCTTGCTAAACCCGAGAAGAACGTTTGGCTGAGCGTTATTACGGACATCACGGCCTCCATATCGGCCACTAAACCAAGACATGGCATAGAATATCGCAATTGCTGGCCATTGTCCAAAGCAGCAACTGTCAGGCCATCAGGCCGCCGGTCATTGGCTGTGGCACGCCGGTGGTTTCCGGCCAGCTGATGGCCTTGCCTGCCTTGGTGCGGACGGCGAGCCAGGCGAAGGCTTCGGCTTCGAGGGCGTCGCCGTTCCAGCCGACATTCTCGACCGGATCGGTGAGGACGCCGGTGCGGGCGGCGATCATCGCCATGAGGGTGGCGTTGTGGCGGCCGCCGCCGGTGACGAGGAGCCGGGACAGCGGCGGGACATGGCCGAGGGCCAGGCGGATGGTTTCGGCGGTGAAGGCGGTGAGAGTGGCGGCCCCATCGGCGAGTGAAAGTCCGCGCGCCGGTTGGTTGGAGAAATCGGCGCGATCGAGGGATTTGGGCGGGGCCTGGTCGAACCAGGGCAGGTCGAGCATGTTGGTGAGAATGTCGTTGTGGACGCTGCCGGTGGCGGCGATGGCGCCGTTCTTGTCATAGCGATGCTGGCTGTGATGGGCGATCCAGTCGTCGATGAGGGCGTTGGCGGGGCCGGTGTCGAAGCTGCCCCATTGGTCGTTTGCAAACCAGGTGAGGTTGCCGACGCCGCCGAGGTTGAGGACGCCGAGGGGCCGACCCAAATCGGTTGAGCGGGCGCGGTGGTAGCCGGGAGCGAGAGGGGCGCCCTGGCCGCCGGCGGCGACGTCCGCACTGCGGAAATCATAGGCGACGGGGATGCGGGTGGCGGCGGAGAGCAGCGCGCCGTCGCCGATTTGCCAGGTCCATTTGCGATCAGGACGATGCGCGACGGTGTGGCCGTGGAAGCCGATGAGGTCGACGGACTCGCGGGGGGTGTTGGTGGCGGCGAGGAGGCGGTGAACCGCGATAGCGTGGAGGCCGGTGAGTTCGGCGGCGACGGCATCGATGAGCGCGTCGGGGCCGGGGCGGCGGAGTTCGAGGGCGTGGGCGGCGGCGTCCTTGAGGCGGCGCACGAATTCGGGTTCGTAGGGGATGGAGAGGAAGGCGCGGGGGATGACGATGGCTTCGCCGTCGGTATCGATGAGGGCGGCGTCGATGCCGTCCATCGAGGTGCCGGACATGAGGCCGATGGC
>JANPEP010000090.1:0-2189 GCA_031422995.1 Polymorphobacter sp. | reverse complement strand
CGGCCCCTCCATCGCATCCGGCAACCAGGTGTGCAGGCCCAATTGCGCCGATTTCCCCATCGCCCCGACAAACAGCAACAGGCAGATCGTCGTCATGACATCGACCCGCGCCCCCAGGAACGAAAACTGCGCCCCCGCCATATCCGGCACCGCGGCCAAAATCGCATCGAGAGACACCGTCCCGAACACCAGGAAAGTCGCAAAAATCCCCAGCGAAAACCCGAAATCGCCCACCCGATTAACGACGAACGCCTTGATCGCCGCGGCATTGGCACTCGGCTTCTTGTACCAGAATCCGATGAGCAGATAGGACGCCAGCCCCACGCCCTCCCAGCCAAAGAACATCTGCACCAGATTGTCGGCCGTCACCAGCATCAGCATGGCAAAGGTGAACAACGACAGATAGGCAAAGAACCGCGACTGGTCGGGGTCCTCCTCCATATAGCCCCAGCTATAAAGGTGAACGAGCGCCGAAACCGACGTCACCACCACCAGCATCACGGCGGTCAACGTATCGACCTTCAACGCCCAACCGACACGCAAATCCCCCGACTGGATCCAGTCGAGCAAAGGCACCGAGTAGGCCGCAGCCCCCGACAGCCAGAATTGCGAAAAAATCACCCACGCCAGCGCCGCCGAAACGAACAGCCCCGCCGTCGTGATGATCTTCGCCGGCCCATGGCCAATCACCCGGCCCCCAAGGCCCGCGACCAAAGCCGTCACCAACGGCAAAAAGACAAGAAGCTGAATCAACGCCCTCAGCCCTTCATCATGTCGACATCGTCAACCGCGATCGTGCCGCGGTTGCGGAAATACAGCACCAAAATCGCCAGCCCGATCGCCGCCTCACCCGCCGCCACGGTCAGCACGAACATCGCGAAAATCTGCCCATGAATGTCATGCAGATATGCCGAAAACGCCACGAAATTGATGTTCACCGCCAACAGCAACAGCTCGATCGACATCAAAATCACGATGACATTCTTGCGGTTCAAAAAGATGCCCAGCACGCCGATGACGAACAACGCCGCCGACACCACCAGATAATGCGTCAGGCCAATCACAGCTCGACCCGCGTCATAGCTCAACCCCTTGCCCCACGCCCGGCTGCGCCTTGCGCACGGCCTTGGCCGGCGTCATCGCCACCTGCTTGCCGATGTCCTGCCGCTTGGTCCCCACCCGCTGGCGATGCGTCAGCACAATCGCCCCGATCATCGACACCAGCAACACCAGCCCCGCTGCCTGAAACACAAACAGATAACGGGTATACAGCACCGATCCGATCCACTGCGTATTGCTCATGCCCTCCGGCGTCCCCGCCAGCACATCGAACATCTGCACCGTGTCGCCGGCCCGCCAGCTTCCCACCGCCAGCAGGATTTCGGCCAAAATCACCCCCGCCACCAGCAAGCCCAGCGGCAGATAGCGCGCCAACCCCGATCGCAACGTCGCAAAATCCACATCGAGCATCATCACGACAAACAGGAACAACACCGCCACCGCGCCGACATAGACAATCAGCAACGTCATCGCCAAAAACTCGGCACCCAACAGGATGAACAGCCCGGCCGCATTGAAAAAGCACACGATCAACCACAGCACCGAATGCACCGGATTGCGCGCCATGATCACCATGACCCCCGCCGACAACAGCACCGACGCGAACAGATAAAAGGCAAAAACCCCAGCCGTCATCCTTCCCCCTCCCCCCCCGCGAAGCGGAGAGTGGGGAGGGTCGGGGTGGGGGCGCTCAACCCCTCAAGCACAAAACTCACCGCCACGGCGCATCCGCCGCCAGGTTCGCCGCAATCGCTCGCTCCCACTTGTCGCCATTGGCGATCAGCTTGGCCTTGTCGTAAATCAACTCTTCGCGCGTCTCGGTGGCAAACTCGAAATTCGGTCCCTCGACAATCGCATCAACCGGGCACGCCTCCTGGCACAACCCGCAATAAATGCACTTGGTCATGTCGATGTCATACCGCGTCGTCCGCCGGCTCCCATCCTCGCGCGGCTCCGCCTCGATGGTGATCGCCTGCGCCGGGCACACCGCCTCGCACAACTTGCAGGCAATGCACCGCTCCTCGCCATTGGGGTAACGCCGCAACGCATGTTCCCCGCGAAACCGCGGGCTTATCGGCCCCTTCTCATACGGATAATTCAACGTCACCTTGGGCCGAAAGAAATACTTC
>JANPEP010000089.1:0-8040 GCA_031422995.1 Polymorphobacter sp. | reverse complement strand
CGGCGGCATCGGTGCGGCAGAAGAAATCATCGGCGTTGAGGAAGCCGATGAAGTCGCCGGTGGCGCGGGCGAGGCCCTTGTTCATGGCGTCATACAGGCCGTTGTCGGGTTCGGAGACAAGGATGTGGCCGGGGCGGGCGGTGGTGGTGACGATGGCGGTGGTGGCGTCGGTGGAATTGCCGTCGATGATGATGTGTTCGATGTCGGGGTGGGATTGCGCCGCCACCGAGGCGCAGGTGTCGGCGATGGTGGCGGCGGCGTTATAGGCGACGGTGATGACGGTGATTTTCACGAAGCGAACCGGGCCCGGTCGCTTTCGATGAAATGGTGGTGGGCGTCGGCGAGTCCCTCGCGCAGCCCGATGCGGGGGGCCCAGCCGAGAGCCAGCAGGCGCCCGGAGTCCATCAACTTGCGCGGCGTACCATCGGGGCGGCTGGTATCGAAGACGAGCTTGCCGGTGAAGCCGACGGTATCGGCGATGGTCTGCGCGACTTTGGCGATGGTGACCTCCTGGCCGGTGCCGACGTTGATGTGGTCCGATTCGCTGTAGTTCTGCAGCAGGAAGACCAGTGCATCGGCGAGATCATCGACGTGCATGAATTCGCGCAAGGGGGTGCCGCTGCCCCAGACGCTCATGGTTTCGGCGCCGGAATCGCGGGCTTCGATGGCCTTGCGAAGCAGCGCTGGGATCACATGGCTGGATTCGAGGTCGTAGTTGTCGCCCGGGCCGTAGAGGTTGGTCGGCATGGCGCTGATGAAATCAAGGCCCATTTGCTGGCGATAGGCCTGGGCGAGCTTGATGCCGGCGATCTTGGCGATGGCATACCATTGGTTGGTCTCCTCCAACGGCCCGGTGAGCAGCGCGTCCTCGGCCATCGGTTGCGGCGCGAGGCGGGGGTAGATGCACGAGGAGCCGAGGAACAGTAACTTGCCAACGCCATTGTCGGCGGCGGCGCGCATGATGTTGGCCTCGATCATCAGATTGTCGTGGAGGAAATCCACCGGGCGCGCGGCGTTGGCAGCGATGCCGCCGACGCGGGCGGCGGCGACGATGACGACATCGGGGCGGTTGGCGGATACCCAAGCTTCGACTTCGGCCTGGCGACCGAGATCGACGGCATCCCGCCCGGCGGTGATGACGGTGTGGCCATCGGCGCGCAGGCGCCGGACGAGCGCCGCGCCGACCATGCCGCGATGGCCGGCGACCCAGATGCGTTTTCCCGACAAGTCGAACATCAGCGTCCCCGCTTCGCCTCGATCAGGTCGGCAGCGACCATTTCGCGGACAAGGTCCTCCATCGTCGAGGTGTGGACCCAGCCGAGTTTTTCCTTGGCCTTGGTCGGATCGCCGAGCAGCAGATCGACTTCGGTGGGGCGGAAGTAGCGCGGATCGATGGCGACGAGGGTTTCGCCGGTCTTGGTGCAATGGCCGGTTTCGGTAACGCCTTCGCCGCGCCATTCGAGGCTGCGGCCGATTTCGGCGAAGGACAGCTCGACGAATTTGCGGACGGTGGTGGTGGTGCCGGTGGCGAGCACCCAATCTTCGGCGCTGTCATGCTGGACGATGCGCCACATGCCTTCGACATAGTCCTTGGCATGGCCCCAGTCGCGCTGGGCATCGAGGTTGCCCAGATACAGCTTCGATTGCGTGCCCTGAGAGATGGCGGCGACGGCGCGGGTGATCTTGCGGGTGACGAAGGTTTCGCCGCGCAACGGGCTTTCATGGTTGAACAGGATGCCGTTTGACGCGTGCATTCCATAGGCTTCGCGGTAGTTGACGGTGATCCAATAGGCGTAAAGCTTGGCCGCGGCATAGGGCGAGCGCGGGTAGAAAGGCGTGGTTTCGCTTTGCGGCACGGCCTGGACGAGGCCGTAGAGTTCGGAGGTGGAGGCCTGGTAGAAGCGCGTCTTGTCCTCAAGTTTCAGGATGCGGATGGCTTCGAGTAGCCGCAGCGCGCCGATGCCATCGGCGTTGGCGGTATATTCGGGGGTTTCGAAACTCACCTGCACATGGCTTTGTGCCGCGAGGTTATAGATCTCGTCGGGCTGGGTTTCCTGCACCAGCCGGATGAGGTTGGTCGCATCGGTCAAGTCACCATGATGCAGATGGAAATTGGTGTGGCCCTCGTGTGGGTCCTTGTAGAGATGATCGATGCGGCCGGTGTTGAACGACGAGGACCGCCGCTTGACGCCATGGACGACATAGCCCTTTTCGAGCAGCAATTCGGAGAGATAGGCCCCGTCTTGTCCGGTGACACCGGTAATCAGCGCAACTTTTGACATGAAACTCCAGGAGTTCGGCGGCCGGAGGCCTGTTTGGAGGCGCGTTTAGCGTGTCGGGGCGTGGTTTGTCGATGGCGGCGGGTTATCGAGGCAGCTTGCGCAGCAGCGGAATGAGCAGCACGACTGTCAATCCGGCGCCCAGCAAGACGGCCGGGATGCTGGCGCCGCGCGTGATGGCAGCGCCAATGGCAAGCACCGCCGCGACCTGGAAGCCGGCGTTGACGATGTTGTTGGCGGCAATCGCCCGCGCCCGGCCTGCGGGGTTGGTCGCGGTTTGCAGGATGCCATAGAGCGGCACGGAGAAGATGCCGCCGGCGATGGCCAGCACCAGCAAATCGGCAAGGACGCGCCAGCCGCGAGCATCGGAGATGAAGGCGCGCACATCGCTGGTGACGGCGCCATCGAAGGCGCGTTCGGCAAAGAACAGGTCGAGCCCGGCCAGCGCCATGACCAGCCCGGCCCAGGGGGCGAGGCGGGTGGAGATGCGGCCACCGAGCAAACGGCTGACGCCCGCCGAGCCGGTGGCGACGCCGATGGAGAAGGCGGCAAGGAACAGCGTGGCGACGCCTTCGGTGCCGCCGATGGCGTTCTTTGCCAGCGGCACGAATTGTGAGGTGTAGACCGCGCCCAGTGCCCAGAACCAGCTGATGCAGATGGTGGCGATGCGCAGTTCACGGTTTGCGAACGCCTCCCCCAGCGCGCGGCGGGAGGCGGTGATGGGGTTCCAGTCGATGGGCACGACACTCGCCGGCGGTGCCGCCGGGATGAAGCGCGAGGCAATCCAGCCAGCGATAGCGACGGCGATCGCGGCAGGCCCGGCGACGCCCGAGGGCAGCAGCCCGCCGGCGATCTGGCCGAGCAGGATGGCGACAAAGGTGGCGCCCTCAACGAGGCCGGTACCGAGCAGGAGTTCGTTCTCCGCCAGATGTTGGGGCAGGATGGCGTATTTGACCGGGCCGAAGACGGTGGAATGCACACCCATCAGGAAGATTACGGTAAGCGCCAGCGCTTCGGATTGCAGCGCCAGTGCGACGGCGCCGACGGCCATGAATCCGACCTCGGCAACCTTCACCCAGCCGGCGATGCGCGCCTTGTCGCGGGCATCTGAAACCTCGCCGGACACACCCGAAAACAGCAGGAACGGCAGGATGAACACGCCGGTGGCGACGGTCGCCATGGTGGCGGCACCGGCGGGATCGTCGCTGCGCAAATGATAGGCGACGAGGAAGATGAAGGCAGTCTTGAACAAATTGTCGTTGAAGGCGCCAAGGAACTGGGTGACGAACAATGGCCCGAAACGGCGTGCGGAGAGCAGGGCGAGCATTGCCGCCACCTTTCCGGCATCGCAGCGCCCGCGTCTACAGCCACTTGCGGCGGCGGCGGCGCGACCGCACATTGGTTCTGCCGATGTGAACGGCGAAAGGATGATTGCGATGACCGACCCGGTGCCTGCCGAAAAGGGTTTTGATTTCAACCAGCCGACGGTGGTGGCATTGATGTATCTGGTCAGCATCATCACCGGACTGTCGATGCTGATCGGGCTGGTACTTGCCTATGTATGGAAAGACGATGCCACCGACAGCTGGGAAAACAGCCATTTCCGCTTTCATATCCGCAGCTTCTGGATCGGTCTCCTGCTGGCCATCATCGCTGTTGTGCCGACCGTGCTGACGCTGGGCATCGCCGGCTTCATCCTCTATCCGCTGCTGGTGCTGTGGCTGGCGGTGCGCAGCCTCAAGGCGCTGGTGGCGGCGCAAAAGCGTGACCCCATCATCGATGTTGAAACCTGGCTCTGGTAGGCTAAGCCACTCATTCAGGCCTTTTTCGGAGAATCGACAATGACGCAGCAGATCATGGACATGATTGCCCGCATGGGCGGCGCCGATGGCGTGGCCGCGATGGCGGCGCGCGTCGGCCTGACGCCCGAACAGGCACAAAGCGCCATGGCCGCACTGCTGCCCGCCGTCACTGGCGGCATGACCAAGCAGGCCCAGGCCGGAAACAGCTCGATCGTCGACCAATTGGCCGGCATGGCTGCGTCCTATACCGGCTCGGCCGCAGGCGATGGCGCCGTGACACAAGGCAATGACATTTTGGGCAATATTTTTGGTTCAAAGGATGTGTCACGGGCCGTGGCTGCGCAAGCCGCGGGGCAGACGGGCCTTGATATCGGCGCGTTGAAGGCCTTGTTGCCGATGGTGGCAACAATGGCGGCCAGCGCCCTTGGCAATGGTTTCGGCGGGGGCACCGGCACAGTCGCCGCGCCGGCCGGCGGGGGCATGTTGGGCAGCCTGCTTGGTGGCCTGATAGGTGGCGGGCAGCAATCGGGCGGCGCAGCGGGCGCCTTGATCGGGATGCTCGACACCAACAAGGACGGGAATCCGCTCGACGAGATCATGGGCATGGCGTCGGGCTTCCTCAAACGCTGATGGATTGCCGCAGATGCTGGTGAGGGTGGCGCAGGCCGCCGTCCCTGATTATGTGAGACCCCCGGCGGCATGGTGCGGCCGGGCAGGAGCGCGCAAGACCAGCCATGACTCGCCACCGGCGCACCGACGACTGGGGATTCCCGCGATGGCGCCCCTATGGCAGTGGCAGTGCTGCCGTCGAAGTTCGGCTGTGCGACCGTCATGGCTGCACCAACCCCGGCGACCGGCCTGCCCCCAAGGCGCCGAATCGCCCCGAACGCTGGTATTTTTGTGAACGGCACGCCGCCGAATACAACGCCAATTGGGATTATTTCGCCGGGCTTTCGCCCGAAGAAGCCATGGCACGCGAAGCCAGCGAGCAGGCCGAAACCAAGTACAAGCGCGCCTCGCACTGGGAGTGGGGCGGCCCCGGCGACGGCACCCGCAGCCGTGCCGAGCTGGACGCGCTCGCAGTGCTCGGTTGCGACTCCGACGCCGACATGACCGTTATCAAGGCCGCCTGGCGCACGGCGGCAAAGGAAAGCCACCCCGATGTCGCCGGCAAGGATGCCGCCGCCGCAGCGACGGCTGCCGATCGTTTCCGGGCGGTGCAGGCGGCGTGGCAGGTGCTGTCCAATGCCGATGCGGCACGGACGGCGATGGAGCCGAAATAACCTCTGCCGACGTTCAGACCAGCCCCAGCGCCAGGACCAGTCGGCAATCGATAACAAGGCCGCGATGGCGTTGCTCCGCGAGGAAGTCCGGCAGGGTCGACAGCGGCACGATATGGACGATGATGTCCTCCCCATCCACGCCGCCGCCGGGGCCGGGCCGCGTCAGCCCCGTGGCGCGATACAGTTGGAACATCTCGGACGACATTCCGGGCGATGTGGCAAAGGCGCCAATGTCCTGCCAATGCGCCGCCACGAAACCGGTTTCCTCCGCAAGTTCACGGGCGGCAGCAGCGATGGCGGTATCATGCGCCATGGTATCGCCGATCAGCCCGGCGGGCAGTTCGATGCTGCGAACGCCGTGAGGCACGCGGTACTGCTCGACGAGGACGATTTCCCGCGCATCGGTGATGGCGAGGATGACGGCGGCGCCCATGTTGCCGATGCGCGCCGCATATTCCCATGTGCCCTCGCGCCGGACTTCGAGATATTTGCCCTGCCAGAGCGTCGTCATACCGGGTTGGCGAACGCCGTGCCGGTGCGCAGCAATTGGGTGGCAATGGCGAATTTATGGACTTCGGTGGGGCCGTCATAAAGCCGGAAGCCGCGCATATCGCGGAAGATCATTTCCACCACGGTTTCACCCGTCACGCCAATGCCGCCCAAAATCTGGACACAGCGATCGGCGACCTTGAACAACTCTTCCGACACGAACGCCTTGACGATGCTGCTTTCGTGGCGGGCGCGGACGTCGTTATCCAGCAACCACGCCGTGTGGCGAATCGCCAGCCGGCACTGGTGCATGGCAATTTCATTGTCGGCGAGCATGAAATTCACCCCCTGGTGCTCGACCAGCGGCTTGCCGAACGCCGTCCGCACCCGGGCATGTTCAAGCGCGATGTGCTGCGCCCGTGCGGCGGCGCCGAGCCACCGCATGCAGTGGGTGAGGCGGGCCGGGGCAAGGCGCATCTGGGCATAGCGCAATGCGCTGCCGACTTCGCCCAGCACTTGCGTCGGCCCCAGTCGCAGCCCTTCGAAGCGTACCACGGCATGGCCTTCGACATAGTTGCGATCCATCGAATCCATGACGCGTTCGATATGGATGCCGGGCGTATCGCCTTCGCACAGGAACAGCGTGGGGCCGGAGGGACCGTGGGGGTTTTCCGGTACCCGCGCCATGATGATCCAGGTTTTGGCGCCATTGGCGCCGGTAATCAGCCATTTCAGGCCCGAAATCTCATAATCATTGCCGTTGAACACGGCGGTGGTTTTCAATTGCCCGGGGTCGCTGCCGGCGCCACCGGGCTCGGTCATCGCAAACACCGAACGGCGGTCACCGGTGACCATGGGTTGCAGGAATTGTGCGATCTGGTCTGGCCGGGCGATGCGACCGAGCAGGTACATATTGCCTTCGTCGGGCGCCGCACAATTCAGCGCGATGGGTCCAAGCGTCGACCAGCCGGCAGCTTCGAACACCGCCGCCTGGGTCGCATGATCAAAGCCCATGCCACCGAGTTCGCGCGGCGCCTGCGGGGTGAGCAGACCCTCGGCGCGGGCCAGCGCGACCAGCTCGTCACGCAGCGAATCGGTCGGGCCGTGCTGCGTCAGTCGCGGATCCTTTTCAAACGGAATGATCTTTTCAATGACAAAGGCGCGGACCCGGTTCGCCAGGGCGATGGTCGCTTCGGGAATGGTGAAATCGGTCATGTGCGTCCTTTGGTGAATTGATCGAGCGCCTGGTCGAGAATCGCCAGCGCCAGCGTTTCGAAACCGGCATAGCGGTCGCCGCTCATCTCGCCCCGCTGCCATTTTCGCCAGAGTTGCCCCCAGGCGACCGCCAGCCGCAGCCGGGCCAGCGCCACCGGCCAGGCCAGCGGGCCGGGCGCAGCGCCGCCAAGGCGTTCATAGCGCGCGGCGATTTCGGCGCGACCGGGCCAGCCAGGCGTGAGCGACGGCACCGCGCCAAGGCCGTGGACAGCCGCAGGGTCGCCGGGTTCGATCCAGTAGGACAGCAGGATGGCGAGATCGAAACCGCGTGGGCCGCGGGTGGCCATGTCCCAGTCGATCATGGCGCGCGGCGCCATGGTTCCGGAATCGACGAGCAGATTGTCGGGCTTGAGGTCCATGTGGAGGAGGACGGGGGTGGAATCCTCGGGCGGAGGCGCGGCTTCAAGCGCGGCAATAAGTGCCGTGGCGACCGTTGGTACGCCGTCCGGCCAGACTGCGGCGGCACGCTTGCTCCAGCCAGCCAACTGTCGTGCGTAAAAGCCCTGTGGTCTGCCCAAGTCGCCGAGACCGATGGCATCGGGATCAAGTGCGTGCAGCGCCACCATCTGCGACACGGTAGTGTCGATCAGCGACGCGCCATCGGTGCCGGGCGGCAAGCTGCCGCCGATGGCGATGCCGGGACGGTGTTCGAGAATGAGGAACGGCGTACCCAACACCGCCGGATCTTCGCAGAAGGCCAGTGCGCGCGGCACGATGGGAAAATGCGGCGCCAGTGCCGAGATCACCCGCCATTCACGCGCCATGTCGCTGGCACCTGCGGCCAGCACGCCAGGTGGCGGCCGGCGCAGCACCGCCGCACCGCTGGTCAGTTCGATCCGCTCGTTGCGATTGGCGAGGCCACCGCCCAGCGGTGTCAGGCCGGTCCCTGGCACCAACGCCAGCCCCTGAGAC
>JANPEP010000088.1:0-2394 GCA_031422995.1 Polymorphobacter sp. | reverse complement strand
CAACGTCCCATAAGGCACCCGAAACCGATACCCCTGCGCCGCGATCGTCGCCGATTCCATGTCCACCGCCACCGCCCGCGACTGGTTGAACCGCAACGCCGACCGCGAAAACCGCAATTCCCAGTTACGATCATCGGTCGTCACCACCGTGCCCGTGCGCAACCTTGGTTTCAGCGCCTCGCCCGCCGCCCCGGTCACCGCCTCGGCCGCCGCCTGCAACGCCTTCTGCACTTCCGACAATGCCGGAATCGGAATCTCCGGCGGCAACACATCATCCAGCACATGGTCGTCACGCAGATACGCATGCGCCAGCACATAATCGCCAATCGCCTGGCTCGGCCGCAAGCCGCCGCAATGCCCGATCATCAACCACGCTTCGGGCCGCAGCACCGCCAGATGGTCACAGATCGTCTTGGCATTCGCCGGCCCGACGCCGATGTTGACCAGCGTGATCCCCACCCGCCCCGGCGCCGTCAAATGCCAGGCCGGCATCTGGTGCTTCCTCCACGCCACATCGGCGGCGGCGCGTTCCGGCGAAGGATCCTCGGCAAAAATGTCCAACCCGCCCGGACACGCCAACCGCTCGTAACCATTCTCGCCCAACTGCCCGCACGCCCAGCGCACGAACTCATCGACATAGCGGTGGTAATTGGTCAGCAGGATATAATGCTGGAAATCCTCCGGCGCCGTCCCGGTATAATGCTTCAACCGCGCCAGCGAAAAATCCGTCCGCGGCGCATCGAACAACGCCAGCGGCCGGTCGTCGGACAGGCTCTCGTCCCACAATCCATCCGCCAGCTCATCCCCGATCACCGACAATTCCGTCGTCGGAAACCACCGCGCCAGCTCCGAAGCCGCCGCCGAATCGAGCCGCAAATCCTGCGCCCCATCCAGCACATAGGGATAGGGGATTTCCACCTCCGATCGCCCGGTGCTGATCGTCACCGCATAATCCGCCATGATCAATTCGATCTGCTCGATCAGATACGCGCGGAACATTTCCGGCCGCGTCACCGTTGTCACATATGTCCCCGGCCGGTTCAGCCGGGCAAACGCCCGGATCGGCCGCTGCGCCACCTCGCCGCCCGGAAACGCCAGCCGCAATTCCGGATACGCCCAATCACCGCGTACTCGCGCCGCCGCATCGGGCACCACGCCCTCGTCAAGATAGGCTTTCAGGGCCGCGCGCAGCGCCGAAATCGAATCGGCATGTATCGCCACCAACTGGTCGACGAGTTCGGATGCGCAAGGCTGTGCTGTCATCCCCAGCCTATGCCCCAAACCTCGCCATGAAGCCAGCCTTCGCGGCGCCGCAGAAAGCCGCTACAGCACTCCCAAGTCACCGAATGGACCGCCACCCATGCAATTCGACCTCACCGACGATCAACGCGCCATCCAGGAAGCCGCTCGCCGCTTCACCGCAGATCGCATCACCCCCCACGCCGCCGAATGGGACGAAAAACACATCTATCCCAAGGCGACCATAAAGGCCGCCGCCGAGCTGGGCTTTGCCGCCATCTATGTCTCCGAGGCCAATGGCGGCATCGGCCTCGGCCGCCTCGAAGCCGCGCTGATCATGGAGGCCATGGCCTATGGCTGCCCCTCGACCAGCGCCTTCATCTCCATCCACAACATGGCCGCCTGGATGATCGATGCCTATGGCGACGCCGCGCTCCAGGCCAAATACCTCCCCGGCCTCGTCACCATGGACAGCATCGCCAGCTATTGCCTCACCGAACCCGGCTCCGGCTCCGATGCCGCCGCGCTGAAAACCCGCGCCGTCCGTGATGGCGATGATTACATCGTCACCGGCTCAAAGGCCTTCATCTCCGGCGCCGGCGTCAACGACATCTATGTCACCATGGTCCGCACCGGCGAAGACGGTCCAAAGGGCATCTCCTGCCTCGTCATCGAAAAAGACATGCCCGGCGTCTCCTTCGGCGCCCCCGAACGCAAGCTCGGCTGGCACTCCCAACCAACCGCCCAGGTCAATTTCGATCACGTCCGCGTGCCTCTCGGCAACCTCGTCGGCGTCGAAGGCCAGGGCTTTTCGATCGCCATGTCCGGCCTCGATGGCGGCCGCCTCAACATTGGCGCCTGCTCCTTGGGCGGTGGTCAACGAGCCCTCGACGAATCGCTCGCCTACACCCGTCAACGCACCCAGTTCGGACGCGCCATCGCCGATTTCCAGGCCACCCAGTTCAAACTCGCCGACATGGACACCGAACTCAGCGCCGCCCGCGCGCTGCTTTACCAGGCCGCCGCCAAGGTCAGTGCGGGCGCCCCCGACAAGACCCGCTTCGCCGCCATGGCCAAACGCCTCGCCACCGATACCGGGATGAGCGTGGCGGACCGCGCCCTGCAACTCCACGGCGGCTATGGCTATCTCATGGA
>JANPEP010000087.1:0-16302 GCA_031422995.1 Polymorphobacter sp. | reverse complement strand
ACCTCGCCGGGCTCGACATTGGCTGGTCGGCCGAAACTTCAAAGGGCGTCACTGTTCGCGACCGCCTGTGCGAGGCCGGCCTCCGCGGCCAGAAGAACGGCAAGGGCTTCTACGACTATGACGAAGCCCGCAACCGCACGCCGTCACCCGTCGCCGAACAGATCATCCTCGATTACGCCGCTGAAAAAGGCATCAACCGCCGGGAAATCGACGACCAGGAAATTCTCGAACGCTGCCTCTACCCGATGGTCAACGAAGGCGCAAAAATCCTCGACGAGGGCATGGCCCAACGCGCCAGCGACATCGATATCGTCTGGATCAACGGCTATGGCTGGCCGGTCTATCGCGGCGGCCCGATGTTCTGGGCCGAACATGATGCCGGGCGTGAGAAAATCGCTGCCGCCCTGGAACGCATGGGCATGGACGTGTCACCGCGTTTGAAGGCGGGCTTCTAACGCCCTCCCCCCTGTGGGGAGGGCGACTCGCGGTCTTGCGCGAGCGGGGTGGGGGTCCCCTCGTCGGTACACAAGTGCCTGCGACACCCCAGCCTGTAACCAAAGCCCGCTCCTCTGCGTATATACAGCCATGACCAACCGCCGCACCCTCCTCACCGCCACCCTCGCCGCTGCCGCTGCGCTCCCCTTCGTGCGCAGCTTCCTCGCCACTCCCGCGATTGCCGCCACCAATACCAAATTCGCCTACACCCTGACCGATGAGCAATGGCGCGCCAAACTCCCGGGCCAGGCCTATGACGTCCTCCGCCACGAAGCCACCGAACGCCCCTTCACCTCCCCCCTCAACGACGAACACCGCCCCGGCACCTTCGCCTGCAAGGGCTGTGCCCTCCCGCTGTTCAGCGCCAAAACCAAATTCGACAGCGGCACCGGCTGGCCCAGCTTCTATGCCCCGCTGCCCAAGGCCGTCGGCACCACCACCGACACGACCCTGTTCATGGAACGCACAGAAGTCCATTGCGCCCGCTGCGGCGGCCACCTCGGCCATGTCTTCGACGATGGCCCGAAACCCACCGGCCTGCGCTATTGCATGAACGGCGCCGCCCTCACCTTCACTCCCGCCAAGGTTTGACCCGCGATGCCCCCCATCCGCACGCTGCTCACCGCCCTGCTGCTTGGCACCGCCGCCTGCTCGATGGCTGCCGAACGCATGGTCAGCGCCCCCGCACCCACCGCCGACACCCCGCTCAAGGCTGGTCCTCTGCAAACCGCGGTCTTTGCCGGCGGCTGCTTCTGGGGCGTCGAAGGCGTGTTTGAACGCGTCAAGGGCGTGCAGTCCGTCCGCTCGGGCTATGCCGGCGGCGCAAAACAAACGGCTGTGTATGAAGTCGTCGGCTCCGGCCTTACTGGCCATGCCGAAGCCGTTGAAATCAAATATGATCCTGCGCAGGTCAGCTATGGCACCCTGCTCCGCATCTTCTTTTCGGTCGCCCATGATCCGACCCAATTGAACCGCCAGGGCCCCGACAGCGGCAGCCAGTATCGCAGCGCAATTTTCCCGCAAGGCGCCGAACAGGCCCGGCTTGCCAAGGCCTATGTCGCCCAACTCACCACCGCAAAAACCTGGCCCGCCAGGATCGTCACCACCCTCGAAACCGGCAAGCCCTTCTATCCGGCCGAGGGCTATCACCAGAACTTCCTGCGGCAGAACCCGGATTATCCCTATATCGTCATCAACGACCTGCCCAAGGTCACCGGGCTGAAGCAGCGTTTTCCCCAAATCTGGAGCGACAAGGCCGCAGGCTGATTGCACGAAACTGCATTGCCGCGCCTGCAACGGCGTGGGAAACGAGGCAGCTTCGCAACCCAAGGCTGTCCTCGATGCGCTCCTTCATGCCGCTCGCCGCCATCGCCATTCTCAGCATCAGCGTGCCGGCGCGGGCGGGGCAGACCATCATTCCCGCCGGTGACGCTTTCATGTTCGGCGGCGAACAGACTGCTCCCGTCGCCATCAATGGCCGCAACTCGGGTCGCATCCCGGTCGAAATCAGCGCCGAAGTGCAAGGCATGACGGTCTATCTGCGCACCGTCGCACCAGGACAGGATTTCGAGCAGGTCTTTGGATCGGGCCAGATCGCCATCTTCCGCAACACTTCGAAAACCGCCCGCGCCGCATTGCAATTTGATCTGACCGACGAGGTCAAGGACCTCGAAATGCGCTACAGGCTCGCGCCGGAAAAATGACGCCCTACCGCCCAGTATTCGCCCAGCATTCCAGCTCAACCGCGGCGTTGCGCGCCAGGCCATTCACCCCCATCGCACTGCGCGAAGGAAACCGCCCCGGCTTGAAATACGTCACATAAACCCGGTTGAACGCATCCCACTGCTTCATGTCGGCCAACATCACGGTGCATTTGAACAGGGCATCATGGGTCAACCCGCGCGCTTGCAACACCGCGCCGATATTGGCCATGATCTGCCTGGTTTCCGCCTCGAGACCGCCGGGAACGACTCTGTCCTGCCCCGGCACCGCGCCGATCTGGCCCGACAGGTAAAGGATGCCGCCAACCTCGGTGGCATCGGAAAACGGCCTGTTGAGCGCAATCGATTCCGGCGAGGTCACATGCACTGTCGGCGCCGCGAGTGCCGGCGTCGCCAGCAGTAACGCGAGGCTGAAAAGCTTGGTCATCGGCCAATTGCTCCTGCTGCTGGCGCCGCGGCAAAGCCGCGTCGTGACGTCGGACGGGTTCGGCCGGTGTCTCCGGCCGCCCCGCCGGCCGAGCTTGCGCGAGTCCGCGCGCAAGCTACGCTTGCTCTCGGCCGCGCTGCGCTAGTGCCCCAAACTCTTCACAATATTCTCCACCATCTTCTTGGCATCCGCCAACAACATCATGGTGTTGTCCATATAGAACACTTCATTGTCGACCCCGGCATAGCCCACCCCGCCCATTGATCGCTTGATGAACAGCACGGTCTTGGCCTTTTCCACATCCAGCACCGGCATCCCATAAATCGGGCTGGTCTTGTCGGTCTTCGCCGCCGGATTGGTCACATCATTCGCGCCAATCACGAACGCCACATCGCATTGCGAGAAATCGCTGTTGATGTCCTCCAGCTCGAACACCTCGTCATACGGCACATTGGCTTCGGCCAGCAGCACGTTCACGTGGCCTGGCATGCGCCCCGCCACCGGATGGATAGCGTATTTCACCGAAACGCCTTCCTTTTTCAGCAAGTCGCCCATCTCGCGCAACGTGTGCTGCGCCTGGGAAACCGCCATGCCGTATCCCGGTACGATGATGACGCTTTCGGCGTTTTTCATGATGAACGCCGCATCCTCCGCCGATCCGGCCTTGAACGCCTTTTGCACGCCAGCAATCTTGGGGCCACCGGCGTCGGCATCGCCGCCAAAGCCTCCGGCAATCACGCTGATGAAGCTGCGGTTCATCGCCTTGCACATGATATAGCTCAGGATCGCACCCGACGAGCCGACCAGCGCCCCGGTGATGATCATCGCGGTGTTCTGCAAGGTGAAACCCATCGCCGCCGCCGCCCAACCCGAATAGGAATTGAGCATCGAAATCACCACCGGCATGTCCGCGCCACCAATCGGCACGATGAGCAGCACGCCGATAACGAAGCTGAGCGCCATGATCGTCCAGAAAATCCACACCGCCTGATCGGTGATGAAATAGGCAATCAATCCAAGGATGCCGACAAGCAGCGCCAGGTTGATGAAGTGCCGCATCGGCAGCATGATCGGCGATCCGCCCATGCGGCCCGACAGCTTCAAAAAGGCAATGATCGACCCTGAAAACGTGATGGCACCGATGGCGATGCCAAGGCCCAGCTCGATGCGGGAGACAGCGTGGATCTGCCCGGTGACGCTGTCGACAATGCCAAAGGCCGCCGGGTTGAGGAACGCCGAGGCACCAACGAGCACCGCGGCCATGCCGACAAGGCTGTGGAACCCCGCCACTAGCTCGGGCATCGCGGTCATCTTGATCTTCTGCGCGATGAAATAGCCGATCGAACCACCGATCGCGATCGCGGCGACGATCAGCGGCAGGCCCGTTGGGTGGACGATGAGCGTCGTCACAACGGCAATCGCCATGCCGATCATGCCATAGCGGTTGCCCTGCTGGCTCGATTCCGGTGACGAAAGCCCGCGAAGCGCGAGGATGAACAAGACACCAGCGACCAAATAGGCCAATTCGGCCCAGGCGGGGGTAGCGGCGACGGCGTGTTCCATGGTGATTATGCCCCTTGCTTCGGCGCTGCCAAGACCGCCGCCGCTGCCGGCTTCTTGTCTTTTTTCTTGTACATCGCGAGCATCCGCCGCGTGACGGCAAAGCCGCCAAAGATGTTGATGCTGGCCAGCACCACCGCCAGCAGCCCCAGCCACTTCGACGTGGCCGACCCACCCACCGCCGCCGAAGACGCAATCAACGCCCCGACGATGATGACGCTGGAAATCGCGTTAGTCACCGCCATCAACGGCGTATGCAACGCCGGCGTGACACTCCACACGACATAATAGCCGACAAAACACGCCATCACAAAGATGGACAGGATCGAGATGAAATCCATCGCTGCTGCTCCTCAGGCCGTGAGACGTTCGTGGACGACTTTGCCGCCCTCGGTCAGCTTGATGCCCTTGACGATCTCGTCATCGGCCGCAAACGCCACGGTGTTGGCGTCCTTGTCCCAAAAGGCATTGATAAGATTGAACAGGTTGCGCGAATACAGCGCCGAAGCATCCGCCGCCAGGCGCGACGCGGCATTGCGATGCCCGATGATCTTCACCCCGTGCACCTCGGCAATCTCGCCGACCCGCGATCCCTCGACATTGCCGCCGCTTTCCACCGCCAGATCGACGATGATGCTGCCCGGCCGCATCGAGGCAATCTGCGCATCGGTGATCAACCGCGGTGCCGGCCGCCCCGGGATCAGTGCCGTGGTGATCACAATGTCCTGCTTGGCAATGTGTGACGACACCAAAGCCGCCTGTGCCGCCTTGTACTCGTCCGACATTTCGGTGGCATAACCGCCGGCGCCCTCGCCCTCGATGCCCTTCACGGCTTCGACAAAGATCGCCTTGGCGCCCAGCGATTCGATCTGCTCCTTGGTCGCGGCGCGCACATCGGTCGCCGAAACCAGCGCGCCAAGCCGCCGCGCCGTTGCAATCGCCTGCAAGCCGGCAACGCCAACGCCCATCACGAACACCCGCGCCGCCGAAATCGTGCCGGCCGCAGTCATCATCATCGGGAACGCCCGGCCATAGGCCTCCGCCGAATCAATCACTGCCTTGTACCCGGCCAGGTTCGATTGCGAGGACAGCACGTCCATCGATTGCGCCCGGGTGATGCGCGGCATGAACTCCATCGACAGCGCCGTAATGCCTGCCCTGGCATAGCCATCGATCCGCGCCCGGTCGGCAAAGGGTGACAGGATCGCCGCCAGCATCGCGCCCGCCTTGGTGCCGGCAATATCGCCAACCGCCGGCCCCTGCACGCCCATGATCAAATCGGCGTCGCCGATGATGGCCCCACGCGCGCCCACGGTCGCCCCGGCTTCGGTATAGGCCGCATCCGAAATATTCGCGCCGGCCCCGGCGCCGGCTTCCACCGACACGCTGGCGCCCAGGCCAATCAGTTTCTTTATCGTTTCCGGCGTCGCTGCAACACGATGTTCAGCGTCCGCAGTCTCTCGCAGCACGGCGATTTTCATGTCCGAATCCCCAAAGTCGTCGTGTCGGCCAAATTTCAGGCGAGGAATATCGCCATCAGGATCAGCACCACGGCAATCGCGATGACGCCCCATTTGGTCGCCGCCATGAACCCGTCATAGGTCTGCCGGTGGTCGGTGTTGCCGTTGTTCGGCTCTTTGCCGTCGTTCGCCATTGTCGATCCCGTTGACATTGATTCTGCGCCCCTCGCGCTCATGCCCCATAGCAGATGCAACACTGCTGTGAAGATGTCACGCTGCATCGCACAAGCTGGTCATTCCGGCAGTCAATGCGCTGCCTGCCAAACCGCCAGCGCCTGCACCGTTTCGGCCACGTCATGCACCCGCACAATCTGCACACCGCACGCCGCCGCATGGAGCGCCAAAGCCAGGCTTCCCGGCAACCGCTGCTCAGGCGGAACATCGGCGTTGCCGGTGGCGCCATCCGGCGCGGCAATCCGCGCAATCAACTGCTTGCGGCTCGCCCCCAGCAGCAGCGGCACCCCCAGCCCATGAAACAGCGTCAACCCGCGCAACAGGGCCAGATTATGTGCCAAATTCTTGCCAAACCCGATTCCCGGATCGGCGACAATCCGCTCCCGCGCTACCCCGGCCGCCACGCAATCGGCAATCCGCGTCGCCAACCAGTCATAAACGTCCAGCAGCGCGTCGCCATACACCGGCGCCTCCTGCATCGTCGCTGGCGTCCCCTGCGCATGCATCAACACCACCGGGCATCCCCGCGCCGCCACCAGCGCCAGCGCCGCCGGATCATGCCCCAACGCCGACACGTCATTGACCATTGCGGCCCCTGCCCCCAGCGCCTGCGCCATCACCACGGCTTTGCGCGTATCGATGCTCCAGTTCAGGTCCTTCAGCCCCGGCAGCACCGCCGCCAATCGCGCCTGTTCCGTGGCAAGATCGATAACCGGCGCCCGCGGCCGCGTCGATTCAGCCCCCACATCGATGATGTCCGCCCCCACCGCCGCCATTGCGCGCGCCGCCGCCACCGCTACCGCCGGCGCCGCATGGCGGCCCCCATCCGAAAAACTGTCCGGCGTGACATTCAATATGCCCATCACCGCCGTCCGCCCCACGGGCAATCCGGCCACCACCGCCCGCGGCCGCGTCAACGGTCCCAGCACATCATCGCCCAAGCTTTCGGCCGCCACCGTGCGCACAGGCTCGCCACGCACGATGATCTCCACCCGCGCAAAGCGAACCGGGCCGCCGGCCAGCAGCAGCCCGTCCCCCAGCCCGACGGGCCGATAATAGGCGACTACCAGACTTTCACCCGATCGGCCGGCGCCAGATAACCGGCTTCGCCCGGCTTGACACCAAACGCCGCATACCAGCTGTCGAAATTCTTCACGACATAGGGCCGGTAATGTCCCGGCGTGTGCGGATCGGTGGTCAACCCGCGCAGCAACGCCGCATCGCGATACTTCTGCCGCCAGATCTGCGCCGCCCCCAGATAGAATCGCTGGTCGCCGGTAAAGCCATCAATGACCGGCGCGGCCTTGCCCGTCAGCGACCGCTGATAGGCATCATAAGCGATGGTTATCCCCGCCAGATCGGCCATGTTCTCGCCCAGCGTCAGCTCGCCGTTGACGTGCGTGCCCTTCAACGGCTCATACGCCGCATATTGCTTCACAACCTTGTCGGTCAACGCGGTGAAACGCTTGATGTCCTCGGGCGTCCACCAATCCGCCAGCTTGCCCTGCTTGTCGAACTTGCGGCCCTGATCGTCGAAGTGATGGCTGATTTCATGGCCGATCACCATGCCGATGCCGCCATAATTCACTGCCGGATCGGCCTTTGCATCAAAGAACGGCGGCTGCAAAATCGCCGCCGGAAACACAATCTCGTTCCACAATGGGTTGGCATAGGCATTCACCGTCATCGGCGTCATGCCCCACTCCGTCCGGTCAATCGGCTTGCCGATCTTGTCGAGCTGCCGCTGATATTCATACCGGCGTGATCGCATGGCGTTGCCCAGCGCGTCGCCGCGCACGACCTCCAGCTTGGAATAATCCTGCCACTTGTCCGGGTACCCGATCTTGGGGGTGAACGCCGCCAGCTTGGCGCGCGCCGCCTCTTTGGTCTTGGGGTCCATCCATGTCAGGTTGGCCAGGCGGCCATCCATGGCGGCGATGATGTTCTTCACCAGCTCATCGGCCTTGGCCTTTGATACCGGTGGGAAATATTCGGCCACATACAGGCTGCCAACGGCCTCCCCAAGCGCGTTGGACGTTGCATCGGTGGCGCGTTTCCACCGCGGCTGTATCTGCGGCTGGCCGCTCAACACCGTGCCGGTGAAGGCAAAATTTTCATCCACAAACGCCTTGGGCAACATCGGCGCCGCCGAATCCAGCGTCCGCAAGGTCATGTAATCCTTCCACACCGCCAATGGCTCGCTGGCCATCAACTTGCCGATGCCGGTAATGGCGCTCGGCTGTGCAACGATGATGTCCTTCTGGTCGCTCAACCCCTGCGCCGTCAGCAACGCGGTCCAATCGACCCCCGGATACGCCGCATCGATCTTGCCGCGCGCCATCGGATTATAAGTCTTCTCGACCTGCCGCTGTTCGACCTGGCTCCAATGCACGGTCGCAATCTTGCGCTCCAGATCGTAAATGGCCTTGGCCTTGGCCGCCGCATCCGGCACGCCGGCCAGCGTCAGCATCTTGCCAATATGCTCGACATATTTACCCCGTGCCTCGACAAACTTCGGGTTCTTGTCGTCCAGGTAATAGTCGCGATCCGGCAACCCCAGCCCGCCCTGCCCTACATAGGCCGACAGCACATCGGGGTTCTTCAAATCGCCAAACACCGAAGCACCGATCGGCATGTCGATCCCGTCGCGGCTCAATTCGCCCATTTTCATGGCCAGTGCCGCGCGGTCACCAATCGCGGCGATCCCGTCCAGCATCGGCTTCACCGGCGCCAGGCCCTTGGCCTCGATTCCGGCCTCGTCCATGAAACTGGCGTAAAAATCACCAACCTTCTGCGCCTCGCTGCCCGGCGCGCCGCTCTTCTTTGCCGCTGTCTCGATGATCGCCCGCGTCCGCTCCTGGCTCAGGTCGCGCAGCTTTGTGAACATGCCATAATTCGACTTGTCGGCCGGAATCTCCAACTTGTCGGTATAGCCGCCATTGGCAAACCGCACCCAGTCATTACCCGGCGTGACGCTGCGCTCCATGCCGGCCACATCGAAACCGAAACTGCCCAGCTCGGGCTTGGCCTCCCCGGCCGCAGCGGCAGCAAAAGGCACGGTCAACGCCATGATGGCCAAGGCCGACGCGCGCAAAAGAACGGAACGAGACATGCAAACTCCTCAAATCATTGATGCACCGTATTACGCAATCAATACGGCCAATGATAGGGGATATGGCGCTCGCCCTGTCGCTTTCAAGCGACCCCGACGCTGGCCCGGTAAACCGCCCGCTTGGCATCGAGTGGCACCAGCTTGCCGGCCTCCTCGGTGTGCCAGAAGGTCCAGCCATTGCAGCTCGGCAACCCCTGCGCCGCCGCCCCCAATTGGTGAATCGACCCGGTCTTGGCCCCCATGCTCAATGATCCATCGGCGCGCACCTCGGCGTGGTGCCGGCGCTGTGGGTCGATAAGCCGCGTCCCCGGCCGCACCAGCCCCGATTCCACCAGTGACCCAAACGGAATCCGCACTTCGCCGCGCTTGCCCTGACTGACGGCCATATCGCCGCCGGACAGCGGCAACAGCCCGGCTATCCGCTTCTCGGCCACCGCCACATATTTCGCCTCGCGCTCGATGCCGATGAAATGCCGCCCCAGCAACTTGGCCACCGCCCCCGTCGTCCCCGTCCCGAAAAACGGATCGACAACCAGGTCGCCCGGCTCGGTACACGCCAGCAACACCCGATACAGCAACGCTTCGGGCTTTTGCGTCGGGTGCGACTTCACGCCATCGGTCTTCAACCGCTCACCGCCGGTGCAGATCGGGATCAACCAGTCCGACCGCATCTGCAATTCGTCGTTCATCGCCTTCATGGCGTGATAGTTGAACTTGTACTTCGAATTTTCGGATTTCGACGCCCAGATCAACGTCTCATGGGCATTGGTAAAGCGCGTGCCCTTGAAATTCGGCATCGGATTGGCCTTGCGCCAGACGATGTCGTTCAAGATCCAGTATCCCGCATCCTGCAATGCCGCGCCCACCCGAAAGATGTTGTGATAACTGCCGATCGTCCAGATCGCGCCATCGGGCTTCAAAATCCGCCGCGCCGCCTTCAGCCATTCACGGGTGAACTCATCATAGGTCGAAAGGCTCGCAAACTTGTCCCATTCATCATCGACCGCCGCCACCTTGCCGCCCTCGGGCCGGTGCAGATTATGCGCCAGTTGCAAATTGTACGGCGGGTCGGCGAACACCAAATCGACACAGCCCTCGGGCATGGCGTTCATCGCGGTGATGCAATCGCCCAATATGATCCGATCGGTCTGCAAGGCCGGCTCCCGTGAAATCTTCATGGAATCGCCCATGAGTCATCCGCGAATCGCCGTCAACCTTGCAAGTAATCGTCAACGAGTCAGCGTGTTGACGCGATTCGCTCCGAAACGACTCAAACCCGCTACCCCTTGAGTCCTGTGCCCGCCCCACCCACCATCCATGGCGTGTTGCCCAAAAGACTCTAACCCGCCAAAAGCCGCGCCCGCACCGGCGCAAAGCTCGTCCGGTGGTGCGCCGTCACCCCCAGATCCGCCAACCCCCGCGCATGTTCGGCGGTGCCATAGCCCTTGTTGCGCGCCCAGCCATAGCCCGGAAACTCGAAGTCCAGCCCCGCCATGATCCGGTCTCGCGTCACCTTCGCCACGATCGACGCCGCCGCTATCGACAGGCACGCCGCATCGCCCCCGACAATCGCCGTCGCCCGCCGCTCCCACCGCGGCAACCGATTCCCATCGACCAGCACATGATCGACCGCCGCGCCCAAAGCCGCCACCGCCCGCTCCATCGCCAGCATCGTCGCCCAATGAATGTTCATCGCGTCGATCTCCGCAACCGACGCCAACCCCACTCCCACCCGTGCGCATCCCAGCAAAACCCCATGCAACCGCTCGCGAACCCCCGCGCGCAACTGCTTGCTGTCATTCAAACCCTCCGGGAAACACCCCCGATCCAGCACCACCGCCGCCGCCACAACCGGCCCCGCCCAGGGCCCTCGCCCCGCCTCATCAACGCCGGCCACCACGCCGCCAACGCGATCCTCCCAGCCAAAATCCACAATCATCCCAGCGGGTAAAACCCCAACGGCCCATGCCCCCCGCCAAAGCCCGGTGCCCGCGCAATCCCCTGCGCCACAAACGCCCGCGCCCGCACCACCGCGTCCTCCAGCGCCATCCCCTGCCCCAGCCCACACGCCAGCGCCGAAGCCAACGTACACCCCGTCCCATGCGTATGCCGCGTCATCACCCGCGCCGACGCAAACGCCACATGCCCGCCCCGCGTCACCAGCCAATCGGTCAACACATCGCCGGCCAAATGCCCTCCCTTGGCCAGCACCGCCCGCGGCCCCTGCATCAGCAATTCCTGCGCCGCCAGCAACGCATCCGCCGCATCCTCGATCTCGGTCCCCACCAGCATCGCCAGCTCGGGCGTATTGGGCGTCACCACCGTCGCCAATGGCAACAACCGCTCGATAAGTGCCACCGCCGCCTCGTCATCCAGCAAACTCGCGCCGCCTTTCGCCATCATCACCGGATCGAGCACAATCGGCACCCGCAGCCCCGCCAGCACCTCCGCCACGGCGACCACCGTCTCCGCCGACCCGATCATGCCAATCTTGACCGCATCGACCCCCAGGTCATCGATGCAAGCCCGCATCTGCGCCGCCACAACCGCCGCCGGAATCGCATGAACCGCTGAAACCCCCAGCGTATTCTGCACCGTCACCGCCGTAACCGCGGTCATCGCAAACCCACCCAGGCACGTCACCGTCTTCATATCGGCCTGGATCCCCGCACCTCCACCCGAATCCGATCCCGCAACCACAAGAATCCGTGCTGGCGCCTCGCTCACCCCGCCACCACCGCCGCGCAAATCTCCTCGACCACTGCCTTGACCAGCGCCTTGTCTTCGCCTTCCGCCATCACCCTGATCACCGGCTCGGTCCCCGATTTGCGGATCAGCAACCGCCCGGCGCCATTCAGCCGTGCCTCGCCATCGGCAATTACTGCCTTTACCCGCTCGCTATCCAACGGCGCACCCGAAAACCGCACGCTTTTCAGCACCTGCGGCAATGGATCGAACAGGTGCAGCACCTCGCTCGCCGGCCGGCCACTCGCCACAAGTGCCGCCAGCACCTGCAACGCCGCCACCAGGCCATCGCCGGTCGTCGAATGATCGGTCAAAATCAGATGCCCCGATTGCTCGCCACCGATGTTGAAACCCCCGGCCCGCATCGCCTCCAGCACATAACGGTCGCCCACCCCGGCGCGGTGCAAGGTCAGCCCCCGTCCCGTCAACCAACGCTCCAGCCCCAGGTTCGACATCACCGTCGCCACCAGACCGCCGCCCTTCAATGTCCCGGCATCCGCCGCCAGCCCCGTCACCAGCGCCATCAACTGGTCGCCATCGACCAGCTGGCCCTTTTCATCGACAACGATCAACCTGTCCGCATCACCATCCAACGCAATGCCGATGTCGGCGCCGGTTTCCAGTACCCGCATCTGCAAGGCCTTTGGATGCGTCGATCCGATATTGTCGTTGATGTTGAAACCATTGGGCGAAATCCCGATGGCATCGACTTCGGCGCCCAATTCCCACAACGCCTCACCGGCCACCGCATAGGCCGCGCCGTGCGCGCAATCGACCACCACCTTCAACCCATCAAGCCGCAGATGTTCCGGAAACGTCGCCTTGGCAAAATGGATATAGCGCCCGCGCGCATCCTCGATCCGCCGCGCCCGGCCAATGGCCTTGGGCTCCGCCAGCGGCACATCGGCATCGATCATCGACTCGATTTCGGCCTCATCGGCATCGGACAATTTGTATCCATCCGGCCCGAACAGCTTGATGCCATTGTCCTGATAGGCATTGTGGCTGGCCGAAATCATCACCCCCAGATCGGCGCGCAAGGACCGCGTCAGCATCGCCACCGCCGGCGTCGGCACCGGCCCCGCCTGGATGACATCCATCCCCACCGAGGTGAACCCTGCCGTCAGCGCCGATTCCATCATGTAACCCGACAGCCGTGTATCCTTGGCGATCACCACCCGGTGCTTGTGTCCGCCGCGCAGGAACCGCGTCCCCGCCGCCTGCCCCACTTTCATCGCGATCGCCGCGGTCATGGGCGCTGTGTTGGTCAGGCCGCGAATGCCATCGGTTCCGAAATATCTGCGCGTCATGGCATCACCTTGCTGTAACATTGCCTGTCTACGCCACCCCGATTGGCTTGTCGAAGCCCCCGAACCAGCCGTAAAAAGGACCCCGCCATGCAGAAACGCCTTCTGGGGACTCAAGGTCTCACCGTCTCCGCCCTCGGCCTCGGCTGCATGGGCATGGCCGGCACCTCGGGCCAATCCGCCATGTATGGCGTTGTCGACATCGACGAAGCCGTCGCTACCGTCCACCATGCGCTCGATATCGGCGTGAATTTCTTCGACACTGCCGAGGTTTACGGGCCATTCCTCAACGAAACCCTCATCGGCCGCGCCCTCGCCGGCCGGCGCCACCAAGCCATCATCGCCACCAAATTCGGCTTCAAGATCGTCGATGGCAAGGCCATTGGCGTCGACTCAAGCCCCGCCAACGTCCGCGCCGTCGCCGAAGCCAGCCTCAAACGCCTCGACACCGATCATATCGACCTGTTCTACCAACACCGCGTCGATCCGTCTGTCCCCATCGAGGACACCGTCGGCGCCATGGCCGACCTCGTGCGCGAAGGCAAGGTCCGCTACCTCGGACTCTCCGAAGCCGGCCCTGAGACGCTCAAACGCGCCCATGCCGTCCATCCCATTTCTGCCCTGCAAAGCGAATGGTCGCTGTGGGAACGCGGCGTCGAGGCCGAAATCTGGCCACTCTGCCAGCAACTCGGCATCGGCTTCGTCCCCTATTCCCCCCTCGGCCGCGGCTTCCTCACCGGGCAACAACCCCGTGCCGAAGACCTGCCGGACAGCGATTATCGCAAGAAGGACCCCCGCTACCAAGGCGGCAATTATGACGCCAACATGGCCGCCGTCGCCATCGTCAAGACCGTCGCGGACGCCCATGGTGCCACCGCCGCCCAGGTCGCCCTCGCCTGGCTGCTCGCCAAGGGCGACACCATCGTCCCCATCCCCGGCTCGAAACGCCGCGTCACCCTCAATGACAATGCCGGCGCGGCTGCGCTGGCACTCACCGCCGCCGACATGGTCGCGCTCGATGCCGCCTTGCCTCCCGGAACAACGGCAGGAGAACGCTATGGATCAAAGGCGATGATGGCGATGGTACGGCTTTAGAACGCTTTTTCGGGTTGGTGCGGGCACGCGGTCCAAAGACCCGGCCAGTGGCGCGGTCGCTGATTGCCAAGGCGGATTTGTTCTGTTCTTATTCTGGTCGTAACCAGCGGCCGGATTTGCGGACCGAGCAGGCTCAAGCCACCCGAGGAGATGGAAATGAATGCAGCGAAATTTGGCGTGGTCGCCGGCACGCTCTTGATTGGTCTTGGCCTGAGTGGTTGTCAGACCAACGCCGGGCGGGGTGCCGCCATGGGCGCCGCGACCGGTGGCAGTGTCGTCGGCGGTGCGGCGGTTGGCGCAGCCGGCGGTGCGGTTTTGGATGGCCCTGCCACCACTGCGGTTGGCGGCGGCGCGCGCGGTGCGGCGCTGGGGTCGGCGACGGGCGGCAATGCCGTAACCGGCGCGATCATCGGCGGCACCGCCGGTGCCATCCGTTCGGCCAATGCCAATGAACCGGCGGGAACCTGCTATGAAGTGTCCACCGGCCGGCAGGTCGACTGCCCGCGATAGCTAGCCCCGGAACACCAGGCAGCGATCCCGCCCGGCCAGGTCGCGGCGGATATCGCCCTTCAGTCCCGCGCCCGCGCCAATTTGCAGCACGGCAATCGCCTGTCTCCAGCCGATCTCGACAACCGCGATGCCACCCGGCGTCAGCCGCGAATGCAATTGCGGAATCAGCAACCGATAGTCATCGAGCCCGTCCGGCCCGGCGAACAACGCCGTTGCCGGCTCATGATCGCGGACATCAGGCGCCAGCTCGGCGCCGGTCTCCACATAGGGCGGATTGCACAGGATGAGATCGAACCGCATCTCCAGCCCCTGCCCCCAATTGCCCTGCCGGAAACTGGCGCGGTCCGTCATGCCCAGCCGCACGGCATTGCCTGTTGCCACCGCCAGCGCCGCCGCCGAGGCATCGATGCCCAGCCCCGTCGCGTTCGGCCATTCCCTGAGCGCGGCCAGCAGCAGCGCGCCGCTGCCGGTGCCGAGATCGAGAATGGTGCGCGGCGCAATGCCTGACGCCAGCGCCGCCTCGATCAGCGTTTCGGAATCCGGCCGCGGGATCAGCACATCGGGCGTCACCACCAATTCAAGCGACCAGAATTCGCGGGTTCCGGTGATATAGGCAACGGGTTCATGCGCCGCCCGCCGATCGACAAGGGCCGAAAAGGCGGCAGCATCGATTTCGCGATCCGGGTTGAGGAACAGGCTACCGCGATCGACCCCCAGCAGATGCGCCAGCAACACCTCGGCATCGAAGCGGTCGATCCGCGCCGCCGCCGCGCGCAACGCCTCCGAAACCGTCACCCCAGCGGCTCCGCCGCCACCAAAAGCGGCTCCGCCGCCATCAGCCAAGTTCCGCCAGCCGGCTCGCCTCATCCTCGCCGATGAGTGCCGAGATCAGTTCCTCCATGGCGCCTTCCATGATTTCCGGCAGCCGGTGCAGCGTCAGGTTGATGCGGTGGTCCGTCACCCGCCCTTGCGGGAAATTATAGGTGCGGATGCGTTCCGACCGGTCGCCCGAACCGACCATCGCCTTGCGGTCAGCCGATCGCGCCTGGTCGACCTTGCTGCGTTCGAGGTCATACAGCCGCGACCGCAGCACCTTCATGGCCTTGGCCTTGTTCTTGTGCTGCGATTTTTCGTCCTGTTGCTGCACCATCAGGCCGGTCGGGATATGAACGATGCGCACCGCGCTGTCGGTGGTGTTGACCGATTGTCCCCCCGGCCCCGAAGACCGGAAGATATCGATCCGCAAATCCTTGTCCTCGATCTGGATATCGACTTCCTCGGCCTCGGGCAGCACCGCGACGGTTGCCGCGCTGGTGTGGATGCGGCCTTGTGTTTCGGTGGCGGGCACGCGTTGCACCCGGTGGACGCCGCTTTCGAATTTCAGCCGGGCAAACACGCTGTCACCCGTGACGCTGGCGATGATTTCCTTGAAACCGCCCATTTCGCCCGGTGATGCCGACATGAGTTCGACCCGCCAGCCGCGCGTTGCGGCGTAGCGTTCGTACATGCGGTAAAGGTCGCCGGCGAACAGGGCGGCCTCGTCGCCGCCGGTGCCAGCGCGGATTTCGAGCATGGCGGGCTTGGCATCGGCCTTGTCCTGCGGCAGCAATTTCAATGCCAGCGCGCGTTCGGCGGC
>JANPEP010000086.1:0-2476 GCA_031422995.1 Polymorphobacter sp. | reverse complement strand
GTCAAGGACAGCCATGACCGCTACGCCAACGCCGAAGTCAGCTATCTCCTGCAACGCATGGAAAGCTATTCCGGCCTCGCCATCCTCGCCACCAATCTGAAATCCCACCTCGACACGGCGTTCCTGCGCCGGCTGCGCATGATCATCGATTTCCCCCTCCCCGATGTCACCGCCCGCCGCGACCTGTGGAAACGCGCCCTGCCCGCCACCGCGCCGCAAATGGATATCGACTGGCCTCAACTCGCCCGCCTCGAACTCAGCGGCGGCAACATCACCACCATCGCGGCCAACGCCGCAGGCGCAGCCGCAGGCGCAACCGCAGCCGCAGGCGCAGCCGCAGGCGCAACCACAAATGCAGCCGGCGCCGCCGCAATGGATGCCGGCGTCATCACCATGGCCCATCTCAACACCGCCATCGCCGCCGAATTCCGCAAACTCGACCGCGACGCCTCGGGCCTCGGATGATGGACATGCCCAATCTCGCCATCAACCACATGACCATCACCGGCGTCGACCGCGCCACGGCGCAATCCCTCGCCCCCGCCCTCGAAGCCGCGCTCGCCAACCTCTCCCCCCTCCCCCCCGGCAACATCCCCCACCTACGCCTCCACCTCCCCCCCGAAGCCACCGCCACCGATATCGCCGCCGCCCTCGCCACGGCCCTTGCCCGGCAACGCTGATGGGTGGCCGTGTCGAAACCCAGCGCCGCCCGGCGCCGGCGCCGCCCAGGCCCGCCCGCGCCGCCGAAAAGGCACCCGCCGCCCAAACCCCCGACACCATCATCAAGGACCTGCAATCCATGCGCGCCATGCTCAGCGACGTGGAATTCGCCCGGCTGCTGCGCACCAATGATCCGATCTACCAATTCAGCCTCGCCCCGTTCGGCTGGCACGGCAGCTGGGTCGCCGATGCCGATTACCTCCGCGATTTCGAAGCCGTCACGGCGAATTTCCGCGATGCCCCCGCTCAAGGTCCCCTGGCACAGCTCGCAGCCCCCGCGGCGCTCCCCGCATCACCCCAGAAACCGCCCCCCGAACCCCGGGCGGCCGCCACAAAAACCACCGACACCAAGGACGCCGCCGCCGCGCACGTGCCGGCGGCCTTCAAAGTCGGCATGCCCCGCGACGTCATCATCGATTGGGAACAACAAGGCTCGATCTTCACCCTGAAACAGGAAATCGTCCGCGACGGCCTGCATTCCATGCTGGTCACCACCGCCAACGCCTCCCCCTTCCGCATCATCAGCCAGCAACTGTTCCGCCGCGACGACGGCCGGAATCCAGACTGGACCAACGTCACCCGCGAGGCTGAACGCAGCGGCAAACTCAACATCGAATGGCGCATGCCCGATCTGCGTACCGACATGGAAAGATTGAAGGATATCGAAACCCCGGGCCTCCTCTATGGCCTGTTCCCCCATCACGTCGGCAGCTATCTCAAGGACCAGACGCTCCCCATCAAGAACCCCTATCTCCGCATGCAGGCATCGGCGATGCAGCAGACGATGCGCTCCGTCAGCGTCGTCAACGCCGATCTGCTGGTCTATGTCGCCACATCGGTTGCCCCCGAAGCCATCGGCGCCGTTCGTGGCCTGATAACCGCAAGCACCGGGTTGAAGGCAGCGATGGGCGGCGGCAAGGCAGGCCTCAACATCGCCACCCAAACCGCAAGCCGCGCCGTCCGCCCCGTCGCCGCCCAGACCACAAAAGCCACAAAATCCGCCATCGCTCCCACCGCCACCGAAATCGCCGAGGCCGCCGCGACACAGCTCAAACGTCCCGCCGGCAGCTGGCTGAAACGCCGGGCCCGCGAATTCCTCGCCAGCGCCAAGATCGGCCTGTCCAACGCCGATGAAGTCGCCATGCGCACCGGCTCCAGCGGCCTGCAAGGCACCTCGCAGACAGTGGCCAAGCGCGCCGCAGCGCCCGCCCGCGCCGCCGCCGAAACCGCCCCCGCCGTTGTCCGCCCGGCAACCCGCGTCACCACCGCCGCCGCCAAACCCGCGGCAACCACCGCCGTCGCGCCCGCCGTGTCACAAGCAACCCCTGCCGTCGCCCGCGCCGCGACCACTCCGGCCCGCACCGCCACCAGCATCGCCAACACCACCGCGCCCACCGTCGGCGCCGTCGTCACCCCGGCAACAACAGCCCCAGCCACGATCGTCGGCTCATCCCGCCCCGCCGCCGGTCAGGCACTCGTCGGCTCCAGCCGCGCCCAGATGCGCAGCGCCGCCATCCGCATCATCCTGTCCATCGCCAACCACCCGTTGCGCTTCCTCCTCGATGCCAGTGGGAAATTTCACCGGCAGGAAGGCCTGACAGAGCACCACAACCTCGCCGACCATCCCGAACTCGTCCAGATGGGTCATATCGGCAGCGACAAGCTCGGCGAAACCGAACGGCTGATGCTGCAAGGCGCCTGGGAAAACCAGCTCAACAACGTCTCCATCGAAAGCCCGCACATCGGCGGCGCCGTC
>JANPEP010000085.1:0-5433 GCA_031422995.1 Polymorphobacter sp. | reverse complement strand
GGCTCGTTGTTGTACCAGCAATCCCAATCCAGATAGAAACCATCATAGGCCGACAGGGCGTTGTTCGGCGGCAACTCATAATGCAGCATCATGCCGCCGGGTTTGAGCACGCGGCGCGCCTCGGCAAACACCGCCTTGATGTCCTTCAGCGGCAATTCGTGGAGGAACATCGAGGAATAGACGAGATCGAAACTGGCATCCGGCCACGGCAGCGCCGTCGCATCGGCCTGGACGAAATGCGCGTCGACCTCCTGCGATTGCGCCCGGCCGTGGCCATAGCGCAGGCAGGGCGCCGCCACGTCGATGCCGGTGACGCGCGCGTCGGGGTAGGCGCGTTTCCACGGCAAGGTCTGGTGGCCGACCGAGCAGCCGAGATCGAGGATGGCCGCCGGCGCAAACTCGGGATGGGCGTGGCGGAGCCAAAAGGCGCAGCTTTCGCCGATATCGTCGAGGTTCTTGCCCATCAGCCCGAAGGAAAACACCGACAGGCCGTTCTCGTACGTCGCCCCCGCAGTCAAATCCTCGCCGCCGGAGTAGCTACCCGGCATGTGGTGCACATCGATCGCCGATACATTGCGCGGCACTTCCAACCCCGGATCGAGCGTCAGGCTGCCGGTGCCCCGCGCCGCCAGCGCCCGCGCCGTGTCTGCCAGTCGCCCCGCATCGCGGTTGACCGCATCATTGACGCTCGCCCACACCATCTCCTGCGCGCCCATGCGCAGGGTGGAATAGAAGCGGAAATAGGTATCAGGCTTCAACGCCGCATGCACCGCGCGGCCATCGGCGGGCGGTTCGGGCAACCGCGGCGCGATCTCGCTTTCGAACCGTGCCTTCATGGTTGCCGCCATATGGTTGAGCACATGGCCGCGCAGCGACGAAGTGAAGTCCTGCGCCGCCAGTTCGTTGCGCGTCGGCCGCACGGCAAGGTCATGGGTGACAAGACGAGTCATCGGGCGTCCTTTGGGCAGAAATGTCCGGACAACTTATAAGCCTATTTTGTCAACCCCGTGAAGTGGCCCGCGAACGCCCAAAGGTCGGCGGCTTCGGCGATGATCTTGTCGGTCGGCTTGCCGCTGCCATGCCCGGCGCGGGTTTCGATGCGGATGAAATGCGGCTTGTCGCCGATCGCCGCCGCCTGCAACGCCGCCGTATATTTGAAGCTGTGGCCGGGCACCACGCGGTCATCGGTATCGGCGGTGGTGACCAGGATCGCGGGGTAATTGCCGGCGCGGATGTTGTGATACGGCGAATAGGCGAGCAGCGTCTTGAAATCTTCCGCCTTGGCCGGATCGCCATAATCATCGACCCAGTAACGCCCGGCGGTGAAGCGGTTGAAGCGCAGCATGTCCATGACACCGACGGCAGGGAGCGCGGCAGCAAACAAATCCGGCCGCTGGTTGACCGCGGCGCCGACGAGCAAGCCACCGTTGGAGCCGCCCTGGATGGCGAGTTGCTGCGGGGTGGTCAGTCCCTTGGCGATCAGCGCCTCGGCGGCGCCGATGAAGTCGTCAAAGACATTCTGTTTTTTGGAGAGGCGGCCGGCGTCGTGCCATTCGGCGCCATATTCGCCGCCGCCGCGGATGTTGGCGACAACGAAGATCCCGCCCATTTCCATCCAGGCCAGGCGCGAGGCGGAGAAGGCCGGAGGGTAGGAGACGTTGAAGCCGCCATAGCCGTAGAGCAGCGCCGGGTGCGGCTTTTGGGGATCGAGGTCCTTTTTGTGGCTGATGAACATCGGCACGCGGGTGCCGTCCCTTGATTTGTAGAAGACCTGCGAGACGGCATAGTCGTCAGGGTTGAACTCGACCTTTGGCGTACGGACGATTTCGGCCTGGTTGGTGGCGCTGTTGTAGCGCCAGATGGTTGCAGGGGTCGCAAAGCTGGAGAAGGCGAAATAGCTGATGGGGGTGTCGCCGCCTTCGAAACCCGCGGCGCTGCCGATGCCGGGGAGCGGGACGGTGCCGGCCTGTTGGCCATCAAGGCTGTGGACAGTGACAACGGATTTGGCGTCGGCGAGGGTTTCGACGATGAAGCGATCGGCCGAGAGCGCGGCGCCGGTGATGGTGGCGGCGCCTTGCGGAATGACCTGGGTCAGGGCGCCGGTGAGGGCGTCGACGGCGACGAGCCGGTAGCGCGGGGCGTCCTTGTTGGTGACGAAATAGAGCGTGGTGCCGCGCGTACCGGAGAGGCTCCAGCTGTGATCGAGGCCGGGGATGAGGGTGCGCGGTCCCTGTTGCCGGGTGAGCTCCATGACGCTGATCTCGTAACGGTCATCGGTGCCTGCGGACGAGGTGATGACCAGCCAGCGGCCATCGTCGCTGACCTGGGCGCTGTGGCCGAGCTTTGGCCGGTCCGGGGTGGCGTAGATGAGATTGTCGTTCGACTGCGGCGTACCGATACCGTGGTACATCAGTTGCTGGTTGAGATTGGTGGACTGGAACTTTTCGCCGGGCGCCGGGGCCTGGAAGCGCGAGTAGAAAAAGCCGCTGCCGTCCTTGAGCCAGGCGATGTTGGTGAATTTTGCCCATTCGATGGTGTCGGGGAGATCCTGGCCGGTGGCGACGTCGCGGACGCGGATGGTGCGCCAGTCGGTGCCGCCGTCCTGAACGGCATAAGCCAGATATCTGCCGTCGCTGCTGGGCTCCCATTCGGCCAGGGCGGTGGCGCCGTCCTTTGCCCAGGGGTTGGGATCGATGAGGACGCGGGCGGGGGCGTTGCCCTGCTGGACATAGAGCACGGCCTGGTTCTGCAGGCCGGTGTTGCGGGCGTAGAATTGCGTGGTGCCGCGCAGGCGGGGGACGCCGAAGCGTTCATAGTTCCAGAGCTGCGTTAGCCGGGTGCGGATGGCATCGCGCGCCGGCAGGGTGGCGAGGAAGGCATCGGTGGCCTGGTTCTGGGCAGCGACCCAGGCGGCGACCTTTGGATCGGTGCGGACGTCGTTTTCCAGCCAGCGATAGGGGTCGGCGACGGGAACGCCGTGCTGGACATCGGTTTGCGGGACCGTTGCGGTTGGCGGATAGGCGGGGGCGGCAGCGGCGGCGGTGGACATCAGCAAGACGGCGGCAGCGGTGAGTTTGATGGACATGGAGTTCCGGATGGCAAGGGGTCAGCCTCGCATCATGGCTTTGGTTTGGGCTTTGCGCCAGCCTTTGCAGGGGCGGGCTTGGCGGCGGCGGTTGTCTTGGCGGCGGCCTTTGCCGGCGCTGGCGACGATGTCCTTGTGCCGGCATCGAGCAGCACCATTTCCTCGCGCTCCACGGTGTACGGCGGCGGGAAACCGGCGGCGCCAAAGGTGCTGGCAATCAGCTTGTTGGTATCGAACGTGACCTGCCAATAATGGCTGGTGTGGCAATAGGGGCGAACCGCCAGCACCGTGCCGCGTTCGTTGAAATCGATGATTTCGACATCTGGGGCGGGGTCCTTCATCACGTTGGGGATCGCGGCAAGCGCCGGCTTCAGGCGGGCGATGGCATCGAGGGGATCGACGCCAAAGGCCAGTTGCGCGGTGCGTTCGACCCGGCGATGCGCAAAGGTGGAGAAGTTCTTGATGGTGTCACCCGAAACCTTGCCGTTGCCCACGATGGTCTGGACATTGTCGGGGCTGGTGATGACGGTGTTGAACAGGCCGATTTCGGTCACGCTGCCCTCCACCCCGCCGGCGACGACATAGTCACCGACCTTGTAGGGGCGGAAGATGATGAGGAAAGCGCCGGCGGCGAAATTGCCGAGCAGGCCGGACCAGGCGGCGCCGACGGCAAGACCGACACCGGCGAGGAGCGCGGCAAAGCTGGTGGTCTGCATCCCGAAATAGCCGAGAATGGCGACGACGAGCACGATATTGAGCACCACGCCGACGATGTTGGCGAGATAGCGTTGCAGCGTCGGATCGAAATTGCGAGCCGTCAGGACGCGGGACATCATGCTGACGGCAAAGCCGATCAACCAGCGACCGACCATGTAAAGCACGATGGCGCCGACGACCTTGAGGCCGAGGGCGGTGACGAAAGGCACGATCGATGCCGACCAGGTCGTGACGTCCATATTCCCCGACTCCTCGAAAACGGCATCGCTGCCGAAACAATGTTGATGTCACCCTAACCCGATGACCAGCGGTTCGCATAGTCCTGAACAACGCGCTGCGATTGTCTTGTTTTGAGCAATCGCCCATGTTTTTCGTGTGCGGCGGTGCGCAGGCGCGCATCATGCCGACATAATCATATAAAGATATCTTTATGCTTGCCCAAAAGCCGGCTCGGCCCTATGTCGCGGGCTTGCTCCCAAAGACAGGAATTGCGCCGTGGCGACTCAATTGCACGCTGGTTTGACCGATTATGCCGTTGCCGACATCGGGCTTGCCGATTTTGGCCGCCGCGAAATCAACATCGCCGAAACCGAAATGCCGGGGCTGATGGCGCTGCGCAAGGAATTCGGCGCGTCGAAGCCGCTGAAGGGCGCCCGCATCGTCGGCTCGCTGCACATGACCATCCAGACTGCGGTGCTCATCGAAACGCTCGCCGAATTGGGCGCCGAGCTGCGCTGGGCGACGTGCAACATCTTTTCGACGCAGGACCATGCCGCCGCCGCCATCGCGGCAAAGGGCATCCCGGTCTATGCCATCAAGGGCGAAAGCCTGGCGGATTATTGGGACTATGTCGGTCGCATCTTCGATTGGGGCGACACGACGTCGAACATCATCCTCGATGATGGCGGCGACGCCACGATGTTCGCGCTGTGGGGCGCCAAGCTCGAAGACGGGCAGGTGATGGGCGAGCCGGAGAATGAGGAAGAAGTCGAATTCCAGCGGGCGCTGAAGGCGTTCATCAAGGCGCGTCCCGGCTATCTGACCGAAACCGTCAAGAATCTGAAGGGCGTTTCGGAAGAAACCACCACGGGCGTCCACCGCCTGTATGAAATCGCCAAGAAGGGCGAATTGCCGTTCCCGGCGATCAACGTCAACGACAGCGTGACGAAGTCGAAGTTCGACAATCTCTACGGCTGCAAGGAATCGCTGGTCGATGCCATCCGCCGCGCCACCGATGTGATGCTGGCGGGCAAGGTCGCCTGCGTCGCTGGCTTCGGCGATGTCGGCAAGGGTTCGGCGCAATCGCTGCGCAACGGCGGCGCCCGGGTGATGGTGACGGAAATTGATCCGATTTGCGCGCTGCAGGCGGCGATGGAAGGATTTGAAGTCGTAACGATGGAAGAAGCCGTCACCCGCGCCGACATCTTCTGCACCGCCACCGGCAACGCCGATGTCATCACCGCCGATCACATGAAGGCGATGAAGTCCAACGCCATCGTCTGCAACATCGGGCATTTCGACAGCGAGATCCAGATTTCGGCACTGTCGAACTATAAATGGACCGAAGTGAAGCCGGGCACCGACATCGTCGAATTCCCCGACGGCAACCAGATCATCGTCCTCGCCAAGGG
>JANPEP010000084.1:0-1912 GCA_031422995.1 Polymorphobacter sp. | reverse complement strand
TTCGGCCAGCGTGCGTGACGAGCACGTCCCCGCGATGACGTGGGTGTTGGACAGGACTTTCAGCCCCGAAAGCGGCTGCACCGGATCGCCGCTCCACGGCACCGGCGGCCCATCGGCTATCTTGATGATCTCGATCAGCGGAGTCGCCGCCAGCACCTTGCCCTCGGGATGCGCCAGCCATTCCGCGCGCGTCCGGTGAACAACGCCAACGCCACCGGCCGCCGCCAGTTCCTCTTCGAATTCAAAGGCATTGACCTTCTTGAACGCTGCTTTGATGTTGTCCCCGCCCGGCGGGCATTTCAGCACATTCAGCGCCCGATCCATCAAATGCGGATAAATGCCGGTCAGGTTGAAATAGCGTCCGTCCTTGGTCTCGAACGGCACGAACGACACCGGATTGCCCAGCCCGACCGGCGCCTGCGGCATCAGGCCATTGACCGTCGGCTTGACGAAATTGCGCGGAATCTCGTCGCCCGCCGGCACAATCCCCCGCATTTGCATCATCAGTTTCAGCCCGGCGATCAACGGATTCACATTGAACACCGATTCGCGCAGATCGACCGTCAAATCCTGCGCCTGCCCGGTGCGCTCGCGCCAGATTGCGGCCGCGCCCAGCCCCGCACCCATCGCCGGCATCGCCATCGCCGCGCCGATGCGGAAATGGCTGCGGATGATCGGGTCCTGCCCCGTAAATGTCACCTTGCCGCCGGCATCGGCCGGCGTCCCGCCAATGTCCTTCATGAACCCGGCGAAATTGGTGTTGATGTCAAAACCGCCAGTCGCGGCGCTGGCGGCGCCGGCCAGGCTGGATGACATCACTGCCCCCGCCGCGGCATAACCCGATGCCTGAAGGACGTCCCTGCGGTTCATGTCCATGACGCGTTTCCCCATCAACGCGTGACGTTGCACGCAAATATCCAATTCGCCCGCTTGTAACGGGGGCGTTTTTATTGTGTCAATCAAACCTTGGGCATCCTCCTTCGCCGCGCAATATTGTGGCTTATTTCACGGCTTTTTCTGGACTTTCGCCCCGAATGACTTGCCAAAATACGAAAAGCCCCCCCAAAGCAAACGCATGATCGCGCCGTAATCGGACCATGAATCTTTCGGCCCAGGCCAATCGCCTCGTCCTGCTCGCCCTCACCGGCCAGGCCATCGCCTATGCCCTGTCGATCCTCATGGCCCGCCGGCTCGGCCTTGCCGGTTTCGAATCCTATGTTGTCGCCTCCGCCATCTTCATCCTTCTCGCCACCATGGCGCCGCTCGGCTCCGAAAAATACACGCTGCGCCAAATGCCCGCCCTGCTCCAACACGGTGATTGGGGCCGCGCCCGCGGCTTCCTGCACTTCGGCCTCCGCCGCACGCTGTTCACCGCCACCGCCTCTGCCATTACCGTCGGGCTCTGGACCGCCCTGACCAACACCCGCGACCCGGAAATCGCCCGCGCCATCCTCGTCACCTGCCTCTCGCTTCCCGCCGGCGCCCTCGTCCATTATGCTCTCGAACTGCTCACCGCCGCCGGCCGCCCCTTCCGCGCCCTCGCCATCTTCCGCGTCTTCGTCCCCGCCACCGTCCTCACCCTCACCGCGCTCGGCTTCGCCCTCGGCCTCCCCGTCACCGGCGCCGTGGCGATCGGTTTCTGGGGTCTCGCCTGGCTCGCCGCTCTCGCCCTGATGGCCCTGTCACTGCGCCAAGCCGTCGATCCCCGCCTGTTCACCGCCTCGCCAACCCATGACCGCCGAACCTGGCGCCGCGAATCCCGGCCCTTTTTCGGCTATCGCGCCTCGCTCGCGCTCCTCGCCCAGGCCGGCATCATCGCGCTCGAACTCCTGGCGCCAGAAAAATCTGCCCTCGGTGCCTATGCCGCGGCGATGGCCACCACCGCCATGGCGACCGTCCTCGCCACCGCCAC
>JANPEP010000083.1:0-5673 GCA_031422995.1 Polymorphobacter sp. | reverse complement strand
GGCATGGCCGACATGGATGGGCATGATTATGCCGACATGGTGGAGCAATCGCCGGTCGATACGGTGGTGGTGGAGTATCGCGAGCCCAGCGTGGATGGCCGGCCGGGGCGGTTGGTCGGGTGTTGCCTGACCGACAAGCAGTCCGACGGGTTGTCGATGATTTACAGTTTTTACGAGCCCGACAGCGAGACGCGGCGGGGCATGGGGAATTTCATCATCCTCGACCATATCACTCGGGCGGCGCGGGCGGGGCTGCCGTTCGTGTATCTGGGGTATTGGATCGAGGGCTGTGACCGCATGGCGTACAAGCGGCATTTTCGGCCGGCACAGGCTTTGGTGGCGGGGGTTTGGCGGGGGATGGAGTGAGGCCCTAGGCGAGGCCCCGGTTCATCAGGTCGGTTGTTGAGGGGTCGAAAGCCCCTGCCCCGCCGGCCATGACGGCGGTGGCCATTTCCTTGCCGAGTTCGACACCCCATTGGTCGAAGGGGTTGATGCCCATCAGGACAGCGGCAGCGAAGGTGCGGTGTTCGTAGAAAGCGAGCAGCGCGCCCAGCGTTGCCGGGTCGAGGCGATCGAGCAGGATAGTGGCGGACGGGCGGTTGCCGGGGAAGGTTTTGGCGGCTGCCAGCGCCTGGTTGCCGCCGGAGAGGGCGAGGGCTTCGTCGAACGTGCGACCCTGCATCAGCGCGGCGCCTTGAGCGAAGCAATTGGCGAGCAATTGCCGGTGGTGGGTGGCGGGCATGGCGTGGCCGGGGGTGCGGACGGCGACGAATTCCACCGGACCGATGTTGGTGCCCTGGTGGATGAGCTGGAACACCGCGTGCTGGGCATCGGTGCCGGTGCCGCCCCAGGTGATGGCGGCGGTGGGGCCGGAAACAGGCGCGCCATCACGGGTGACGGACTTGCCGTTCGACTCCATCTCGAGCTGCTGAAGATAAGAGGGCAGCAGGCGCAGGCGTTCATCATAGGCGAAGACGCCGCGCACCTGCTGGCCATTGTAGCGGGCGGCCCAGACATCGAGCAGGGCGGCCAGCAATGGCGCGTTGGTGGCGGGTTCGGCATCGCGGAAATGCGCGTCCATCGCGGCGGCGCCATCGAGCAATGCCTGCCACGCCGGCCAGCCGCAACGCAGCGCAAAGGGTAGCCCGACGGCGGACCAGAGCGAATAGCGGCCGCCGACGGTTTCGGCGAAGGGCAGGATGGCGCCGGCACCCCAGGCGCGGGCTTTGTCCGGGGCAGCGGTGACGGCGATGGTGCGGCTGCGTGGGGTGTCGACTCCGGCGGCGGCGAGCCAGGCCAGCGCGGTTTCGGCATTGGTCATGGTTTCGGTGGTGGTGAAGGTTTTGGAGACGATGACGATGCGGGTGCGGTGCGGATCGCATTGCGCGGTGGCGCGGGCCAGCGCCTCGCCATCGATGTTGGCGACGACATGGACCTTGGGACCGTCTCCGTCCCGGCCCAGCGCATCGAGGAGCAGCGCCGGGCCAAGGGCGGAGCCGCCGATGCCGATGTGGAGGATGTGAGCGACATCTTCGGCGCGGATGGCCTCGACCAGCGCGCGCATCGCGGCTTGCCCGATGGCAGCGGCGGCGTTGTCGGCAGCGGCGCCGGTGCCGCGTTCGGCGATATGGGTGGCGGCGCGGGCTTCGCTGGGGTTGACGGTTTCGCCGGCGAACAGCCGGGCGCGCCAGGCGGGGAAGCCGGCGGCATCGGCAAGCGCGTGCAAGGCGGCAAGGGTTTCGGCGCTGGCGGCAAGTTTGGAAAAGTCGAAATGTACGCCGGCGATGTCGTGGGACATGGCCGACAAGCGGCCGGGTTCAGTGTCGAACAGCGCCGAAATCGAGGGCGGTGCGGACTGGGTGCGGAGCAGATCATCGGTCATGCGCCGACAATGGCCGAGGATGGGGAAGAGTCCAAGACGGGGCAATGACACTTGACCGCGCGGGCAGCGCAGGTCAGGCCAGCGCTGATGTCCAGCCTGTCCGAAACCCGCGATGCCCATGTGGCGCGCAACGACCGCCAAAAGGCGGCGGTGAGCGGGGCCGTGCGCCTGGTTGGTGCAGCGATCGTGATTGCGCTGGTGTTGCGGACGCTGGTGTTTGCGCCGTTCAACATTCCATCCGAATCGATGCTGCCGCGATTGCTGATCGGTGATTATCTGTTCGTCGCCAAATGGCCCTATGGCTATGGTCGATATTCGCTGCCACTGGGCCTGCCGTTGTTTGAAGGGCGGATCGGCGGCAGCCTGCCGGTGCGCGGCGACATCATCGTGTTCAAGACCCCGCGCGACAATCGCACCGATTATATCAAGCGGGTCATCGGCTTGCCGGGGGACCGGGTGGCAATGGTGGATGGCATTGTGGTGTTGAATGGCGCGCCCTTGGCAAAGGCGCGTACCGATGATTTCCGGCTGCGGGCGGCGGGGAGTGATTGCGATTCGGGACCTGGGCGCCCGGATTTCCGCACGCACGACGCCGCCGGGCACAGCATTTGCCGCTATCCGGCGTTTGCCGAAACGCTGCCCGGCGGCCGCAGCTATGTCGTGCTCGACCAGATCGCCGGTGATGTGCGCGATACCACGGCGCCGCTGCTGGTGCCGGCGGGGCACGTGTTCGTGCTGGGCGACAATCGCGATGATTCGGCCGACAGCCGCTTCAGCATTGCCGAAGGCGGGGTCGGGCTGGTGCCATTGGGCAATGTCATCGGCCGTGCCGACCGCATTTTCTTCTCGATTGCGCCTGGTGCGCGCTGGTCAGACCCCGGCAGCTGGTGGCGCGCGGTGCGAACCGACCGCATCGGCAACCAGTTGTGAGGCTTTGCCAGTGAGATTCAGGTTATGAGCCACAGCGACGCCGAGCTGGCGACATGGGCGCGTGAGCGTTTGGGCCATGATTTCAGGGATATCACGCTGGTCCGTCGCGCCCTGACCCACAGCAGCGCGGCGCATGGTGCCAACAGTTACCAACGGCTGGAGTTCCTGGGCGACCGAGTGCTGGGCTGTGCCGTCGCGGCCTGGCTGTATGCGTCGCATGATGAGGCCGAGGGCAAGTTGACGGCGCGGCTGCATGCGCTGGTCGAAGGATCGGCGAATGCCGAAGTGGCGCGGGCGCTGGGCGTGCCGGAACGCCTGATCATCGAAACCAATGCCCGGGCCAAGGGGCTGCACCTGTCTGAAAACGTGCTGGGCGATGTTGCCGAGGCGTTGGTGGCGGCGCTGTATCTGGATGCCGGGTGGGCGATTGCCGACGCCTTTGTGCGGCGCGAATGGGCGCGATTGCTGGAGGATGGGCCGCGTTTGCTGGCAGACCCCAAATCGCGGTTGCAGGAATGGGCGTTGAAACGCCGGCGCGGGATGCCGATGTATGTTGTGGTCGACAGGCAGGGCCCGGACCATGCGCCGCGCTTTACCGTGGAAGCGCAGGTACGAAGCGAAGATCCCGCGCGGGGTGAAGGCGCCAACAAACAGGAAGCCGAAAAGGCCGCAGCGACCAACCTTCTGGGTTCGCTGCTCGCAAAGGGTGCAAGATGACAGACAGTGTTGAACAGCCAATCGCCGCAGACGCACAACGCTGCGGCTCCGTCGCCATCGTCGGCGCGCCCAATGCCGGGAAATCGACGCTGACCAATGCGCTGGTCGGGCAGAAGGTGGCGATTGTTTCGGCCAAGGTGCAGACGACCCGCACCCGGTTGATGGGCATCGCCACCGAAGGCGCGACGCAGCTATTGTTGATCGACACGCCGGGGATTTTTTCGCCGCGGCGCCGGCTCGACCGCGCCATGGTGCGCGCAGCGTGGGAAGGCGCGGAGGGTGCCGACCTGATTGCCTTTGTCGTCGATGCCAAGAGCGGATTTCGTGCCGATGCGACGGCAATTTTGGAATCGCTGGCCAACCGGCCGGAACCGAAATTGCTGGTGCTCAACAAGGTCGACATCACTGCGAAAACCCGGCTGCTTGAGCTGGCCGCCCATGCCAATGCCTTTGCCGCGTTTGCCGACACCTATTTCGTGTCGGCGGGCACCGGTGATGGCGTGGCCGAATTGAAGGCGGCGTTTGCCAGCGCGATGCCGGTTGGCCCCTGGCATTTCCCCGAGGACCAGTTGACCGACGCCACGACGCGGTTGATGGCGGCCGAAATCACTCGCGAGCAGCTGTACAACCAGCTCCACGCCGAGCTGCCCTATGCCAGCGCCGTCGAGACCGAGAAATGGGAAGAGCGCCGCGACGGCAGCATTGCCATCCACCAGCAGATCCTGGTGGAGCGCGATACGCAGCGCGCCATCGTGCTGGGCAAGGGCGGTGCGCGGTTGAAGGAAATCGGCACGACGGCGCGGGCCGGGATTTCAGAATTGACGGGGAAAAAGGTTCATTTGTTTCTGCACGTCAAGGTGAAGGAAGATTGGGCCGAGGATCGCGAGGTTTATCGCGATTCGGGGCTTGGCTGGGTGGATTGAAGGCGGCGCTGGCGGGTTGACAGAACACATGGGAGCCGCGCGCGACCTTCGATGCGGTTTTGCCTTTCGCGGCAATATTATTTTTGACAAGCCCGGCTTAAGGTCCGGCGATGCACCTCGATAGCGCCGCGATCGTTTGTGCCATGCTGCCGCACGGCGAGCATGGCGCCGTGGTGCGATTCCTGACGCCGGAGAATGGCCTGGTTGCCGGCTATGTGCGCGGCGGCCGGTCGCGCCGGCTGCGGCCGATCCTGCAACCTGGCAATGGCGTGGCGCTGGCGTTGCGGGCGCGGGTCGATACGCAACTGGCGGCAGCGACGGTGGAATTGACCGCAGCCCGCGCCGCGCTGGCGACAAGCGCGGCGGCGCTGGCGGCGCTGGACTGGTTGACGGCGTTGACGGCGACGGCATTGGCACAGGATGTGCCGCACCCGGCGCTGTACCGCACGCTGGATGCGATCATCGATGGCATTGCCGCCGGTGCCGGGCCGCTGGCGCTGGGTGAAAATGTGGTGCGGTATGAGCATCTGTTGCTGGCGGAGTTGGGCTTTGGGCTCGATTTGTCGTCGTGCGCCGCAACGGGGGCAACGGTCGACCTGTGTTTCGTATCGCCCAAATCGAGCCAGGCGGTGTCACGCGGCGCCGGGTTGCCCTATGCTGACAAGCTGTTGCCGCTGCCGGCGTTCCTGATCGGTCATGCCGCGGCCGATGCCGCAGCGGTGCATGATGGCCTGAAACTGACCGGGCATTTCCTGGAGCGCGATGTGTTGATCGGGCGCGGCCGCGACATCCTTGGCGCGCGGGAAAGGCTGGCGAACCGGTTGCCGCCGCGCTAGTTGAAAGCATGGCCAACATTACCGCTGAACCCCCTGAAGATCGCATTCTCGACACGCCGTTCGATACCGCGCTGGGCGATCGCTATCTGGTCTATGCGTTGTCCACCATCACCGCCCGCTCGCTGCCCGATCTGCGCGACGGGTTGAAGCCGGTCCACCGCCGCATCCTGTGGGGGATGCGGTTGCTCAAGCTCGATCCGGCCTCGGCGTACAAGAAATCGGCGCGGGTCGTCGGCGATGTGATGGGCAAATATCACCCGCATGGCGACCAATCGATTTATGATGCGCTGGTGCGGCTGAGCCAGGATTTCTCGCTGCGTTATCCGCTGATCGATGGCCAGGGCAATTTCGGCAATATCGACGGCGATAACGCTGCGGCCATGCG
>JANPEP010000082.1:0-38219 GCA_031422995.1 Polymorphobacter sp. | reverse complement strand
ATCGCCATAGCCTGCACCAATTGCCGGTGCGTTGACGTATCGGAGTATATCGCGCGCTTCCCCTGCCGGGCTACAGCCGTTAACAATGTCATTCGCAGCCGGCAGCACGATCAGCTTACGTCCCATATTGCCGATGATTGTCGTTGCTTCACGGCCCCAGGGGACGGACACCACCGTTCCGGTAAATTGGCCATCTCGCCATTCTCCAACGCAGCTGCCGATCGACATCGGACTGTCCTTCAGGGCGTGGCCTGCGCGGGCCAACAGGTAATTGGCCACGATGGTTTCGGGCAAGGGCTGCGCGAGCGCGTGACGCCCGGCAACCGACAGAACTGCCTCGAAGTCACCCCAATCACCTCCGAAACCACCGTCGGCTTCCGAGACCATCAGCAGGTGGACACCAGCTTGCTTAATCGCTGCCCAATTAGGAGCGGTCGCGAACAAGTCGTTGGCGGCGGCAATGATCTGCGAGCGCAATTCCGTCATCGCAGACCTAGACCTCGCGCGATGATGCCGCGCAGGATTTCCCGCGTGCCGCCGCGCAAAGAGAAGCTGGGGCTGACCATCAATAAATGGGCAAGCAGACGGGCAAAATCGGTCGTTGCGTCGAGCGGTGACCCCGTAATTGCCGCTATGGATTGCACGACGTTCTGTTCGAACGTGTTGCCAAGGTCCTTCACTATGGCGGCTTCAATGTTAACGTCTTCGCCGTCTGCCAGCTTTGCGGCTGTCGCCATCGAAAGTTGGCGCAAAGTCCAAAGTTCAGCAGTCAGGTTACCAAGGAGCGTGGATGTTCGCGGGTCGCCGGATCGCGCTGCCCTATCGGTCAGTTCGACCAGCAGCGCATAGCTGGAGAGATAGCGCTCCGGTCCCGAGCGTTCGAGCGCCAGTTCGGCGGTGACTTGCGGCCAGCCATTGCCCTCCACGCCGACCAGCGCATCGTCGGAGACCAGCACATCGTCGAAAAACACTTCGTTGAAGTCATGGTTGCCGACGAGATCGATGACCGGGCGGACGGTGATGCCGGGCGTGTCCATGTCGATGAGGAACTGGCTGAGGCCCTGCTGGCGCTCGCTGCCGGCCTCGGAGCGGAGCAGCGCCAGCATGACATGGGCGTTGTGGGCGCCGCTGGTCCAGAGTTTCTGGCCGTTGAGGCGCCAGCCGCTGGGGACGCGTTCGGCGCGCGAGCGGACGCTGGCGAGGTCGGACCCGGCGCCGGGTTCGGAGAGCCCGATGCAGGCGAACAGCGTGCCGGCGGCCATGCCGGGGAGGTATTTGCGGCGCTGGGCCTCGGTGCCATAGCGCAGCAACAATGGCCCGGTTTGGCGGTCGGCGATCCAGTGCGCGCCCACCGAGGCACCGGCGGCGAGCAGTTCCTCGAGGACAATGTAGCGTTCCATCGCCGGGCGGTCATGGCCGCCATAGGCGCGCGGCCAGACCATGCCGAGCCAGCCGGCAGCACCGAGGGCGGCCGAAAAGGCCGGATCAGCGACGGACCAGCAATTGGCGCGTAACACGGCATCGGCAGGGGGAGGGTTCCGCCCAAGAAAGGCGCGGATTTCGGTGCGCAGCGCGGCAGCGCCTGGCGGTGCGACGAAGGGCAGAAGATCGAACGTCTGAAGCATGGTTTCGCTATGCCGTGCCGCGACGCAGATGGGAACTGTCAGATGCCGGGGGCGTTCAAGGGCCGCGATGTCCCGAAAATGCCATATTGGCGACGTATGGGATTTGCGCTTCAATAGTGGACGCAATTTTGCCCGTGCCGAGTATCAATGCCAATATAGCTGAGCCCGCGCGCACCCTGTCGCCGCATGACCCAAAGCCGCTTGCAATGGGTGAACGTGGTTGGACCTGGTGGGTCGGGGCGGCCATTTCGTTCGCGGTGCTGGTCGCTGTGGTGTTTGAATTGCGGACCGTGGATTTCGGCAAGGTGCGGTCCATGCTGCCGGTCTCGCCGCTGTTCTGGCTGGTTTTTGCCGCCTCCTATCTCTCCAGCCCGGCGGCCGATTGGACAATTTACCGTCGGCTGTGGGGCATTCCGGTGTCCGGCTTCACGGCATTGCTGAGGAAGCTGATCGGCAATGAACTGTTGTTCGGCTATGTCGGCGAATTGTATCTCTACACTTGGGCGCGGCGGCGCACGGCGATGATATCGGCGCCGTTTGGCACCATCAAGGATGTCGCCATCCTTTCGGCGATGACGGCAAATGCCGTGACACTCGCGCTGCTGGCGATGGCTTGGCCGCTGCTCGGGGCGCTCAACCTGGGCATTGATGGCCGCACCCTGCTGACGTCGGTCGGCGCCGTTGTGGCGATGTCGAGCGCCGTGCTGTTTTTCCGCAAGAAACTGTTCGGCCTGCCGCGCGCCGAGCTGCGTTTTGTTGCCAGCGTGCATCTGGTGCGGATTTTCCTCACCACCGGGCTGGCTGCGCTGTGCTGGCATCTGGCGCTGCCCGATGTGGCGCTGAACTGGTGGCTGTTGCTGGCGGCGCTGCGGATGCTGTTGTCACGGCTGCCGCTGCTGCCCAACAAGGATATCGTGTTTGCCGGGCTGGCGGTGTTCCTGATCGGCCATGACGCCGAAATCGGCGCGTTGATGACGATGATGGCGAGCATCATCCTGGCCACGCATATCGCGCTGGGGCTGGCACTGGTTTCCAGCGAAGCCCTGGGCTGGAAACGCCGGTGAAGGTACGGATTTTGCTGCTGGCGGCGGTGCTGGCCACTGGCGCCGGGGTGCCGCCCGAAGTCGAATTCGGCATGCCCTCGCGGGATCTGGGCAAGGCCGAGGGCCGGTGCCGGGCCAACGAGGCAGGGCCGGCGCTGATGATCGGCGTCACTGGCCTCAAGGATCGCACCGGGTTGCTGCGCGCCGAGCTGTATCCGCCGAATGACAAGGACTTCCTGGCGTCCGACAAGGTGCTGGTGCGCGCTGGCACGATGTTCCACCGCGTGGAGATGGCATTGCCGCCATCGGGCCCGGTGCAGATCTGCATGCGGGTGCCGGCGCCCGGAACTTATGCGCTTTCGGTGCTCCACGACCGCGATTCCAATCGAAAATTCGGGCTTTCGGGCGATGGTGTCGGCTTTGCCGGCAACCCCAAACTGGGGCTTTCCAAGCCCAAGGCGGCGATGGCGCTGGTGTCGGCGGGCAAGGGCATGACCGACATCACTGTGCGCATGAATTACCGCCAGGGGCTGTTTTCCTTTGGGCCGATAAAGGACTGAGGCGGTGCACATCGTCGACATTTCGGCGCTGTATTCGCCCACCGGCGGCGGCATCCGCACCTATACGCGCCACAAACTGCTGGCTGCCGAGCGCCTGGGCCATGAACTGACTATCGTGGTGCCGGGCGCCGATGACCGGATTGAGGTGACAAGCCCGCGGGTGAGGCTGGTCAGCATTCCATCGCCGCGCTTTCCGCTCGATCGCAGCTATTTCTATTTCGAAAGCGATGCTGTGATCCATGCGGCGCTCGATCGCTGGCAGCCGGATTTTGTTGAAGCATCGTCGCCCTGGGGCAGCGCGACAGCGGTGGCAGAGTGGCCGGGCAGCGCACCGCGATCACTGATCATGCACGCCGAGCCACTGTCGGCCTGGGCCTATCGCTGGTTCGAAGGCGTGGCGAGCCACAAGACCATCGATCGCGGCTTCGATTGGTTCTGGCGGCACCTGCGCCGGCTGGATGCGCGCATGGACCTGGTGGTCAGCGCGGCGCCCAGCCTGACCAACCGGTTGCGCGGCGGTGGATTGCAGCGGGTGGAGACAATCCCGATGGGCGTGGAGCCGGGCATCTTCTCCCCTGCTCACCGTGATTCGGCCCTGCGCGCCCGGTTGCTGGCGCGTTGCGAATTGCCCGAAACCGCGACCCTTTTGCTTGGAAGCGGCCGGTTTTCGCCGGAAAAGCGCTGGCCGATGATCATCGCGGCGGCAGCGGCGGCGGGCTATAATCGCCCGCTCGGCCTGTGCATTATCGGCGATGGCCATGCCCGCGCCAGCGTGGTGCGGGCGGCGGGTGAAAACCCCCATGTGCAATTGCTGGCGCCCTTGACCGATCGCCACGAATTCGCCCGCCTGATGGCCAGTGCCGATCTGCTGGTGCATGGATCATCGGCCGAAACCTTTGGCATGGTACAGGCCGAGGCGCGTGCATCCGGCCTGCCGATGGTGGTGCCTGATCAGGGCGCGGCGTTCGATCAACGCGTTACAGGCCAGGCGCTGGCCTATGTCACCGGTGATGCCGCGAGCGCAGCGGGGGCCATTGGTGCGGCCATCGATGGCTTGCCGGCGTTGCGCGCAGCCGCAGTGCTGGCGGCGCCGGGCGTGCGCAAAATGGACCGGCATTTCGAGGACCTGTTCGGGGCGTATGAGCAGATCGCCAGCGGGGCGCGGCGGGCGGCTTGACTCACGTCCCCGGTATGGGGGGCGTTGATCAGCCTCCCAAAGTCGGCACGATCAGGAACTTTTCCCCCGTCGCCCGGCGATTATAGGCGGCAATCGCCTCCAGCCCGAGCGCGCCCGACAGCGACACGCGGCTGGTATAATGGCTGGCAAAAATCGTCTTCAGCTCCGCCACCACCCGGTCACGCAAGCGTTGCCCATCAGCCGCGCCGATCTTCTGCAGGAACGGGAACAGCAGCCAGCCACCGATGCCCCAGGCCATGCCGAAGCTGCGGTTGAATTCGGTCGGCGCCATGTTCAGCCCGCCATAGATATAGACCTGCTTGTGCACCGCTGATCCATAGCGGCTATACAACGTCGCGGTCTTGTTGACGGCGATTTCCATGGCGGTCAGTATCTGCCCGGCCAATTTGCCGCCGCCGATCGCATCAAAGGCGATGGTGGCACCAGTGGCGACCAGCGCCGCGACAAGATCGTCCATGAAAGTCGCCGCCGTAGAATCGACGATATGCACTGCGCCGATATCGCGCAAAATCTTCGCCTGTTCGGCACTTCGCACGATGTTGACCAGCGCGATGCCATCCTTGATGCAGATCTTGTTGAGCATCTGCCCCAGGTTCGACGCCGCAGCCGTGTGGACCAGCGCAGTGTGGCCTTCGCGGCGCATCGTCTCGGTCATGCCAAGCGCGGTCAACGGATTGACAAAGCATGACGCGCCCTCCTCTGCGGTAGTGCCGTCGGCGAGCACCAGAACGTCGCGCGCCTTCAATGTGCGGTATTGCGCATACATGGCACCGCCGATCATGCCGACGGTCTTTCCCATCAACGCTTCGGCCCCTGCGCCAGCGGCGATTACCGTGCCGGCGCCTTCATTGCCCACCGGCATGGCTTCGTCCTGCCGCGCCGCCATGGCGCGCATCATCGCCGGCGCAATCGGCGCGGTGACAATCGGGTTGGCGGCGCTGCCCGATTGCACGGCTTGCGCCATGTCGGCGGCGCCGAACAACAGCCCGATATCGGAGGGATTGATCGGCGAGGCTTCGATGCGAACCAGGATTTCGCCGGGGCCGGGCGCCACGACCGGCACCGTCGCCAGCGAAAGCTGCAACTGGCCATCGGTGACCAGCGAGTGAAGTTGCAAGCCTGATTCGGGAAGGTTCGTCATCATCCGCATCCTTCGTTCAAGAAAAAGCCCGCGAAGTCGGCGACTTCGCGGGCTGAAATCCATGGTGGGCACGACAAGGATTGAACTTGTGACCCCTGCGATGTCAACACAGTGCTCTACCACTGAGCTACGCGCCCACTCTGGCGAGGCTGTTAGTCGGACATGGCGCCCGTTGCAAGTGCGCAAAGACGGGCAAATGCGACATGAGCGGGGCTGGCGAGCCACCGACCCGTCGCCTAACGTCGGGCGATGCATGATTCGCTGCTTCCAGGCTTCAGTGTGACCGGCGACAGCGACGGACGCTGGCCGATTGTCATGGCGTCACCCCATTCCGGCCGTGAGTATCCGCCGGCCTTTCTGTCCGCCTCCCGCCTGTCGCTGGCGCAATTGCGACGGGCGGAGGACCCGTTCGTCGATGCCTTGCTCGATGGCGTCGAGGGCGTCCCTGTGCTGCGTGCGCGACATGGACGGGCGTTCCTCGATCTCAACCGTGCCGAAAACGAGCTGGACCCGGCCATGTTCGACGGCACCCCGCCCTTCACTCCGCACGTCACCGATCGCGTTACCGCCGGCCTTGGGGTGCTGCCGCGCGTCGCGGCGCAGGGCATGGACATTTATCGCCGCCGGCTCTCACCCGATGAAGCCCGGCTGCGGCTGGCCGCGCTGCATCGGCCCTGGCACGCGCGCATCACCGAATTGCTGGCGCGGGCGCAGGCTCGACACGGCTATGCCATTCTCATCGATTGCCATTCGATGCCGCAACCGGCCGGCGTATTGCCGCCGCAGATCGTGCTGGGTGATCGCCACGGTAACAGCGCCAGCCCGGCCCTGCTTGGTGTGATCGAACGGCATTTCCGCGCCGCCGGCTGGCGGGTGGGGCGCAATGTTCCCTATGCCGGTGGCCACACCACCGAATTTCACGGTGCGCCGTTGACGGGCATCCACGCCGTGCAGATCGAAATCGACCGCGGGCTGTACATGGATGCCCAGCGGTTGACACGCCACGATGGCTTTGCTGCGGTGGCCGGGCGGATGGCTGGGCTGGCCGAGCTACTGATTGCGCAAGCGCCGACACTGGGGCTGGCGCCGCCGATGCGCGAGGCGGCGGAGTAGCGGGCCAGAAGAGCCTCCGAACGCCCTGAAACCCACAAAAAAACGCCGTTCCGTGCGAGGCACGGAACGGCGAGAGTTCAGGGAGAATCAGCCGGGCTGACCCGGCCGAAGCGACGCTGATGCAAGGGGGGAAAGCACCAGCGCGCTCTATCAAGATAGGATGATGCTGCTACGATTCAAGAGGCTTGGGCGAATTTGCGCGCCTAAATTGTGAAGCGCAGCGAAATGCGGATATCGCGGCCTGGCAACGGCGCAAAGTCCTTCAGGAACGACGCATGGCGGCGGGCATCGACATCGAAGATGTTGTTTGCCGACAAGACCAGCGCGGTATTGGGCCGATCGGCAAAGGGCCGGAACGCAAAGGACGCATTGACCATCGTGTAGCCAGCGGTTTCGGTTTCGAAATCGGCGACCTTTTTCTGCGAGCTGGCGTGTTCGATTTCAGCGCGGGCATCCCAGACCGGATTGCTGACGCCGATGCCGCCGAGCACGCGGAACGGCGGAATCCGCGGCACCGGGCCCAGCCCATCGAGCAGCCGGGCGTCGGTATAATCCGCCAGCGCGTCGATTTTCAGGTCGGTGTCACCAAAGCGGGCGACGGTAAACGCCGCCTGCGCCTCGAAACCCAGGTAGCGGGCGCTGGCCTGATCGAACTGGAACACCGGAAAGCCATCCTCGATGGCGCCAGTCTGGCGTTCAAAGATGAAGTCGGAAAAACGGTTGTAATAGACCGACGCTTCAAAGCTGTAGTTGTCACCTTTGCCGCGCAACACGATTTCGGCGCCGTTCGATCGTTCCTTGGCAAAATCCGGATTGCCGATTTCAAAGGCCTGGGTACCGGCGTGCGGCCCATTGGCGAGCAGTTCCTCGGCGGCCGGGGCGCGTTCGGTGTGGGACAGGTTGACCCCCACGCGCCAGCCATCAAACAGCCCGGTGCTGGCGCCTGCGGAGCCCGAGAACAGATCGAAGCTGCGGTTGACGAACACGCCCGACCCGCGAAAATCCCCCACCGACGCACGGACGCGGGCATTTTCATAACGCCCGGCGAATTCGGTCTTGATGCTGCCAAAATCCAGCTCCTGCAACGTGAACAGCCCGATCTGGGTGGTCTGGTTGCGCGGGATAAAGGCTTCATCGCCGATGACATCGAAATCGCGGGTGAATATCTGCACACCGGTGCCGCCGCGCCAGATGCCGCCACCGATGGCGCCCTTGGCCTGCGAAACCTCCACGCGGCCTTCCAGGCCCTGATTGTAGAAGGTCGTGCCGATCTCGCCAGTGTCGGACAGCTCGGAATGTTGATAATCGGCGAACCCGGCGCGTACCTTGATGGTGTCGACGACGCTGCCGCCAACATTGATCTGGCCACGCACATCGATGCGGTCCTGCTTGACCTTCAACCGCACGGCCTCGCCTTCACCGGTGTCGGTATCGAACCGCGATGGAACGCCATACAGGCTGTCATAATGGCTGTACGCAACGCCCAATTCGCCGGCCGCATCGACGAACGCCAGCCCGGCTCCTGCGGTCCAGGTTTCGCTGGCGGTGTTGGGCAGGCGGTCCTTCAGCCCGGCCAGCGCATTGGCGGCAGGTTCCGCGCTGGCCAGCGCCGCAGCGCGGGCTGGGCCTGACAGGACAAAGCCGCCGATGCGCAGATCGTCTGATTTGACATAACTGCCGTCGGCATGGACGACGAAATGCTCGCCCAGCGGCAGTTCGACAACCCCGGCGGTGCTGCGTTCGCTGGCCGCCGAGCCATAGGTGCCGAGCAGATCGAGGTGAACCGCTTCCTTGGGGACTTCACGCGGGATGCGCTTGTCGATGACATTGACGACACCGCCGATGGCCGAGGAGCCATAAAGCAGCGACGCCGGGCCACGCAGCACTTCGATGCGTTCAGCCAGCTGCGGATTGATGACGACCGCATGGTCGACCGACGTGTTGGACACATCGAAACTGCCGATGCCGTCGGTCAACACCCGCACCCGCTCTCCCTGGAAGCCGCGCAGGATGGGCCGCGAGGCGTTGGGGCCAAAACTGGTCGAGCTGACGCCAGCCTGGCGCGACAGTGTGTCTCCGATATTGCCGCGCAATTCGCGGGTCAGTTCGGTGCCCTGCAACACGGTCACGCCGGACAACACCGTAGCGCGGCTGCGCTCGAATGGCGCCGTGACGATGATCTCCGCCGAGGTGACGGGGTGCAGTGCATCGGCATCGGCGGCTGTGTCAGCGGCGGCGTCAACGGCGGCAGCCGCATCAGCGGCAAGCGCCGGAGCGGCAGCGGTCGTCAGCAGCAGGGCGAGGGCCGCAGGATGGATACGCATGGAGAGACCTTTGTCGAACACGGGATAACGTCCGACACCGGCTAAATGTGATACTATATCGTGTCAAGTTCCACTGTGCCGAGTGGGACCTTTTGCTCAGGCCTCGCGGCCCCCCACAAACGGCAGCATCCGCGCCAGCAGATTGTCGCGATCGAAGACCTGGTGCTTCACCGCCGCCAGCACGTGCAGGGCCAATGTGGCCACCGCAATCCAGCCAAGGACCTCATGGGTTTCATAAAAAAAGCCGCCAAGGTCGGGCGACAGCGGCAGTTTGGGCACTTCGAACAGCCCGAACCATTGCAGCGGGAACACGCGCTTGCCGGTGGAAACCATCGCCCAGCCGCTGAACGGCAACGCCAGCATCAGCACGTAAAACGCCATGTGGGTCGCCTTGGCGAGGATGACTTCAATCCGCGTCATATGGCCCGGCAGCGGCGGCGGCGGGTTGACCAGCCGCCAGCCGATCCGCAGCAACGTCAGCAGGATGACGCTCAGGCCGATGCTCTTGTGCAAGCCGATGATGAAGCGCTTGGTCTCGATCGTCGCCGGGTCCTTGCCCGGAAACAGCAGGTCCAGCGTCAAACCACCCAGCAGATTGCCGATGATCATCAACGCGATGATCCAGTGCAGCCAGATGGCGACGGTCGAATAACGGGTACGGTCGGTGGTGCTCATGGAAACGCCTTTACCGTCCGGCGCCACAAATGGAAGCGGCCGCGAGGATGACCCGCGGCCGGCATTCCCGAATTGCGATGCGAATTACGCCTGGGTGGCGGCCGCGTACTGCTTTTCAAACAGGCCCGAAATCAGCGACAGCGAGAACAGATGGGCATAAACCAGCCCCATCATGCCCGACTGCACCATCTTGCGGGACTGGTCACCGCGCAGCGCCTGCAACTTGTCTTCGGCAACCATGCGGAAACCGCGATACACGGCGGGTTCCGTCAGGCCTTCGCGCTGGATGGTGACTTCGCCGTCCATCAGCAGGTCAAGCTTGGTCAATTCGTCCATGAAGGCGCGGGTGCGGAACACCGCCTGTTCGAACTGCTCGCAAAACTGCAACACGCCCTTGGTGGTGTCCGAAGGCTCGGTGCCATTGAACATGCGCTCGCCGCCATCGGCGACAACCATGTCGGCTGAATCGTCGAAGCACAGCGACAAGTCTTCGCTGGTCGGCGAAAGCCGAGCCAGCATGAACGGATAACGACGCACAAACGCCGGAATATACTGGCCCGGCTCCCACTGGTCATCGGCGCCAAGATACAGGTTCTGGCCTTCCTGCAGGCCGACCAGCGCCAGCGGCGCGGGATTGTCGCCGATGCCGAAAACGATCGGATAATGGCGCTGCACCAGCGCGAATTCATCGACGGTGACCGGAATCGCGTGCGTCTTGCGGGTGAACGCCAGATTTTCGCGCGGCTTCAGGCCGTGATTCGGATGTGCCGACGACGACAGCGGCGCCAACGAGCCATAGAACAAAGGCAGGGACTGGGGGGCGGTATTGGCGGGCGTGCTGGCCATGGAGTCGCGTCTTTCCAAAAAAGCATCGAGTCAAAAGAAGGTGGCGCTCTCTAGGGTCCGGCGGCATTTCGCGCAAGCGGCTGCGCAGGCAAAGCCCGCCCGGCATGGTCTTACACTAGCTTGCCCGGGTTCATGATGCCCAGCGGATCAAGCGCGGCCTTTATGGCCCGAATCGCCGCCAGCTTCGCCGGATCGCCCAGCCGTGCCAGTTCCTCGCGCTTCAACACCCCAATGCCGTGTTCCGCCGAAATCGAGCCGCCCGCCGCCGTCACCAGATCATAAACCAGCCCCGTCACCCCCGCGCCATGCGCCGCCAGCCACGCCGGGCCACCCTGCGCCGGCGCCCGCACGTTGAAATGCAGGTTGCCGTCCCCCAGGTGCCCGAACGCCAGCACCCGCGCGCCCGGAAAATCCGCCTCCACCCGCGCCGCTGCCGCCACGGCGAAACCCGGCATCACCGCCACCGCCACTGAAATGTCATGATGCGCCGCCACCCCGTCGCGCCGCTCCGCCTCCGGCAGTTCCTCGCGGATCCGCCACAGCGCCGCCGCTTGCGCCGATGAGGCTGCAATGGTGGCATCCGCCACCTCCCCCGCCGCCGCCGCATCCGCCAGTCCATCGGCCAGCAACGCATCAAGGCTTGCCGGCCCAGCAAGCTCCACCAGCACGTGCCAAGGATGCACCCCAGCCAGCGGCGCCCGGTTGCCCGGCAGATGCTGCAACACCAGTTGCAGCCCCGAATCAGGAACCAGCTCGAAACTTTCCACCTGGCCCCCCGAAGCGCTGCGCAACCGCGCCAGCAACGCCAGCGCGGCGTGCGGCCCCGGCACCCCCGCCCAGGCCACCGCCCGGTGCGCCGGAGTCGGCACCAGCCGCAGCGCCACCGCCGTCACAATGCCCAGTGTCCCCTCCCCGCCGATAAGCAACTGCTTGATGTCATAACCGCTGTTGTCCTTGGCCAGCCCCGTCAACTGGTGCAGCACGCTGCCATCAGGCAACACCGCCTCCACGCCGGCCACCAATGCCCGCATCGTGCCGTGCCGCAACACCTGCACCCCGCCGGCGTTGGTCGAAACCAGTCCGCCGATGGTGGCGCTGCCCTTGGCCCCCAGCGACAGCGGAAATTCGCACCCCACCGCACGCGCCGCACCCTGGACAGTTTCCAGAATCGACCCGGCCTCGGCCGTCAACGTCAACCCGGCAGCGTCAACGGCGCGGATGCGGTCCATGCGGTTCAGGCCCAGCAGCACCGACCCGCCATCGGCCGATGGGATGCCGCCACCCACCAGCCCGGTATTCCCGCCCTGTGGCACCAGCCCGACCCGGTACTCGGCCGCCACCCGCACGATCGCCGCCACCGCCGCCGTGTCGCGCGGCAGCAACAGCAGCGGCGACGCGCCATGAAACTTCCCCCGCCAATCGACCAGCCGCGGCGCCAGCACATCGGCGTCCTCGCTCCAGTTGCCAGCCCCCGCGGCGACCTTCAGGGCAGCGATGGCGGCGGGCGATGGCAGGCTCATGATGTCACCCTATGTCGTGATGCCCGCCAACGGAAGCGTGCGACATTGACGTGTCGCCGCACAGCCCCCAAGAAATCGCCCGCAGGTTAAGCGGCCATTCAAATTTCGGCGCGCAACGACTGTGTCTTTCAGCGCCGGCCAGACCGGAGATCAGGAGTTTCTGCGCACGTGACCGGCCTGGCACTCACACTGTCGATTACAGTGCTGCTCGGCGTTGGACTTGCGTCGCCGCTGCGGGCGCAGCCACAAGGACCGCAGGCGCAGCCGCAAGGACCGCGGGTTCCTGTTGGTGCTGATCCGCTGGGCGCCCCCTGGACCCGGATGCAGGTTGCCCCCGGCGGCCCCGTGGATATGCGCCCGTTCCCGCCAAAGGCCGGGCGCAACCGCTGCCTCGCCATGGGCGGCATGGCCGGTGCCCAGATGTTCGGCGATCGCGCCATGGAAGTCAGCATGAAGGACGGCCGCCGCTATCGTTTGTTCTTCGCCCGCGAATGCCCGGCGCTCAGCTTTTACCAGGGTTTTTACTATCGCCGCCAAAAGGCCGGGCAATTGTGCGCCGGCCGCGATGCCATCGGCGCACGCTCCGGCGGCGAATGCCAGATTGCCAGCATCATCCCGGTCCGCCGCATCAAACGCTGATGCTTGTTGTCGAAAGGCATCACCGCCGTGGCGCGACCGAATCAACGGCCCGCCAAGACTAACATTTCCGCTAGGAAAAGCCCCGAAACATCGGGCCGCGAATGTTGCGAATATGCCACATTCCGCTGCGCGTTGATGGAATCCGCGACAAATGCGCTTGATGGCTGGACAAAGGCGCAATTGCACGGCCACACTCGGGATGTTCGTGGAAGCAGTGGTGCGACCATGACCATCTGACAGCCCGGCAACAGGGCGCGGATGGAGAGGCATCTGGGGAGAGAATAATGAAGATGACATCGGGATTCCGTGCCGGCCTCGTTGGCGGCGTTTCGCTTATCGGGCTTTTGTCGGCTCCGGCCTTTGCACAAGCAGCCGCGCCAGCAACGGCGCAGGTCGATACCGGCATCGAGGAAATCGTCGTCACCGCCCAGCGCACGGCGCAAAGCCTGCAGGACGTGCCGATCGCCGTTTCGGCCTTCAGCGCGGAAACGCTGCAACGCCAGCAGATCCAGAACAGTTCCGATCTTCAGTTGACCCTGCCCAATATCACCTTCTCCAAGGGCAATTTCACCGGCTCCAGCTTCACCATCCGCGGCATCGGCGATTTGTGCGTCGGCGTGACGTGCGACAGCGCCACCGCCATCCACGTCAACGGCAGCCCCCTGGTGGCCACCCGCCTGTTCGAGGCCGAATTCTTCGACATGGAACGCATCGAAGTGCTGCGCGGGCCGCAGGGCACGCTGTTCGGCCGCAACGCGACGTCGGGCGTCATCAACTTCATCACCGCCAAGCCCGACCTGAACAAGATGGGCGCCGCCGGCGAAGTCGATTACGGAAATTACAACTCGCTGCGCCTGCGCGGCATGTTCAACCTGCCGGTCACCGAAACCCTCGGCGTCCGGTTGGCGGGTTTCTACCTCAAGCGCGATGGCTTCACCGAAAACTTGTACGACGGCAGCCAGATCGATGGCCGCGACATGTTCGGCATCCGCGGCTCGGTGCGGTGGGAACCCACGGAAAATACCCGCATCGATTTGATGGGGTATTATTTCAAGGAAGACGACAACCGCTCGCGCATTCAAAAACAGCAGTGCCAGCGTGACCCAACCGGCGTCCTCGGCTGCCTTCCAGGCCGCCTTGAAAATGGCAAGCTCAACGGCAACTCGACCTTTGTCGGCGTGCTGACCTCACGCGAGCTACTGCGCATCAACGGCGGCGCTGCCTTTGGTGGCCCCTTGTCGACTGTCGGCCTTGGCAGCCTTTATGGCCCCGATGCCTTCTCGACCTTCAAGGAACCCGCCGATGTCCGCCAGATCAACACCGCGTTCAACCCGGAATATCTGGCTGAGGAACAGCAGTATCAGGCGCGCATCGAACATGATTTCGGCCCCGCCAAGTTGCAAGTCACCGGCTTGTATCAAAAGACCAAGGTTGATTCGCGGGTCGATTACAACCTCGGCGTCCAGGATGCTCAATTCTACAAACCCGGCCTTGCCGGCCTCCAAGGGCTGGCTGGCGCCATTCCGCAATTCTCCAAGCTGCCGGGCTTCCTGATCCCCAGCGGCGTCAACGGGCCCTATTGCTCGTCGGAAACCGAAGAAACGGGCACCGGGCTTTATGGTGGCAAGTCGATCTGCGCCGCCGTTCCGCTGACCTATGACCGTTCGAACGAGGAACGCCGCACCTGGTCAGTCGAAGGCATCTTGACCACCCAGCTCGATGGGCCCTTCAACTTCCTCGTCGGCGGCATCTATCTTGATACCAAACTGCCGGAAAACAGCTATTATGTGAATGGCTTCGGCATCGATTATGTTGCCGGCGTGCTCGGCGCTGCGACGGCCCTCGGCAGTGGCTTGCCACAGGGCTATCTCGGCACGCCATTCTTCCGTAACAACACTGATGAAACAACGCTGAAATCCTATGGCATCTTCGGTGAAGCCTATTGGAACGTCACCGACGCCATCAAGGTCACCGCCGGCATCCGTTACAACAACGACAAGAAATATGTTCGCGCCCGCTCAACGCTGGCCAGCTTCTTCGTGCCGTTCGGAACCGCCAACGCGTTTGATTCGCCCTTTGTCGGCAGCTTTGATGCCGATCCTGGCACGCCGGGTAACCAGCTGTTCCAGGAACGCAACGTCAACTTCGGCGAATTCACCGGGCGTTTCGTGGTCGATTGGCAGGTCAGCGACGACAGCCTGATCTATGCATCCTACTCGCGCGGTTACAAATCGGGCGGTATCAACCCGCCATTGCAGCCGATCTTTGCCGTTGCCGAGGCCTTTGATCCCGAATTCATCGACTCGTTCGAAATCGGCTCGAAGAACACCTTCCTCGATGGCACGCTGCGCGCCAACCTGACCGCCTTCTATTACAAATATTCGGCACTCCAACTCAGCCGCATCGTTGCCCGCACCTCGGTCAACGATAACGTCGATGCCGAAGTCTATGGCGTGGAAGGCGAATTCATCATCCAGCCCACGCGCCAGTTCGCCATCAACATCGGCGCCAGCTATCTGCACACCAAGGTTTCGCAGGACAAGTTCCTGTCCAACCCACGTGATCCGTCGGGTGGCCGCAGCGATGCCGTCATCATCAAGGACATCACCAACGGCTCCAACTGCGCGCTGGTGCCAAAGGTTGCCGGTAACGCTGCGCTGTCCAACGGCTATGTTGCGCAAGTCAACGCAGCGCTCGGCCTGAAGGCACCGGTCGCTTTCCCGGGTGACAGCGCCATCAATGGCGCAACCGGCGCCTTCAGCATCTGTTCGGTGCTCGCCGGCAATGCCGCCGCTGCCGGAGTCGATGTCCTGTTCGCTGGCGTCGAAGTCAACATCAAGGGCAATGAATTGCCACAGGCGCCAAACTTCAAGGCGTCGGTGGGTGCGCAGTACACCATCGAGTTCGACAACGGCATGACCGTCGTGCCGCGCGCCGATCTCGCCTTCACCGGTGAAAGCTATGGCAACATCTTCAACGGCAACGTCAACCGGGTCGACAGCTATGCGGTGATCAACGCCCAGGTGCAGATCAACGGCAAGGACGACAAATGGTACGCCCGCGCCTATGTGCAGAACCTGACTGACAATAACGCCACGACCGGCCTTTATGTCACCGATCAATCGTCGGGTCTGTTCACCAACATCTTCACCCTTGAACCCCGCCGTTACGGCGCGGCGCTGGGCTTCCGCTTCTAAGCGCTCGCCCATACGGCAAATGGCAAGGGCGGAGAGCAATCTCCGCCCTTGTTTTTTAACAGTCGGCACCGGTGCCCGCCTCCCAAGCATTGACTTTTCCCATCAAAGTCGCGCATGGGCGCAGGCGATGAAGCTTGCCGGACATTCGGCCACTTCACACAAGGAACCGCATGAGCTTTGCTAATCTGGGCCTGTCGGAGGAACTGCTCCGTGCGGTTGCCGACAGTGGCTATAACGACCCGACCCCCATTCAGCGCCAGGCCATCCCCCCGGTGCTGATGGGGCGTGACATTATCGGCGTCGCCCAGACCGGCACCGGCAAGACCGCTTCGTTCGTGCTGCCGATGATCGACATCCTCGCCGAAGGTCGCAGCCGCGCCCGGATGCCGCGCTCGTTGATCCTCGAACCGACCCGCGAACTGGCGCAGCAGGTTTCCGAAAATTTCGACAAATACGGCAAATATCACAAGCTCAGCATGGCGCTGCTCATCGGCGGCGTGTCGATGGGGGATCAGCTTGCGGCGCTGGAAAAGGGCGTCGACGTCCTCATCGCCACCCCCGGTCGCCTGATGGACCTGTTCGGCCGCGGCAAGATCATGCTCAACCAGTGCAGTCTGCTGGTCATCGACGAAGCCGATCGCATGCTCGACATGGGCTTCATCCCCGATATCGAGGAAATCTGCACCAAATTGCCCTCGCCGCGCCAGACGCTGTTGTTCTCGGCCACCATGCCGCCGCCGATCAAGAAGCTGGCCGACAAGTTCATGTCGGAACCACGCATGATCGAAGTGGCGCGCCCGGCCTCCACCAACACCTCGATTACCCAATATGTCGTCGAAACCTCCCCGCGCGGCAAACGCGAGGCATTGCGCACCATCCTCGGCGGCGCCGAAGTCAAGAACGCCATCGTGTTCTGCAACCGCAAGCGCGACATCAAGGAGCTGGTCGAAAGCCTTCGGCGCTCGGGCTTCGCCGTCAGCCAGATTCACGGTGACATGGACCAGTCGGACCGCATCAAGGAACTCGACCGCTTCAAATCGGGCGACATCACGATCATCGTCGCCTCCGATGTCGCCGCGCGTGGCCTCGACATTCCGGGCGTCAGCCATGTCGTCAATTACGACGTGCCACATCATGCCGAAGATTATGTCCACCGCATCGGGCGTACGGGAAGGGCCGGAAGAACCGGCATCGCCTATACGTTGATGACCGAAGCCGAGACCGAAAACCTCGCCGAAGTCGAAAAGCTGATCCGCCAGAAGATTCAGCGCTTCGGCGCCGAAAAGCTGGAGGAGGTGGTGCTCAAGCCCGCCGACATCGTGCTGCCGGTCGTCGAAACCGCCGATGACGAGCCCGACATGGCCGATGCCGGCGCGGCACTCGAACCCGGCCAGGATGCAAATGGCGACCGCCCGCGCAAACGCCGCCGCGGTGGCCGTGGCCGCAAGCGCGAAGGCGATGCAACGCCGGAAACGCGTGAAGCCGCGCCGCGTATCGCCGAATCCGTGTTGCCGCCGCCGGTGCGTGCCCCTGAACCCCGCAGCGAAGCCCCGCGCGCACCCCGCGCCGCACCCCGCGATTCTATCCGCGACTACCGCGGATCCCGCGAAACGCGCCCCCGCGACGACCGCCGCGATCGCGATGACGGCGAAATTTTCATCGGTTTCGGCCCTGAAGGCACACCCGAATTCCTGATGCACAAGGCGACGATAGCCCGCGAAAATTCGGCGCTATAACCCCAGTCCGTCAAGGTCTGCCGTCGCTGCCGCGAGATCGGCGTGCGCCACAATCTGCCGAAAACCCGCCTCCAGCTGCCGCACCTTGGCATCGGCCAAAGCCTCTTCGCGGACATTCACCAAGAAGAAATCGCTCGCCCCCATGGCGAACCGTCTGCGCTCCGCCACCGCCATGGTCGCTGCACGCTCGGCTTCTTCGCCGGCCAGTTTCAACAACTTGCCGGTCCCTGCGGCGGCAATCTCCAGTCCATCGATATCGGCGATAATCTGATCCTCCAGAAATCGCCGCCGCTGCTTGAAGCCATCAAGCTCGGCGCGCGTCTGGGCAATCCTTCCCCGCGCCGCACTCTGCTGCAACGGCAAGGTGAACGTCACCCCGACTTTGGATTCCACGCCATTGCGTGATGCTCCACCCTGCCCCACCGCACCAAAATCATTCGATGCCTCCACCTTCAGATCCAGTCGCGGCAGAAACGCATTGCGATCCAACACAATCCGCTGCCCCGCCTGCGCCATCCGAATGTCGATGCTGCGCAAATCCGGCCGCGCCGCCACCATGTCCCGCGGCTGCGCCGGTCGCCGCACCGGTTCGGAAAATCCGCCGGGCAGGCGCGCACTGGCGGGCACCACCGGCTGGCCGTCACCATCCCGCAGATACAATGACAGCCCCGTCGCAGCGATTGCCAACGCTTGTTCGGATTGCACCACCAGGGTTTGGCGACGCAGAATATTCTGCTCATTCTCGGTCAGGATGATGCTCGGCCGTGCACCCTCCGCGACCTGCCGCTCGAAACCCCGCTGACGGTCCTGCGACAGCCCCAGCAGATCCTCGTAAACACGCAACCGCAGCCCTGCGACCACCCAGTTGTTATACGCCTGGATCGCCCGCGTTTGCACTCCGATGGCGATCATCAACCGATCGGCATCCGCCAACGCCACATCGGCCTCCGCCTGCACCCTGGCAAACCGACGGTCATCGATCATGCGATCGCGCATCAACGCAAACACCGCCCCGGCCTTCAATTCACCCAATTGGCTGGTGTAGCGCTGGTCCTCGTAAATCGGGAAGCTGCCGCCCGAGACACGATAGCCGCCATAGGCATAGCCGCCAAATTTCTCGAGCGGCCGCGTCACCTTGGCTTCCACTTCGCGGCCGTCATAATATCCCGTCATCCGGGTTTCGGCCTGCGCGCTGAACACCGTGTCGAACGCCGCCTCGGCGCTCAACAACCGCCCCTCGGCGCCCCGCACGCGCGCCAGCGCCTCCAGCACCTGCGGTGCATGAAACCGCGAAGACGCCAGCACTTCGGGCAGCGTCAACGGCGCCGCAACCACTGGCACACTGCCCAGCGCCAGTATCAGCGCAACACAAAAAGCGCCGCTACTTCGCACTGGCAGGCGGTCCCGATGCCGCGGCATCAACCTTGGGCGCTTCGGCCAGCGGCGGCGTATATTGCAACGGAAAATCATTGAGCAAGCGCCACAGCTCGAACCACACCTTCACCGTGTCCATCATCACCCAGCCGCGAACACTGGCGCCCAGGCGCACCGAAGGCTCCTTGGGCCAGGCCGGCTTGCCCGGCACAGGCTCCACCAGCAGCCGGTACAGCCCGTTGGACGATGGCGCGACATCCACCGCCATCACCTGCCCGTCGAACAGCCCGCGCGCCACCGATGGCCAGCCCGAAAACTGGATCGCCGGCCAGCCTTCAAATTCCAGCCGCGTCTTGCGGCCCACCCGGATCAACGAGATATCCCGCCCATCGACATACAACTCGACAACCCGCTTTGATTCCTCGGGCACGAAGCTCGCCAGCACATCGCCCTGGCTGATGATGGCGTTGCTGTCATCACCCTTCACCCGCATGATCCGCCCGGCGCGCGGCGCCACAATCGTCTGCACCGACTGGCGCTGGATGTTGGTGTCGATACGGTTCAGCTCGCCCTGCCCCTGCGCCACCTTCGCGCGGTAATCACTCACTTTTATCTGGGCCTGTTCCCATTCCCGCCGCGATGCGAGACCCTCGCGATAAAGCGTCCCGGTGCGATCAACATCCAGCTGCGCCACCCGTGCCGCCTGCCGCGCTGCCTCGGCTTCCGCCTCGACCTGCGCCCGTTCGGCGCGCAGCCGCTCCAGGTAACGCGGATCGATGTCGACAATGCGCACAATGGGGTCGCCGGCCTTCACATCGGACCCATCGGTGACATACCAGCGCTCGATGCGGCCCGGCACCAGCGCCGTGATATTCTGCTGCCGATCGAGCGGATCGAGCGCGATCACACTGCCGCTGCCCGACGCCGTCTGCACCCAGGGCACCGTCAGCGCAAAAATGATGACCGTGACGATGGCCACGCACAGCATCACCGCCAGCGCTCGCACCACCCGCGGCGGCTTCAGGCTCGCCAGCGTCGGGAAATGCTTCAAGTCCTCAGCGCGCATCGCCGGTCTCCCGTCCCGCCGAAGTGCGAAGCCGATCAAATTCGGCGCGGTCGGTCACCACGCGCTGCGTCTCCCGGCCCAGCCACAAATAACCGTCCAGAGTCACATCCTCCGGCCGGTTGCTGAAATACAGGATCGTCACCGGCTTGTCGGCAAAATGGTCGAACACTGCCTGCAACCGTGCCTTGGTGATCATGTCGAACAAGGGCGACAGCACCAGGATGCGCGGTTCCGCCAGCACCGCCGCTGCCAGCCGCAGTTGCATGGTCTTGCCCAGCGACAGTGGATAGCCCGTCGATGACAGCATCGTCTGCATTCCGTCGGGCAACATGGCAATGCGATCGTCCAGCCCGACCAACTTCAACGCCCGCACCATGGCGGCCGGATCGGCGCCCGGGCTCGACAGCTGCAGATATTCGACGATGCTGCTCTCCACCACCGCCGGCCGGTCGAGCACCTGCACATCGGTGCGCAATTCCAGCACATCCAGCGCGGTGATATCGATGCCACCGATGGTGATCATGCCCTTGTCCGGCTTCAGATGCCGCTTGAGCAGCGTCGAAAATGCCCGCTCCATCCCCGGCGATCCCTGCGCCACCAGTCGCGCCCCATCGGCAATCTCCAGATCGAACCGCACCGGCCCGGCATTGTTGGCAAACTGCACATGCGCCATCGTCAGGCCCGATCCGCGCAACGGCAATGGCGTCATCCGCGCCGGAGAAGCCGCCTCCTGCGGAATGGCATAGAGCAGCGCCAGTTCTTCCACCGCCGCGACAAAGTCATAATAATCATCGAGATACGACGAAAGCTGCGATACACCGTAAAACACGCCGGACAGGATAAGCTCGGCCGCCACCAATTGCCCGATCGACAATTGTTCCTGGATGACCAGCCAACCGCCCAGCGCCAACAGGCCCGCACTGGCCACGGCATAGAGCACTGCCAGCGCAATACTCTGGGGAAAATAATAGCTGAAATGCTTCTTGTGCGCGGCGACATAGCGCGCCGTCACCTGTTCCGAACGGTCCAGGGCGTAATCGATATGCCCGGCAGATTTGTAAAATCCGTTCGACGCCCCAACGCTTTCGATCCAGTGCGCCGCAGCATATTTTTCATGGCTCAGCGCGATCGAACTGCGCATCGCCCCGCGTGACCACACCCTCCAGATGACCCAGATAAGCACCAGCACGACGACATTGAACGCCAGAAAAAACGGATGGTAAAACGACGTGACGATGATGCCGACAGCGGCCTGCAAGACGATTGTAAAGCCGCCGATCAGCAACGAAGGCACCACCTTCTGAATGTTGATCATCTCGAAATAGCGGTTGAACAAGTCAATCCGGCGGGTGTCGGCAAAAAACGGATTGGCGGCGTTGATCGCGCGCAGCGTCACATCGGCCACCAACCGCGCCATGAAGCGCCGCCGGAACAATTCCATCATCCAGGTCCGCATCGCCCCCAACAGGCCCGAGACCAGCAACAGGAACAGCAGCACCAAAGACAGCGTGAACAGCGGCGTCGGCAGGGCGGTATTGGCGATGCTGTTGATCAGCATCTGCACCGAAATCGGCGTCGCCAAAGACAACAGGCTGATGCCGATGCCATAGATGATCGACAGCCAGAAGAAATTGCGCTCGGGCCCGATAATCGGCCCGACCCATTGCATCACTTCACGCAGGTCGACCTTGTGTTCTCCCGGGCCGGCCATTGGATTCCCATGATTCCCCCGGCCCATCGCGACCGACATCGCCAATGTAGGGGGCGTGCCCCCCGCTTCTCAAGGGGCACGCCAAAAAAACATTACAAAACGGACAGGATCAGACTGCGTCGAGTGCCTGCTCGAAATCGGCAATCAGGTCGCCGGCATCCTCCACGCCGATCGAAACCCGCACCAGATTGTCGGTTATGCCCAGTTCCAGCTTGCGCGCCGGTGCCACGGACAAGTGCGTCATCGCCGCCGGATGCGAGGCCAACGATTCCGTGCCGCCCAGGCTGACCGCCAGCTTCACCAGCCGCAGATTGTCGAGCAAGCGGAACGCCTCCGCCTCGCCGCCCTTGACGATGACCGAGAATGTCGACCCGGCGCCGCTGCAATGCCGCGCATAGATATCGGCCTGCCGCGAGCCTGGCTCCAGGAACCCCAGATAACCAACTCGTTCTACCTTGGCATGATCGCGCAGGAACGCACAGACTTTGGCGGCATTCTCCCCCGCCCGGCTCATCCGCAATTCCAGCGTTTCCAGCGATCGCAACAGCATCCACGCGGTATGCGGATCGGTAATCGTCCCAATGGTGTTGCGCATCATCCGGATCGGCGTGAGCACCGATTTCGCCCCCACACAGGCGCCGGCCACCAGATCGGAATGGCCGCCGACATATTTCGTCAGCGAATAGATGGTCACATCGGCGCCCTGTGCCAGTGGCTGTGCCCATAATGGCCCCAGGAAGGTATTGTCGATGACGATCGGCGGAAGTTCGTCACCACCGCCCAGCACCGCCGCCCGCGCCGCATGAACCGCCTCCACATCGACCAGCGCATTGGTCGGATTGGCCGGGCTCTCAAGGTAGATCGCCGCAATCCGCCCTTTCGCCTTGGCCGCAGCCATAACGACCTCGATTTCAGCCTGCGTGGCCCCCGCCGGGAAATCCAGCCAGGTCACTCCCAGCTTGCCCAGGATCCGCGCAATCAGGGTTTCGGTCGCGGCATACAGCGGCGCCGAATGGACGATGACATCGCCGGGCTTGACCAGCGCCAGGAACGTCGTCGCAATCGCCGACATCCCGCTCGAGAACGTCAACGCCTCCTCGGCATCCTCCCACAACGCCAGCCGATCCTCCAGAATTTCCTGCCCAGGACCATTGAAACGACCATAGACCAGACCCTCCGCGCCGCCCGGACGCACGCCGGTCACACCTTCGAAAAACCGTTTCCCGTCGGCGGCGCTCTCGAACACAAACGTCGATGTCAGGAAAATCGGTGGCTTCAACGCGCCTTCGGAAAGTCGCGGGTCATACCCGTGCCCCATCATCATCGTCGATGGCTTCAGCTTGCGGTTGCCAATGCTCACCGCCTGGTGGCGCATCGGGCGTTTTGGGCGGAAATTGTCGTCGGTCATGGCGGAGAATCCCTTGCGCAACCGGCTTGCTGCCGGTCATGCCCCGTCCATACCCCAACGCTGGTAAAAAGGCGCGTCAGACAAGCCCGAGATTGAGCGGCCGTGCGCCGGGGAAAATCCGCCCGACGCGGGTCGCATCAAACCCGTAAAGCTGCTGGAAAAGTCCACCAAACACGCTGCGCACTTCGTTGAGCACGGGATAGTCCCGCCCCTGGTTGAGCGTCGTTGCGGCAATCTTCACCTGTTCACCGATGATGCGTCCGCCGCGCACATTGCCGCCCATCACCCAGAACACCGTGCCATGGCCATGATCGGTTCCCATCGAACCATTTTCGCGGAACGTCCGGCCGAATTCGGAAATCACCACAACCGTCGTGTTGCGCCATTCCACCGGCCCCAGCTCCTCGGCAAATCCCGCCAACCCACGCCCCAGGAACCCCAGCTTGAAATCCAGCGAGCCGCGCTGCCCGACATGCGTGTCCCAGCCGCCAACATCGGCAAAACAGATATTCGGCCGCCCTCGCATGATCTTGCCGATATGCCGCGCGCCCTGCTCAAAACTGCTGCCACCAATGGCACCGCGGCCCGCCGTCGCCATTTCATTGGCCAGCGCCGCCGATACCTGTTGCTGTGCGGCGATGCCTTCCTTGACCTGGGGACCAAGCAATTTGTCGTCGGCATACATCAATGACAGCGCGGCGTTGCGCCGTGGGTCGACATGGCCGGAACTCGCCTTGGGTACGACATTTGGCACCGGCAACGGCCCCCGAAACGCCAGCGGCAACCGGTTGGTGAACGCCATCGGGTTGGAACCCGCCAATTCCGATGCAAGGCGATTGAGGAACCCCGTGCGCGTGTCGCGGCTGCGTCCCAACGGCTGGCCATATTCCACCGTGTCCTGCGTTTCGAAATGGCTGCGCGACATATCGGGGGTGCCGGCAAACGGAATGAACGCCAACTCGCGGCGCTTCCAGAACGGCAGCAACGACGGCGCCAGCACCGGGTTCAGGCCCCAATCCCGGTCAAGCGGAATGGCCGCGCCCGGCCCGCTGCGCGGAATCGCCAGCGTTGGGCGCGATTCGGCATAAAAGCCGCTGTTGGGCACCAGCACGCTGGCGGAATCATAGGCACCGCGCAAAAACAGCACCAACAATCGCGGCGTATTGGCGGGCGCTGCGAACAATTGCACCGCCGGCGCCATCGATCCCGCCAGCGTGGCCGCCAGCAGCATCCGCCGATCAAGCCTGAGGTCCAGTCCGGTCATCGCCGCATGAACTCCGGAGAGGCGAGGAACAGCGTCGTCCATTCCCGGTCGTTTGCCGCCGCCGCCAGCGCCTTTTGCGTCGCTGGCGCGCGCTGTGCATGGATGCCGGTCGCTGCGCTGATTGCCTTGAAATCCGGTGCGCTGGTATCAACCGCCATGCCGCTACCGTCCAGGAACAGCTGCAACGGCCCACGCGCGATCCGCCCGGCAAGGTTGAACCGGTCGCCCAATTGCCCCGAGCTGCTCCATTCCGCCGCGTCCAGCGGATAGCCATCGGGCGTCAAACGACCATAAAGCGGCTGCCCAAGCGACGCCAGCATCGCTGTGACGCCCGCAGGCGCATAAATCATCCGCCCATCATACCCCAGCCGCATGATCGACAGCACATAATGCTGGGGATCCTTGTACAGCCCGCCCAGCGAGGCGGTGAACTCCGGTGCCGCGATCATCGTGCGCAGCACTGCGGTGATATCACCATCGGTCTTCTGAAACGTCTCGGTCATCTGGTCGATCAGCTCCGCCGGCGGTTCATCGGCGACCAGATAACGGGCAATTTTCGTCGATATCCGCCTCGCCGTGGCCGGATGCCGGCACAAGATGCCGGTTGCCTGCGAAATCTCCTCATACCCCCGGCCCTTGATGCGTTGCCCCAACAGCGTCTTGTCGCCGGTATCGTGCTTCGCCGGATCAAAGACGAATAACCCGTCACGAAAACCACCCTTTGGCGCTGCCGGCGCCGGCCACGTCTTCAGGTCGACCCCGGCTCCCGTCAACACCCGTGCCAGCTCCTGCACGTCCTTTTGTGTGTATCCCGAGCCGACGCCCATGGTGTGCAGCTCCATCAGCTCGCGGGCATAATTCTCGTTGATCTTGCCGGCGGTGTTTGCGGTGTTGTTCAGATAAATCAGCATCGCCGGATGCCGCAGCGTCACATCGACAAGATCGCAGAACCGCCCCAGCGCACGCGGCCTGATGCTGTCCTCGACATAATCCCGCACCATCACCGGCAGCGGCTGCGCCCCCAGCCGGACATTGAAATGGTTGAACCAGAACCAGGTCATCTGTTCGCGCAACTGGTCGGGCGAATACAGGTCACGCAGCACCGATCGCGAAAGCACCTGGGTGGAGGCATCCTTCATCGCCGCCTGATATGGCGCATACAGCTGGCGCTTCATCTCCGGATCGCGATTATGGACCGCATCAAAGCGCACCGCCTCAAGCTCGGTTGCCATCTGCCCCATGGACTGCTGCGCCACCGGCATATTGGCAAAGGCCCGCTGCACTTCGGGTGGCAGCATCAACGGTGCATCGGGGCGCAATTGGTGTTCGATCCAGGCCGTGCGCCCCATCTGCTGAAACCGCGCCACTTCGGTGGCATTGGCGCCCCAGGTCAACCGGTCGATCAGCTGGAAATCGGCCAGGCTGATCGGCTTGCCCGGCGCTGCCTCGGTTTGCGAACACGCCGACAGCAATACACCAAGACCGAGCGCGACCGGCAGCACGCGCGTCCACAACCGCCGGCCAAGCACCATCACGCCAGCTCTGCCAGCGCAGCGGCGATCGCCGCCACCATCGTGTCGATCTGCTCGACCTCCACAATCAACGGCGGCGAAAGCGCGATGATGTCGCCAGTCGCCCGCACCAACAGCCCGGTATCGAACAGCTTGCGGAACAGCTCCATCGCCCGCGCGCCGGGTGCGGCCGGCCGCGGTGCCAGCTCGATCCCGGCCACGAGCCCCATGTTGCGGATGTCGATAACATGGCGGTGCCCCGCCAGCCCATGCACCGCTGCCTCCCAATGCGCCTCCAGCCCGCGTGACCGCTCGAACAGCTGTTCGTCGCGATACAGGTCGAGCGTCGCCAACGCCGCGGCACACGCCAGCGGATGCGCCGAATAGGTATAGCCGTGGAACATCTCGATACCCGCCGCCTCGGCCATCGCCCCTGTCACTGTGTCATAGATACCGCGGCTGCACGCCACTGCCCCCATCGGCACCGCGGCATTAGTGATGCCCTTGGCCATGGTGATCATGTCAGGCGTCACACCGAACCGCTCGGCAGCAGTTGCGGCACCCAGCCGCCCGAACGCCGTAATCACCTCGTCAAAGATTAACAGGATGCCATGCTTGTCGCAAATCTCGCGCAGCCGTTGCAGATAACCCAACGGCGGCACCAGCACGCCCGTCGACCCGGCCATCGGTTCGACAATCACCGCCGCAATCGTGTCGGCGCCGTGCAGATTGACCAGCCCCTCCAGCGCATCAGCAAGGTGCGCGCCATGCGCCGGCTGCCCCTTGGTGAACGCATTCTTCGCAAGGTCATGCGTATGCGGCAGATGGTCGGTTCCCGGCAGCCCCGGCCCGAACGTGCGCCGGTTGGTGACAATCCCGCCCACCGAAATGCCGCCAAACCCGACTCCGTGATAGCCGCGCTCCCGCCCGATCAGCCGCGTCCGCGTGCCCTGCCCGCGCACCCGGTGATAGGCCAGCGCAATCTTCAGCGCGGTGTCGACAGCCTCCGACCCCGAATTGGCAAAGAACACCCGGTCGAGATCGCCCGGCATCAGGCTGCCGACCCGCGCCGCCAGCTTGAACGCCAACGGATGCCCCAGCTGGAACGTCGGCGCGAAATCCAGCCGCCCGGCCTGTTCGCGGATCGCCTCGACAATCGAATCGCGTCCATGCCCGGCGTTGACACACCACAACCCGGCAGTGCCATCCAGGACCTGCCGACCCTCCGGCGTCTGGTAAAACATCCCCTTGGCGCTCGCCAACAAGCGTGGATTGGCCTTGAAATACCGGTTGTCGGTGAACGGCATCCAGAACGCGTCAAGGTCGTTGGGCGGCGATTGCAACATGGTCTGACTCACGCAAAAGGGGCGGCAAATTCTCTATAGCAGCTTCTCGATGTCCTTGGCCAAGTCGGCGGGCTTGGTCGTCGGGGCGAACCGGTCAACAACCGCGCCATTGCGGTCCACCAGGAACTTGGTGAAGTTCCACTTGATCGCCTCGCTGCCCAAAAGCCCGGGCGCCGCAGTCTTCAACGCCTTGTACAACGGGTGTGCAGCATCGCCGTTCACATCAACCTTGGCGAACATCGGAAAGTCGACATCATAGGTCAGCTTGCAGAAATTGGCGATTTCCGTCTCGTCGCCCGGCTCCTGCGCGCCAAACTGGTTGCACGGAAACCCCAGCACCGCGAACCCCTTGGGGCCATAAGTCTCGTTCAGCTTTTCCAGCCCCTCATATTGCGGCGTGAACCCGCATTTGCTGGCGGTGTTTACGATCAACAACACCTTGTCCTTCCATTCGCCCAACGACACCGTCTTGCCATCGATGGTCTTTGCCTCGAAATCATATACGCTTGTCATGGCTGTTCTCCCTTGATGAAATCGCCGCCCAATGCGGCCGAAAAATGCCGGCGACACAGCGCCACATAACGGTCGTTGCCGCCAATCTCGGTCTGCGCCCCCGCCGTCACCGCCTTGCCGTCGCCATCAATGCGCAGGTTCATGATGGCCTTTCGCCCACATGCACACACCGCCTTTATCTCGCTCAACACATCGGCAATCGCCAGCAGCCACTGGCTGCCTTCAAACAGATTGGCCTGAAAATCGGTGCGCAAGCCATAGGCCAGCACTGGAATCCCCAGCTCGTCACATATCCGCGCCAGCTGCCACACCTGCGCCTTGCCCAGAAACTGCGCTTCATCAACCAGCACGCAATGCACCGTTTGCCGCACATGCTCGGCCGCCACGATGGCGTGCAGGTCGGTATCCGCCGCAAACGGCGTCGCCGGCGCCTCCAAACCGATCCGCGAGGCAATCACCCCGCGCCGCGCCCGATCGTCGATGCCGGCGGTGAACAGCATCGTGTGCATCCCGCGCTCACGATAATTGAAGCTCGATTGCAGCAGGATCGTCGATTTACCGGCATTCATCGACGCATAATAGAAATACAGCTTGGCCATCGTCGATGCTTGTCGCCAACGACAACCAACCGGTCAACCGACTCCCCCGCCGCCCCGCCTCCATCCGCGCCGCACCCTGCGACACTTTGCAATTGATAGTGTCCGAATGGCGTATGCTATTGATGCAAAATTGCGCAACCGAGGCGCAATAAAGGGGTTTAATGCCGTTCACTGCCTCGACGATAAAAGCAGGCATCTTCCGGCGCTTGTACCATGGCGCGGCTTCCACGCCCCATGTCGCGGCGACATGAATGGCTCCGTTGCTCCGTCCCGCACGCCCCGCCGATGTTCCGGCGCTGGAGGCACTGATCGCCGCCTCGGCACGCGGCCTGGGGCCCGGCCATTACACAGCGGCGCAAACCGAAGCCGCCATCACCCATGTTTTCGGCGTCGATTCGGAACTGGTGGCAGATGGCACCTACCTGGTGGCGGAACTGAATGGCCGCATCGCTGGCTGCGGCGGCTGGAGCCAACGCGCAACACTGTTTGGCGGCGATCGCTATGCGGCGCGGGAATCAGGCCTGCTCGACCCGGCGACCGACCCCGCCAAAATCCGTGCTTTCTTCGTCCACCCGGATTTTGCCCGGCAACGAGTCGGCGATGCGCTGCTCACGGCCTGCGAAACCGCGGCGGCACACGCCGGCTTCACCCGCGTGGAACTGATGGCCACCCTGCCCGGCCTGCCGTTCTACACGGCGCGCGCCTTTGTCCCCGGTCCGCCGATCAACCTCGATTGCGGCGGTGTGCCGGTGATGTTCGTTCCGATGGCAAAATCGCTCGCCGCCGTCTTTGTAACATAAATGACACAGCTAATAATTGAATCAGCGAATCAAAAAGACAGGTCTTGCAAGTCAGAGTTCGTTTGAAGCATGGTAAAAATGTAGTTTCGACTGCGAAACAAGCCTAAAAGGCGCAGTCTGGATTACGCGAGGGGGTAAGTGTTCTCTGCACATCTGACGGCTTTTGCCGAGTTGCCGTGCTTTGTCTAAAACAAAAAACGATAAAGCACCGGATTTACTACCCGTTTAGTTGGGGAGGTCTGATGTTTTCAACATGAGGCCGCACATGACCACAGCATATTCCACCAAATTATCTGCCGCATGGCGCCGCGCCGCCATCTCGTTGCCGGCGTTGGCGCTCGCCAGCCTTTCGGCAACGGCAAACGCCCAGACGCCCGCTGGCGTGCAACTCGCCGCCGCTGCAGTCGAAGATGCCGCCGCCAGCAGCGCCGTTGCTGACACGATCGTCGTCACCGGCACCCGGCGTACGGACCGCACCGTCACCGAATCAGCCGTCCCGGTCGATGTCTTCACCACCAAGGATCTGTCGGTCCAGGCCAGCCCAAGCCTGCAAACCATCCTGAAAAACCTGGTGCCGTCCTTCAACCAGCAACGCAACGCCGGTCTCGATGGCTCGGCTTTTGTCCGGCCACCAACGTTGCGCGGCCTCCCGCCTGATCAGATTCTCGTGCTCATCAATGGCAAGCGCATGCACCGCTCGTCCCTGGTGCAGGTCGTCGGCGATTCACTGACTGCCGGATCACAAGGTCCCGACCTGTCACAAATCCCCAGCGTCGCGCTCGGCCGGATCGAAGTGTTGCGTGATGGCGCCGCCGCCCAATATGGCTCGGATGCGATCGCCGGCGTTATCAATCTCGGGCTGCGCACAAACGACAGCGGCTATGAAATCAATGGCCGTTATGGGCAGACCTACAAGAGCGACGGCAAGGATTATCAGCTGTCGGGCAATGCCGGCTTCAAGCTGGGCGAAGGCTTCGTCAATCTCAGCGGCGAATTCGTCGACCAGGGCCTGTTCAACCGCGCTGTCGACCGCCCCGATTCGGCGCAATTGCGCGCCTTGGGCATCAAGGTCCCCAGCCCGCCGACTCGCTATGGTCAGCCTGCGAACCAGACCTTCCGCTTCGTGCTCAACTCGGCAATCCCGGTTGGTGACAAGGATGAAGTCTATTTCTTCGGCAATTACGGCCACGCCAAATCCGAAGTCGATTTCAACTATCGGCGCCCGATTGCGGTCACCGTCACACCTGGCGCCATCCCGGCTCCCGGTTTCCCCGGCGCCGCCAGCCAGACCTTCGGCAAATCAGTCCCGACGACCTATCTCGACGTTATCCCCGGTCTCCGCGGTGAAGCCGGCCAGGTCGTTTACGACATCAATGGCCGCACGTTCGAAGCCAGCCAGTTTTTTCCGGATGGTTTCACGCCCTTGTTCAAGAGCACGAACGAAGACGTATCGGCAGTCATCGGCTATCGCGGCGAAACCAGCTTCGGCATGAATTTCGATTTCAGCGCCGCAACCGGACGCAACCGCATCCGCTACAACCTGGAAAACACGCTCAACCCATCACTGGGGCCGGCTTCGCCGAAAAGCTTCTATCTCGGCTTACTGGAGCAGCGTGAAACCAACTTCAACCTTGATGTCAGCTATCCGGTCGAAGTCGGCTTTGCCAGCCCGCTCAACATCGCTGGTGGCGCCGAATTCCGCCGCGAAACCTATGTCATCGGTATCGGTGACGCGGCGTCCTACACGGCTGGTCCCTATGGGTCACAGCGTCTGGGGGCCAATGGCGCCTTGTTGTTCAACGCCAATGGTTCGCCGAACATCTCGACAAAGGCCGTCGGGGCAAACGGCTTCCCAGGTTTTGGGCCTGATTCGACGGCAGATGGCTCCCGCAACAGCTATTCGGCCTATATCGACCTTGAAACCGATATCGTCGAAAGCTTCACCGTTGGTCTCGCCGGTCGCTACGATCATTTCAGCGATTTCGGCAGCACCGTGAACGGCAAGTTGAGCGCCCGCTGGGCAATCAACGACACCTTCGCCCTGCGCGGCGCGGCCAGCACCGGCTTCCGCGCACCAACGCCGGGCCAGTTGTTCACCGCCAACGTGCAGACCGGCTTCCCGAACAACAGCACGACTCCGGTTGCCACAGCAACGGTGCCGGTCGACAGGCCGGCCGCCATCTACTTCGGCGCCAAACCACTGCGGCCGGAAAAATCGACCAGCTTCTCGGGTGGTTTTGTCGTGACGCCGGGCGGTGGTTTCAACCTGACGGCGGACTATTACAACATCTCCGTTCGTGACCGGATCGGACTGACCTCGTCGTTCAACCTCACCCAGGCCGACAAGGTTGCCCTCGACAAACTGGGTGTCGTCGGCGCGCTCGATCTTGGCCAGGTGAATTTCTTCACCAACGGCTTCAAGACCAAAACGCAAGGCTTCGATATCGTCGGCTCGCATCGCGCCGATACCGGCTTCGGCAATTTCAGCACTTCACTCGCGATCAACTACAACAAGACCGATGTGACCGAAGTGACCGTGGCCGCAGCCATCGACAACCAGCGCGTCGCCAATATCGAGGGCCTCAGCCCGAAATGGCGCGCCGTGCTGGCGGAAACCTGGTCGATGGGCATGTTCGACGCGACTGGCCGGCTGAACTATTTCGGCAAGATAACCTCGTACAACAGTAACACCCTCACGGGCGCAACGGTACAGGAATTCGGGTCTGACATCAGCTTCGATCTCGAAGTCGGCGTCACGCTGGCCGAAAAATTCCGTGTCGCTGTCGGAGCAGAAAATCTGTTCAATAGCTATCCGGATCGGGACCTGCGCAACAACTTCCCGAACACCCAGGCACTGGCCAGTGGTCGCCAGTACAACGACGCCTCGCCCCTCAGCTACATGGGTGGCTTCTGGTACGTTCGCGCCCAGGCCAAGTTCTAGCGCCAGGCAAGGGTTGCAGATGCGGGCGGTGGGGTTATCCTGCCGCCCGCATTGTCCTGTTTGATAAAGGGGAACCATATGAAGACCATCCTCACCGCCGCCGCGCTTGCGACCGCCCTCGCCGCCACGGCAAACGCCGCCGAAATCAATCGCCTTGCCAACCCCCCACCGGCGCTCATCCTCGCCGGCGTCGTCATCCCGGCGCACAGCGAAATGCTGATGCTATCGGGGCAACTCGCCTCCCCCATCGATCCGTCCAAACCCGCCACCAGCATCGCCGATTATGGCGACACCAAAACCCAGACGATCAGCACCTTCAAAAAAATCGACGCCGCCTTGAAACGCGCTGGCTACACCATGAAGGACGTCGTCAAACTGACCGTGTTCGTCACTGCCGCTCCCGGCATGGATGGCAAAATGGACTTTGCCGGCTTCAACGCCGGCTACAAGGAATTCTTCGGCACCCCCGAAAATCCCAATCTTGTCGCGCGTTCCACCGTCCAGGTCGCAGCGCTGGCCGGCCCCAATTTCCTCATCGAAATCGAAGCCACTGCCGCCAAAGCTCCAAAATAGCGGTCTGCGAGACAGGCGGCGCGCCGCAAACACCCTGAGGCGCGCCGCAAAACCGTTGACCGCGCCGCCAGTCTCGTGGCATCGGCATCGTAACGCGGGTGTAGCTCAATGGCAGAGCAGAAGCTTCCCATGCTTACGACGAGGGTTCGATTCCCTTCACCCGCTCCAAAAACATCCCGATTACCGCCGCGGCGGCCGAAAATTGCTTTTCCGCCAAAGCGGCGCCTCAGGCTCCTCCGGATTGACCGGTGCATCCTTCAAATAACCAAAGAATGACGCAATCAAGCGCACATCATCCTCCACCACCGCCGTCCGCCCATGCATGAAACGGCTGTTGTCGAGCATCAACAGATCGCCGGCCTGCCAAACGACCGCCGCCTTCAACGCATCCCCCACCGCCTTGATCACATCCAGCCAGGCATCGGGCACCACCGTGCCATCATCCAGGCATGGGAACCCTGTCTGATTGTTGTAGTATCTGGAAAACAACAGGAAATTGCCAAATGCCGGCGCATCGGTGAACATCGGCGTGTGCAACACCGGCCGCGTGAACCAACGCCCGATCACCCCGCCAATCCGCACAAAACCATAGGGGCAATGCGTTGGCGGCGCCGCGAGCTGGGCATCGCTGGGCTCCGGCGTCCCCAGCCAGTATTCGAGCATTTCCGGGGCCGCCACCTGCACATAGCGCAACCGCCGCCCGGTCAAGGCCGCACGCAATTCCGCCGGCAATTGCCGCACCAGCTCCACTCCGTCGCACACTGTCGTCGATCCCAGCGCCCGCGGCGGCACGAGGCACGCAAAGAAACACACATCGGGCTTCCACGGCTCCCGCGACAATTCGGGGTGCAGGGGAAATGCCGCCGTCCCGCCATTCACCGACTGAATGTTGTTGGCCGCATCGAGCAACTGCCGGTCCGGGCTTTCATTGAACACCGATCCCGAACAGAATTGCCCGGTAAAATCGTTCATACGCGCCAGATTTGTGCCGAACCCACGCAGCAACAACGCCCCATGCGCCTTCAGCAACGTCATCACCACATCCGCTGGAACCTCCAGCGGGCTGGTCTCGCCATCTGCCTCGATCTGCACCCAGGGCCGGCCCACCACCGGCAATGTCACCTGCATGTCGGAATTTGCACCACCATGACCATCGTACTACCAACATAGCGCCGGCCCCCGGCCCACGCTATAGCCTGTCGGTGCCGGCTGCCCTGCCTCCCCGCCTGTTCGAAGCGCCCGCAGCCTTTCCCTATGCCTGGGAAACCGATTGCTGCGTTTTCGTGCCCATGGATCGCGCTGCCTACACCGCCTCGATCTTCCTCGATCGGCGCATAGTCCCCGCCAGCGATACCACCCTCACCATTCCGCTCGCCGACTTGCAACCGCCTGCTGCCGCGCTCACCACCGGCTGGATCTTCCACCTCGCCCATTGCGGCTCAACACTCCTCGCCCGCGCCCTTGATCGCCCCCTGTCGGGCCTTGTCCTGCGCGAACCCCTCATCCTGCGTCAACTTGGCGTCGAAGCTGCCGCCCGCACGCCCGCCAACATCCAGCCGCGCCTCGCTCTCGCCGCCGCGCTGCTCGGGCGCCGTTACGACGCGGCGCCGCCCACCATCATCAAGGCCAATGTCCCGGTTAACATGCTGCTCCCCGCCATCGCCGGCCAAAGCCCTGCCGCCCCCGCCATCTTCCTGCACTTTCCGCTCACCGCCTATCTGCTCGCCATCCTGCGCAGCCCCAATCACCGCCAATGGGTGCGCTTCATCACCGATGAGCTCGGTCCCGGCCTCACCTCCCTTGTCGGTCCATTGCCCGAAAACGAAGCCGCGCGCGCCGCCGCACTCTGGCTCGCCCAAATGCGCGCCTTCGCCGCCGCGATGGCATGCATGCCAAACAGCCACAGCCTTGATGCCGAAACCCTGTTCACCGCCCCCGCCCCGGTTCTCGCCGCCGCCACGGCGCTGTTCGGCCAACCGGCAAGCCCCGCCGAAATCCACGCCATCACCACCGGTCCGCTGTTCACCACCTATTCCAAGAACCCGGCGCTGGCTTTCGACAATGCCACCCGCGCCGCGCGCGAAGCCGAGCTTGCCAAAACCCTCGCCCCCGAGCTCGCCATTGCCCGCCAATGGCTCACGCCTCGCCTCGCCGCCTACCCGCTGCCGCCCCGCCTGCCGCGGCCGCTGGTCACCGGCGCACCCCGGCGCGACCTCGTATAAACCCCCGTTGCCGCCCGGCATCCAACCCTCTAGCAATTGCGAAACGCTTGGGGAGACAGTCATGAAAACACGCATCACCGAAATGTTCGGCATCCAGCACCCGATTATCCAGGGCGGCATGCACTATGTCGGCTTCGCCGAAATGGCCGCCGCGGTCTCCAACGCCGGCGGCCTTGGCATCATCACCGGCCTCACCCAGTCGACACCCGAAAAACTCGCCGCCGAAATCGCCCGCTGCCACACCATGACCGACAAGCCGTTCGGCGTGAACCTCACCTTCCTCCCCGGCTTTGCCTCGCCGGATTACCCTGGCTACATCCAGGCCATCATCGATGGCGGCATCAAGATCGTCGAAACCGCCGGCAACAACCCGGTGAAATGGCTGCCGATCCTCAAGGAAAATGGCATCAAGGTCATCCACAAATGCACCTCGGTCCGCCACTCGTTGAAAGCGGAATCCATCGGCTGTGACGCGGTTTCGGTCGATGGCTTCGAATGCGGCGGCCACCCCGGCGAGGATGATGTGCCCAATTTCATCCTCCTCCCCCGTGCCGCCGAAGAACTCAAAATCCCCTTCGTCGCCTCGGGCGGCGTCGCCAATGGCAAGCAACTCGTCGCCGCGCTGGCAATGGGTGCTGATGGTGTCAACATGGGCACCCGCTTCATCGCCACCACCGAAGCGCCCGTCCACATCAACGTCAAGAACGCCATCGTCGCGGCCACCGAGCTTGACACACGCCTCGTCATGCGGCCGCTGCGCAACACCGAACGCGTGCTCAACAATGCCGCGGTCGAACGCCTGCTCGCCAAGGAAAAGGAGCTGGGCGACAAGATCACCATTCAGGACATCCTGCCCGAAGTCGCTGGCGTCTATCCCAAGATCATGACCGAAGGCACAATGGAGGCCGGCGCCTGGTCGTGCGGCATGGTCGTCGGCCTCATCCACGACATCCCGACCTGCAAGCAGCTCATCGACGGCATCATGGCCGAGGCGGACAGCATCATCCGCGAACGCCTCGCTCGGTTCGCCGCATGACCGACATTCTCTACAGCGTTGCAGACACCGTCGCGACCATCACCTTCAATCGGCCGGACAAGCTCAACGCGCTGACGCCCGATATGCTCAGCAGCTTTTTCCATCACACCGCCCAGGCCGCGGCCGATCCGGCGGTCCGCGTCATCGTCATCACCGGCACCGGCCGCGGTTTTTGTGCCGGGCTCGATCTCGGCCTCATCGGTGCCGGCGCCGGCAGCCGCGTCGTCACCCATCCCGGCATCACCCCGCAATGGGGTGATGATGTCGGTCCCGACATGGCGCGCTTCTTCTCCGGCGGCTGGAACACCCTCATCACCAGCCGCAAGCCGACCATCGCCGCCATCAATGGCCCGGCGTTCGGCTGGGGCTTCATCCTCTCGCTGCATTGCGACATCCGCTTCGCCGCGCGCTCGGCGCTACTCAACGCCACCTTCGCCCGCATCGGCGTCCCCGGCGAAAAAGGCTCGGCCTGGCTGCTGTCCCGCCTCATCGGCACCGCCCGCGCCGCCGATCTGCTCTATTCCGCTCGCCGCTTCGATGGCGCCGAAGCCGAACGCCTCGGCGTCGTCAACGCCGTCCTCGATGATGACGCGCTGATGCCGCACGTCACCGAATATGCCCGTAACATCGCCGCCTTCTCCGCTCCACGCGCCTTGGCAGCGATGAAGGCGCAGATCTGGACGGCAATGGACGACAGCTATGATGTCGGCTTCATCGCCGCCGACAAGGAACAGGACCTCGCCACCGGAACCGAAGATTTCCGCGAAGCCTTCGCCAGCTATCGCGAAAAACGCACCCCCGATTTCAAGGGCCGCTAAAACTGCACCCTTTTCGTCGTCCCGCCATCAATCACCAGGTTCGTCCCGTTCACAAACCCCGCCACCGGTGAGGACAGATACGCCACCGCGGCGGCCACTTCCTCCGGCGTCCCATAACGGCCGGCCGGGATCCCCTTGGGCGTTGCTGCGAAAATCTCCGGCATATTGGCCTCGACCCAGCCCCAAACGCCGTCCTTCTCGTAAATCGGCCCCGGCGACACGCTGTTGAACCGCACGTCATGGTGCGCGTGCACCAGTTGCGACAGGTAAACGATGGTCGCCGTCTTCATGCTGTTGAAGCTCTGCGGTCCGCCGAATTCCTCCATCGCCGCAATGCTGGCGATATTGACCACCGACGCATGGCTGCTCGCCTTCAGATGCGGCATCGCCGCTTCGATCGACCGATAGGTGCCGATAACATCGATCTCGAAATTCTGCCGGAATCCGTCCTCGTCGAACTTCATGCCGCTGGCGGTCACGCAGGTCACGACAATGTCGATTCCCCCCATCGCTGCCGCCGCGCCATCAACCCAGGCCTTGAACGCCGCCTTGTCGCCGGCAACATCGATGGCGCCGGCATGAACCTTCACGCCGCTGCCCGCCATTTCCGCCGAGAGCGTGTCCACCGCCTCGCCGCCGCGCGCACAAAACGCCACATTGGCACCTTCCGCCGCAAACAACCGCACACACGCCCGGCCGATCCCCTTGCTGCCGCCGACAACCAGCGCATTCAGCCCTTTGAGCTTGAGATCCATCGTATCTCTCCTAAAATACCAAAACGCTCAAACAATCGTCGCCACAAGCTGGCCCTTGTCGATCACCACTTCGGGCTCGACATTGATCTGCAACGTCCCCGTCGCCGGCGCATAAAGCTCCAGCGTGGTCTTCTCGACCAGGATTTCGGCGATCAGATCGCCCTCCTTCACCGCCGCCCCATCGGGATACAGCCAGACGACGATCGACCCGGTCTTGTCATCCTCGGCCCACAAATCGAGCGGCACGCGCACTTCGGTCATTTGCAAATCTTTCGAGCGGCATCGGCAATCCGGCCGGCAAGTGGCAGGATCGCCTGCTCCATGGAGCGGGCAAAGGGAATGGGAATATCCGGCGTACACACCCGCACGGGAGGCGAGCGCAACACCGTCGGGTCACGCTCCACCACCGAAGCGATGATCTCGCCGGACACCCCGTAACTCAGATAATCCTCATCGGCGACGATCAACCGCCCGGTCTTTTTCACCGCCGCAAAAATCCCGTCCCGATCAAGCGGCGAAAGGCTGCGCAAATCAACGACCTGCGCCGAAATTCCTTCCTTCTGAAGCTCGTCCGCCGCCTTCAGTCCTTCATGCACTGACATCCCCAGCCCGACGATCGTCACATCGGTGCCCTCGCGCGGAATCGCGATCTTGCCGAACGGCAC
>JANPEP010000081.1:0-9134 GCA_031422995.1 Polymorphobacter sp. | reverse complement strand
GTAATATTCGGTGATCCAGACGATGAGCGCGGTGACGGCGAGGCCGACGAGCATGCAGTAGAACAAGGCCCGGCCGGAGAAGCCGCCGACGACGCCGGCAACGGTGACGGTTTCACCCGCAGCGAGGGCCAGCGGATCGGCACCGATGATGGCGTTCATATCGGGGAAGATGGCAGCGGTGGCGAACCACAGCGCCGGGATGGAGAGCAGGCCGGTGACGAGCAGCCCCTTGTAGAGCGCGCCCATGATCGAGCCGTTGCCGAGGCGGACAAAATAGGTGCCGATGATCGAGGTGAGGATGCAGACGCCGCAGGCGAGCAGCGGCAGCTTCATCAGCGAGGCCGCATCGGGGCCGCTGATCAACAGCGCGACGAGGACCATGGTGGCGCCGATGGTGACGACATAGGTTTCGAACAGATCGGCGGCCATGCCGGCGCAATCACCGACGTTGTCACCGACGTTATCGGCGATGACGCCGGGGTTGCGATCATCATCTTCATCGAAGCCGAGTTCGTTCTTGCCGACCATGTCGGCGCCGACGTCGGCCGCCTTGGTGAAGATGCCGCCGCCGAGGCGCGCGAAGATCGAGATGAGCGAAGCACCGAAGCTGAGCGCGACCAGCGCGTTGACGACGGCGCGGCTGGTGGGTTCGAGGCCCGACGATGTGAGCGCGTAGAAATAACCGGCGATGGCGAGGAGGGCGAGGCCGGCGACGAGCATGCCGGTGACGGCGCCGGAGCGGAAGGCCATGGTGAGCCCGCCCTGGAGCGAGCCGCGTGCCGCCTCTGCCGTGCGGACGTTGGCACGGACCGAGATATTCATGCCGATGAAGCCGGTGAGGCCGGAGAGCACGGCGCCGAGCACGAAGGCGATGGCCGGAATGGTGCCGAGCAATACGAAGACCAGGATGGCGACGATGACGCCGACGATGCCGATGGCGGTGTATTGTTTGGTGAGATAGGCGCCGGCGCCTTCCTGAATGGCCTTGGCGATTTCCTGCATCCGGGCGTTGCCGGGGGAGGCGGCGAGCACCTGCCGCGAGGTGATGATGCCGTAGAGCACGGCGGCAATGCCGCAGAAAATGGCGATCAGAACGACGTTCATAGGATGCTGGCCCCTTGGATGCGCCCGCGTCGGCGTTGCCCCGTTCCGGCGACCGCGCGGTTCTTTGTCGCGCCGTCATGGCAAAGGCTATCGGTGATAGCAAGCGTTACGCCGTCACGCCTCGGGTCTGGTCACCCACCAGCGTTGGCCGGGGCCATCGATGATGATGCGGGTGCGGTGCAGCCAATCGAGCCCGATGATGCCATCTATGGGGGTGCCGGCGGTGCGGGCGATATCGTCGATGGCGGCGGTGATGCTGACGTTGGCGAGTTTGCGGGTGATGCCGCCGCTGATGACCGTGGCGCTGCCGGTGCCGATGGTGATGGTGCCGCCGGCGCCGGTGAGCAGGTTTTGGCCGGTGATGGCGACGCCGGCGCGTTTGGCCGCTGCGGGCGACAGGCTGGTGATCGAAGCGCCGGTATCGAGTTCCATGGTGAAGGGGCCGATGCCGTTGATGCTGGCAGTGACGAGGATGAGCGGTTTTGCCGGGGCGAAGCGCAGTTTCTGGGCGATGGCGGCGGGGCCGGGGGCGGCGGCAAGATCGATGGTCTGGCCGGGGAAATCGATGGCGATGGTGAGGGGGTGGAGGAAGGTGGCGCCGACGATGGCATCGATGCGGTGGCCAAGGTTTGCCGAAAGCCCTTCGAGCACCGGAGTGACGGCGACGGGGATGTTGGTGAGGGCAATGGGGCCAAGGGCGAAGCGATCGACGCGGGCGGCGCGATAGCCGGGGGCGTTGGCGCCGATGCTGGAGCCGGGGGGCGGCAGGACTTCGGGAGCCTGGATGAGTTTGAGCTTCTTGCCGAGACGGGTGGAGACGAACACCGGGAAGGGGCCGGCGGCACCGGTATCGATGACGATGGCGATGTTGCGCAGGTCATGGCGGCCGGCGCCGATATGGCCTTCGACGATCATTACCGGGGCATAGTCGAAGGGCAGTGTGTCCAGCATCAATGCTCCCAGCCGAGGCGTGCCGGCGTGATATCGGTGCCGCCGGGGCCGAGCGCCCTGACGCCAAGCCCGGCGGTGACGCGGCCGATGCGGGTGACGGGGGTGCGGGCCTTGGTGGCGGCAGTTTCGATATCGCCGGCGTGGGATTGCGGGGCGGTGAACAGCAGTTCGTAATCGTCGCCGGCGGTGGCGGCGGCGAGGGCGTTTGTGCCGGTGATCGGCACGGTCGCAAGGTCGATGTCGAGGCTTGCGCTGCTGGCGCGGGCGAGGCGATCGGCATCGATGAGCAGGCCGTCGGAGACGTCCATGCAGGCGGTGGCGAGGCCGGGGAGGGCGCGGCCGAGTGCCAGGCGGGGTTCCGGGCGGCGGAAACGTTTGAGCAGGCGCTTGTCGGGGGGGGTATCTCCGCGGGCGATGGCGAGACCGAGGCCGGCATCGCCGATGGTGCCGGAGACCCAGATGTCGTCGCCGGGGGTGGCGCCGTTGCGCGGGAGGGCGCAGCCGGGCTCGACATGGCCGATGGCGGTGAGGCCGAGGACGGCGCGATCAACCCCTGTGACGGTGTCGCCGCCCCACAGCGCGACGCCGAAGTGCGCCATGGCGCGGGCGAGGCCGGCGGTGAAGGCGGTGCGCCAGGAATCGTCCTCGGCGGGGGAGAGTGCGAGGCCCATGAGCACGCCGGCGGGGGTGGCGCCCATGGCGGCGAGATCGGAGAGGTTCACCGCGAGGAGTTTCCAGGCGATGTCGGAGGGCGGATCGGTGGGGAGGTAATGCACCCCGCAGGCGAGGACATCATGGGTGAGGACGAGATCGCGGCCCAGCGGCGGCGTCCAGACGGCGGCATCATCGGCGAGGCCGCGGGCAGCGGCGTTGGTGGCGAGCGGGACGAGCAGCGAGGCGATGAAGTCGCGCTCGGTCATGAAAGGCTGGCGGCGCCGGTCATTTTCAGCCGCGCACCCGGCGAGCGACGGTGTCGAGCAGGGCGTTGACGAACTTGGCTTTCTTGTCGTCGTGGAAGGCGTGACTGACGTCGATATATTCATCGATGATGGTGGCGGCGGCGATATCGGCACGGGCCACAAGCTCGTAGGATGCGGCGCGGAGCAGCGCCCGCATCGGCTTGTCGAGCCGGTCCATGCTCCAGCCGGTGGCGAGTGCGGCGGTGATCAGCCCATCCAGTTCGTCCTGCCGCGCCGCGACGCCGGTGACGACATCGTCGAACAACGCCGTGTCGGCCTCGGCATAATCGGCGCCCTCGATTTCCTGGCCGAGGCGATGGTTGTGGAATTCGTGGAGGAGCTTTGGCACGGAGTCGCCGTTCATCTCGCGCTGATACAGCGCCTGGACGGCGCCGAGGCGGGCAACGGAGCGGGCTTGTTTGGTGGGGATGGTCGACACGCGGGAGCGTCTAGCGGGTGGTCAGCAGAAAGTCACGAAGAGCCTCCGGCGGGCCGTTCCCGTGCCTCCGGCGGGCCGCGCCTCAGGCCCTGCCCGCCGGAGGCTTTTATACCGGCTTTTCCACAGCTCAACCCCCAGGCAATTTGCTGCCCCGCATTGCTCCCCGACTCTCGATGCGCGACAATAGAATGATGATTGCTGCAACCCCCCTTCGCGTCGTCGAAACCCCCGCCGATGCTGCCACCTTGCCGCAGAATCTGGAGGCCGAGGCGGCGCTGTTGGGTGCGTTGATGATCGACAACCGGCGGGTTGAGGATGTGATGATGCGACTGGCGTCGCATCATTTCGCCGAGGGGCTGCACGGGCGGATTTATGATGCGATCCTGCGGTTGAACGACCGCAAGATGGCGGCGACGCCGGTGACGTTGAAGCCTTTGTTCGAGGCCGATCCGGCGATGATCGAGATGGGTGGGCCGGCGTATCTGGCGGGGTTGACGCAACATTCCGGGGCGTTGATCGCGGCGAAGGATTTTGCCCAGCAGATTTATGACCTGGCGTTGTTGCGCGAATTGATTCGGGTCGGCCGCGAGATGGCGATCAGCGCGGCGGACACATCGACCGATGTGGCGCCATTGGGCCAGATCGAGGCGGCCGAAATGGCGCTTTACAAGGTGGCCGAGGCCGGGGAAGTGGCCGGAGCGGTGAAAACCTTTGGCCAGGCGACGCGCGAGGCCATCGAGATGGCCGACCGGGCGATGAAATCCGGCGGGCATTTGTCGGGCTATACGACGGGCCTGAACGCGCTGAACGAGAAGATTGGCGGGTTGCACAAGTCCGATCTGGTGATTCTGGCCGGGCGTCCAGCGATGGGCAAGACGGCGCTGGCGACGAACATCGCCTTTGCCTGTGCGCAACGGTTTATCCAGGACCAGGCGCGCGGCATCGAGGGCGAGAAATCCAGCGGCGCGGCGGTGGCGTTTTTCAGCCTGGAAATGTCGTCGGACCAGCTGGCGACGCGCGTGCTCGCCGAGCAATCGGGGGTGAACAGTGAAGCGTTGCGCATGGGCAAGATTTCGCAGGACGAGTTCAACCGGCTGGCGCGGGCGGCGGGGGATCTGACCAATTTGCCGCTGTATATCGACGATACGCCGGCGCTTTCGATTGCAGCGCTGCGGACCCGGGCGCGGCGGTTGAAGCGGCAGCGCGACATTGGCGTGATTGTTGTCGATTACCTCCAGCTGTTGCAGGGATCGGCCAAGAATGGCGCCGAGAATCGCGTGCAGGAAATTTCGGAGATTACGCGGGGCTTGAAGACGCTGGCCAAGGAATTGCAGGTGCCGGTGCTGGCGCTTTCGCAATTGAGCCGCGCCGTGGAGGCGCGGGAGGACAAGCGGCCGCAGCTGTCGGATTTGCGCGAATCGGGCACCATCGAGCAGGACGCCGATATCGTGTTGTTCGTTTATCGCGAGGAATATTACCACGCGTTGAAGCAGCCTGATCCGGAAGAAGCCGACAAGCATCTGAAATGGCGGGAGAAGGCCGAGAAAATCTTTGGTCTCGCCGAGGTTATCGTCGCCAAGCAGCGCCATGGATCGACGGGTTCGGTGCCGCTGACGTTCCACAAGTCGATTACCAAGTTCGCCGACCGGGCGGAGGGTGATTATTATCCGGAGCCGGTTGGGGAATAGGCGTCAGGGCCGCGCCGGCCGCCCGGTTCGGGAACGACGCCCGAGATAATGCCAGATGAAGACCAGCGGCACGGCAAGGCCAAGCCCCCAATGACAAAGGCTGGTCCAGTCACGCAGGGTTTCGTTGCCGGCATAATAGAGCAGGTAGCCGGAGAGAATCAGGATCGCGACGAGGCTGGTGAGTGCCGTGCCGGCGACGCGCTGGCTGGTGTCTTTCCAGCCCTTGGGAATGTGGACGACGAACAGGCCGCCAAATCCCAGCAGCGCCGGAATCAGCACCAGCCCGTGGAGCCGCAGGAACCAGGGTTCGAGTGGGTTGGTTTCGACACCGAAGTCGCCCTGAAGTTGACCGAAGTAATGCAGCAGCAGCCAGGCAGCGCCGCTGATCCACAAGGTCCCGCCGCTGATCGTCAGCATCAGGATTTGCCATCGGGCGAGGCGGGCGGAGCGAGTGTTGGCCATCAGGCGGCAAGCCGCTGGGCCGGGGCGACAACATGGCCATCATGGTGGGCGAGGATATGATTGGCGATGGCGGTATCGACCATCGCCACCTTGGTCATGGCGTCGGCAATGATGGCGGTGCTGGCGATGACGCTGATCGTGTGGTCGATGGCAATGCCGGTGCGGTTGGGGCCGATGTGCGGGGTTTCAATGCGGCCCTGCCGGTGGCGGCGGTTGCGGCGGTTTTCGGAGCTGGCGATGGCGGCATCGCGAAGCCGGAACGGCAGCGACAATTGGCCATCGGCCTGCCGGATTTCGATTGCGGCGGCGTGATCACCAAACACCCGGAGGTCGCCGCCGGCGTTGACGATGCCGCGCCTTGCACCGGCGGCCTGCAGCGCCGCGACGGCGCAATCCACGGCATGACCTTTGGCGATGCCGCCAAGATCGATCAGCACGGGCCGGTGGAGGCATATCCGGCCATCACCCCGGATTTCGATATCGGCTGCGGTGCCGCAATAATGGTTGAGATGCGACACGCCCTGGCGCGGCAGGAAGCCGCCGCGCACCAGAGCCCGCCCGATGGTGATATCGAACAGGCCGTTCGATTGGCGGTGCAAGTCGGCAGCGATACGCAGCACCGCCAAGGTCTGGGGATCGACGGCGCAGACGGCCATGGCGGGCATGGCGCGCAGCCGGGCAAGGTCGCTGCCGGCATCATGGAACGACATGCGTTCGTGAATGTGCCGGATGATCGCAAAGCCCGCTTCGATGGCGCACGTTGATTCAGGGTCTACGGCGATTTCGACGATGGTGCCGAGCAAGGGCCGGGCGCGGCGGATGAGGGCGTCGGCCGCCATGGGTTCAGGCGTGCTGCAAGACGGTGGCATAGGTGGCGAGCAGGCGAGCGACCCCTTCGGTGACGTGCACGCACGACAGTGTTGCGCCCGAGATGTTCTTGATCTGCTTGTCGATTTTCAGCGGATCGCCCGATGATTTTCCGGCAAATTGGGCGCGCCATTTCGGCAACCGGATCTCGTCGCCATAGGATTCGCGGTAATCCATGATTTCAAGGCCCTTGACCGCGCCAGCCGGATCAAGGGCCAGCGCATAGGTGATGAATTCGTGCTTGCCATAGACCTTGTCGATCAAAAGCGTGCCGAGTTTGCCGCCGGGGCCGATCGCGTCTGCCGCGACAAGCTGCGGCGTGGCACCGCGTGAGCCGGACGCCTTGGCGATGGCAGCCATCTGCGGTTTCGACAGGACGAGCGAGCGATCGGTAAAATGGGTGGCGCCGGGAAACAGCGCCAGACGCACGGTTTCCGCAGTGAAATAGGTTGTGGCGCGCGCGGCCTGGCCGTTGAGCAGCAAGCCGATCGGCAGGGCGGTCATGAAGGTGCGGCGTTGCATTGGTGGTTAAAACTCGGTTGCGAGAATCAGGCCGATATGAACTTTTTCATGTTCATCGACATTCCGGCCATCGCGGTTGAAGGCATAGGTGCCACCGCCGGCAAATTGCCACAGGATACCGGCTGTCGCCCACCAATCCTTTGCAGCGTAATGGATTGTCGGGCCGGCGTAATTGCCGTTCTGGTACTGGCTGCCGAAATCGAAGGGGAAATTGGTCGGCCTGAGATTGGGATCATATTCGCCGGTGGTTGTGTCGAGCGGGCTGAGATAATCCGACTGGTGTCGGAATTCGGCGCCGATGAACCATTTGGGGGCGAACCGATATGAGATGCCGGCAGCGAGATCGAGCGAGATTTCCTTTTCCTCGATCCCTGGCGAAAGCCGGTGTTCCCATTCGATCTTGGGCGAGAAGGCCAGGATCAGTTGATCGTTAAACAGGTTTTTCTGGAACTGGATCGAGAATTCGATCGAGTCCTGATTGATGTCGGCACCGTCGATCCGATATTTGAACCGATGATCATAGGCCAGTGTCGTGGAAAGGCCGATCGGGTCCTTGTAGGGGCTGAGGATATTGTATTTTCCGCCAAGCTCGAAGCCGCCAATCGCGGTGTTGCGGAAGCGGCCGCCTTCGCCGCCCTGGGTATCGTAGAACGGCTGGAGGTCGGGATTTGTTGTCGAATAATTGTGGTTGAAGACGATAATCTCGCCATAAAGCGTTAGCCGGTTGGTGACGCCGTGTTCGACTTCGAAACGCAGATCGTTGAAAACATAGTCAGAATCGGCCTTTCCGCGCTTTGAAATCCCCTTGAACTTCAGCTCGGTCTTGCCCTTGGGCAGGGTTTCGGAACCCTTTGTATAAATCCACAGGCTTTCGTCGGCCTGCGCTGCCGTTGGCACCAGCATCGCAGCCGTTATTGCCGCCGCAATCCCCAGCAGCGCAATTTTTCTGATCGACAATGGTTCGCCCCTGGAAACGCAGGGGTTGCTATGACGCAAATGATAATTGTTTGCAATAGCGTCAACGGTGAGCGCGGTGTCAGTAGGCCCGGACCGGGCGCGAAAACACCTTGGTCACTTCGGGTTCGAAACTGGCGAGGCTGTCGGCCTTGAAATCGGGATCGAAGGCCGGGGCGTCCCAGCGGTCGACGAGTTTTTCGGCGGTGGCGAACCATGGCTCGTCCTTGAAGCGGTCGCGCATGTCCTTGGATTTGCCGAGATATTCGTAATAATAGCGGCCCTGGAAATCCTGGTGCCATTTGACCGCGTGATAAAGGTCGTCCGAGACATAGGGTTTGAGGATTTCGGCAGCGATGGCGCCGTGGTTGGGGATGCTCATCAGCTTGCCGAGATCGTGGCAGAGCGCGGTGACGACTTCCTCGTCAGACGCGCCGTCCTGGCGCGCCAGCGTGGCGGTCATCAGGCTGTGTTCGAGCTGGTTGGCGCCGAAGCCGACTTCGATGCTGGCGAGGCGAGCCAGCGATTCCATAATCTGTGCCGGGGCTGCCGACACCTGGTGCTTCATATGTTCCTGGGCGATGTGGCTCCAGTCTTCCTGGGTGCCCTCGAGCATGGTGGTGAACATCTCAGGCGGCCTTTCCTGCGTGGACAGCACGATAATGCGTCCGCAGCGCGACTTTGTCTATCTTGCCCGAGCCGAGCTTTGGCAGTTGTTCCGTGGAGATCCACAGGCGGGCCGGCACTTTGAAGGCGGCAAGATCGCGGGCGACGAAATCATGCAGGGCATCGGCTTCGAGCGCGGCGCCGGGTTTGGCATAGACGACGGCGCCGACGATTTCGCCGAGGCGTTCATCGGGGAGGCCAAAGACGCTGGCTTCGGCGACGGCGGGGTGGGTGTAAAGCGCGGCTTCGACTTCCTGGCAGCTGATGTTCTCGCCGCCGCGGATGATGATGTCTTTCTTGCGATCGACGATGAACAGATAGTCGTCCTCGTCGAGATAGCCGAGATCGCCGGAGCGGAACCAGCCGTTGCCGGGGAAGGCCGCGAGCGTTGCCTCTGGCTTGTTCCAATAGCCGCGGCAGTTGCAGGCGGTGCGGATGCAGACTTCGCCGACGGTGCCCGATGGCAGGCCGGGGCCGACGGGGCCTTCACCGTTGTCGATTCGCAGTTCGACCAATGGCGGT
>JANPEP010000080.1:0-1777 GCA_031422995.1 Polymorphobacter sp. | reverse complement strand
GCGAGGCGTTCGAAGCCGAGGGCGACGCCGCTGGCGGGGGGCATGAAGGCGAGGGCGGATAGCAGGTCTTCGTCGATGGGGTAGCGGACGCCGTAGAGGCGGTGTTTTTCGTCCATGTCGGCGGTGAAACGGCGGCGTTGTTCGGCGGCATCGGTGAGTTCGCCGAAGCCGTTGGCGAGCTCGACACCGCAGGCATACATTTCGAAGCGTTCGGCGAAGCGGGGATCGGCGGGACAGGGGCGGGCGAGCGCGGCTTCGGCGATGGGATATTCGGTGAGCAGGGTGAGGCGGCCGTGACCGAGATGCGGCTCGATGCGGGTGACGATGATCTTGCTGAACAGGTCGGACCAATTGTCGTCGGGGGCGACGGTGATGCCGAGGGAGGCGGTGGCGGCGGCGAGGGCGTCGCAGTTGTCGAGCAGGGGGATGAGATCGAGGTTGGCGTGGCGGGCGAAAGCCTGGGTGAGGGTGAGGACTTCGGGTTCGGTCATGGGGTCGCAGGTCTGCTCGCGCCAGGTGAAGTGGGTGCGTCCGGCGGCGGTTAGGGCGGTGCGGCAGAGGGCGACGGCATCGGCCATGACGTCGATCCAGGGGGCTTTTGTGCGATACCATTCGATCATGGTGAATTCAGGGGCGTGCAGGGGGCCGGATTCGCGGTTGCGCCAAACGCGGGCGAAATCGACGATGCGGGTTTCGCCGGCGGCGAGGAGTTTCTTGGCGGCGAATTCGGGGGAGGTGTGGAGGTAGCGGGTTTGGGGGGGGGCGCCTTCGGGTTGCCATTCGGACGCGAAGGCGTGGAGGTGGGTTTCGTTGCCGGGGGAGATTTGGAGGGCGCCGCATTCGACTTCGGTGAACTGTTGCGCGGCGAACCAGTGGCGCAGGGCAGTTTTGACCTGGTTGCGGGCGATGAGGAGGGGGCGGCGATCGGTGTGGGCGTCGCGGTGCCAGTAGGCGGGGGTCATGGCGGGGGCTTTCGGATGCGGGAGCTTGGCCTTTGGTCGCTTGGCCGCTAGGAGCGCAAGTTTACGGGGATGCGCGGCGTTTCCGATGCAAGGGGCTTTTTGATGGTCAAGGTTATCGCCAGCAATGTGCGCAAGGGCAATGTGCTTGAGCATGACAATGCGCTGTATGTGGTGTTGAAGGCCGACAGTTTCCGCCCGGGCAAGGGCACACCGACGACGACGGTGGAGATGCGGCGGATTTCGGATGGCGTGAAGACGGTGATCACGGTGAAGACCGGCGAAGGGCTGGAACGCGCGTTCGTGGAGGAAGTGAGCCACAACTACCTGTACAAGGAAGGCGAGGCGTACATTTTCATCAACAACGAGAATTACGACCAGGTGAGCGTGACCGCGGCGATGCTGGGCGATGACGCGGTGTGGTTGCAGGAAAATGCCGAGTGCCAGTTGCTGATGTTCGAGGACAAACCGGTGTCGATCACGCTGCCGTCGCGGGTGAGCATGATGATTGTGGCGACGGAACCGGTGGTGAAGGGGCAGACGGCTTCATCGAGTTACAAGCCGGCGACGATGGAGAATGGTGCGCGGGTGATGGTGCCGCCGCATATTGATGTGGGGACGCGGATCGTGATCAACACCGAGGATTCGGGGTATGTGGAGCGTGCCAAGGATTGAGGGCTTGCGGGGCTCCCGCTAAGTTATATATATGCTGGCATATGATGAGGAGCGCTCCATGGCCAGCACCGCACGAATGATCCTTGTTGTCGATCCGGCGGAAAAAACCCGCTGGACGGCGGAAGCACGGAAGGCCGGAATCA
>JANPEP010000079.1:0-40655 GCA_031422995.1 Polymorphobacter sp. | reverse complement strand
CCGGCGACTTCGACGAAGGCGGTTTGCAGGGCGGCGAAATTGGCGAAGCCGAGGCCGGTGAGTTGAATGCGATCGACGCCGGTCTGGAAGTCGCCGATGACATCGCCGCCGGTGCCGCGATCAAAGACGAAAAGATCGGCGCCGGATTCGCCAAAGAGCACGTCGTTGCCACCCTTGCCGTTGAGGACATCATTGCCGGCGCCGCCGAGAAGATAATTGCCGATGGCGTTGCCGGCGATGCTGTTGTCGAGTTCGTTGCCGACGCCGAAGGGCGTTGTGCCGGCGAGGATGAGATTTTCGGTGTTGGCATAAAGGTAGTAGCCGGCGCCGATGATGTTGGCGACGATGACATCGGTGCCGCCGTTCAAGGCCTCGAAGGTGAGATCGTCCGGGGTATCGACGTAATAGGTGTCGTTGCCGGCGCCGCCATCGATGAGGTCGTAGTCGCCGAGGCCGGAGTTGGCGTAAAGGATATCGTCGCCGTTGCCGCCGACGAGAATATCGGTGTCGAAGCTGTTGCCGCCGAACAGTGCGTCGTTGCCGTCCTCGCCGTAGAGGGCGTCGGGGGCATCGCCGCCATAGAGGCTGTCGTTGCCGGCGCCGCCTGCGAGATAGTCGATATCGGCGAAACCATAGAGCTGGTCATTGCCGCTTTCGCCGAACAATTGGTCGTTGCCGCCATAGCCGTAGAGCAAGTCGTCGTTGCTGCCGCCGAGGAGCAGATTGCTGGAGGCGTTGCCGTAGATGATGTTGCTTTCGTCGTTGCCGACACCGAAGGCGCTGCCGGCGCTGTCGTAGAGATACAGCGTGTCGACAAAGGCGTAGAGATAATAGCTGGTGGTGGACCAGGCGGTATCGGCACCGTCAAAATAGCTGGTCTCGATGATGATGTCGGACTGGCTGTCGACATAATAAGCGTCGCTGCCGCTGCCGCCGATCAGGACGTCGTTGCCGGTGCCGCCGAACAGCAGATCGTCGCCGGCATTGCCGATGAGCATATCGTCACCGGCGCCACCTTCGAGGCGGTTGTTGCCGGCATCGCCTTCGAGCACGTCGTTCTGCGCGGTGCCGGCGATGTTTTCGACGCTGGAGAGTTGGTCGCCGCCGGGGCCGGTGGTTCCGAGTTTGACCGACACGCCAACGGCATAGTTGCGATAGTCCACCGTGTCGCTGCCGTTGCCGCCGTTGAAGGTGTCGCCGGCGGCGCCGCTGATGAAGCGATCGTCGCCATCCTGCCCTTCGAACTGCACCGAGCTGCGGTTGGAGGTGAGGGTGTCGTCGCCGTTGCCGCCTTCGACGACGAGCAGCGACGACATGGTGGCGATGGTGAAACTGTCGGCGAAACTGGTGCCGATGACGGCGGTGAGGGTTTCGATGTTCTTGATGGTGCCGCCGCCGGGCACGATGGTGGTGGCGCCTGTGGCGATGCCGGTGGAATCAAAGGCGATGCCGGTGCTGGCGCCGGTGAAGGTGATGCGCAACGTGTCGTTGCCGTCACCGCCGTCGGCATCGTCGCCAAAGCCGATCGAGAGGGTGTCGTTGCCGATATCGCCGAAAAGCTGATCGCGATCGGAGCCGAAATCCGGGCTGGCGATCGTGCTGCCGCCGCCGAGGGTGCCTGCGCTCCCGAGGGTATCGTCGCCATCGCCGCCGCGGATGATGTCCGCTCCGGCGCCGCCGAAGATGTTGTTGGCGTTATAGGAACCCGTGATGCTGTCGTCGCCGTCATCACCGTTGACGATGCCGCCATAGTAACTCGGGTTGACGGTGATGGCGTCGTTGCCGGTGCCGCCGCTGATTTCGCCATGGGCAAAGATGGTGTCGTTGCCGGCGCCGCCACTGGCGCGGGCAAAAGTGTTGGCGTTGGTGTAGATGGTGTCGTCACCATCGCCGCCTTCGACGAGGTTGAGATATTGGCTGATGCGACCGTCGAGAACGTCGTTGCCGGTGCCGCCATCAATGAGATTTGTGTAATAATCGGCGACAAGGCGATCATTGCCGGCGTTGCCGTAGAGTTTGGAAAAGCCGTAGTAGCTGCCGACCGAAGTGATGTTGTCGTCGAAATTGCTGCCCTGGATATTGACCGTCTGGGTGATGCCCGAGATTGTAGCGCCGCCGACGGTTATCGATCCGCCCTGGGCCTGTTGCGAAAAGTCTGCGGTGACGCCGCCGCTGGCGCCGAGGAAGCTGATGAACAATTTGTTGTAGCCGGCGCCGCCGCTGATGGTGTCGCCAAAGCCTGCCGCGATATAGTCGTCGCCGTCACCGCCATTGAGCGTGTCGCGTTCGGCGTCGTTATCGAGGGATATCGAGCTGTCATAAGGATATTGGTTGAAGGCACCATCGGCGATGTAGGAGGTGAGGAAATCGCTGCCGTTGCCGCCATTGAGAATATCGGCGCCGGTGCCGCCTTCGATGCGATCGCTGCCGTCGCCGCCGCTGAGTTCATCATTGCCGCCGTTGCCGCGGATGAGATCGTCCTCAGTGCCGCCGGTATAGATATCGTCGCCGTTGCTGCCGTTGAAGGTGGCCATTTTGGGTCCTTATCCGAGGATGAAGTCGGCAGCGGTCAGGGCTGCGTTGGTAACGCCGTTGAGGACGATGAAATCGCCCTGTCCCAGGTTGATGGCGGTGGTGCCGGCGACTTCGACGAAATTGGCCTGCAACTGAGCATAGCTGGTGAAGCCGAGGCCGGTGAGGCTGATCTTGTCCACGCCTGCCTGGAAATCACCGATGACATCGCCGCCGGTGCCGCGTTCGAAGATGAACGTGTCGGCGCCGGATTCGCCGAACAGCACGTCGTTACCGGCCTTGCCGTTGAGCGTGTCGTTGCCGGCGCCACCAAGGAGGTAGTTGGAGATGGCGTTGCCGGTCAGTTGGTTGGCGAGTTCGTTGCCGACGCCGAAGGGGGTTTGACCGTCGAGGATGAGGTTTTCAGTGTTGGCGTAAAGATAGTAACCGGCGCCGTTGATGTTGGCGCGAACCGTATCCGTGCCGCCGTTCAACGCTTCAAAGGTGAGGTCAGCGGGGGTATCGACCAGATAGGTGTCGTCTCCGGCGCCGCCGTCGATGAGATCATAGTCGCCAAGGCCTGAATTGGCGTTGAGGAGATCATTGCCATTGCCGCCGACAAGAATATCGGTCTGGAAATCTGCGCCGCCGATCAGGAGGTCGTCGCCATCTTCGCCATAAAGGGCATCGGCGTCGGCATTGCCGCTGACGACATCGTTACCGGCGCCGCCGACGATATAATCGATGCCGGCACCGCCATTGAGGCTGTCGTCGCCGGTTTCGCCGAACAGGGCGTCGATGCCGGAATCGCCGAAAATTATATCGTCGCCGGCTCCGCCGATCAAAAGGTTGGAGCCGCCATTGCCGGTGATGGTGTTGCCGAGATCGTTGCCGACACCGAAGATATCGCCTGCGGCGGCATCCAGGGTGAGGTTTTCGACATTGGCGTAGAGGTAGAAACCGGTGGATGCGGTGACGCTGTCGGTGCCCTCGCCGGGGTTTTCGAAGATGAGGTCGGCCTGGGAGTCGACGACATAACTGTCGTTGCCAGTACCGCCGCTGAGGCGGTCATTGCCGCTGCCACCGTCAAGCGTGTCGGCCGCTGCACCGCCATCGAGGCTGTCGTTGCCGCCACCGCCGATGAGGGTGTCGCCGCCGAGGCCGCCTTCCAGCCGATCGTCGAAGGCACCGCCGGTCAGGCGATCATTGCCGGCGCCGCCGATGGCGACCAGAGCCGCGAGGCTGTTGGCACCGTCGAGGACATCGTCGCCGACACCGAACTGGACAAGGCCGGTGATGCGGCCCTGGTTGACGACAGTGACCGATTGCGTGTCGTCGGCGAGTTGCGGGTTGCCGAAGCTGCCGCCGGTCTTGATGGCAGCGACAATGGTATCGGCAGCGATATTGAGGCGACTGCGGCCCCAGAGTTCAATGGCGCCGCCGGCCACATTGGAGGCCTCCAGCGTGACCAGACTGCCTTGGTAGATCGGAAACTCGGCGAAATTGCCGACGCCGCGCAGAATGACGCCTTCGCCCTGTGGCTCCCCATTGTTCGGGCCTGCATTGAAAACGCTGAGCGCTTCGAAATTTGCGACATGGCCGAGTTCAAGAATGGCGCCGTTGCGCAACTGGACCGAGAAGCGATCAAAGCCGGTGCCACCATCGATGATGCTGCCGATGCGGGTTTGCAGGGGGTTGGAGAATTGGCTTCGGCTGATGGTCAGAAAGTCGTCGCCGCCGCCGAGCGCGATGGCACCGGGAAGGACGGTATCGTTGGCGATCGAAATCTGATCCACGAAATCCGATCCCGTCAGCGAGCGGATGGTCGAACGATCATAGACCGACAGACCCCCAAGGAAGCCGTTGGCGACTTCCAGGATCACGATATCGGCGTTTGGCGTATCGAAGAAGCGCAGGGCGTTGAAGACGCGGGTGGGCGCCGTAAAATCAATCTCGACCCGGACGAGTTCGGTGCCGCGGAAGCTTTCGACGAAGCTGTCGCTGCGCAGTTCGAGAATTTCGATGTTGGTGACCTGTGGCCCGTCGAAATTGCCGGTGCCGGCAAGGCTGATGTAGCGATCGATGCCGGGACCGCCATCGACTACTGGCGCCAGCGAAATCGAGGTGGTCGGCAACAGAAAGAAACTGTCATCGCCCTCACCCAGGTTGACGGTGCGGTTCCAGGCACTGTCGCCGCTGAGGCTTTGAAAGACATCATTGCCGCCGCCGAGTTCGACCTTGCCGATGATGGTGCCCGAATCTTCGATGCGATCGGCGCCGGATGAGCCGAGAATGACGGGTGCTGCCTGAGTGTTAAAGCTGTCGGCGGCGGTGCGGATGATGCCGCCGGCGGCATTGATGATGGTGATCCCCGAGCCGAGCAGGACGATGGCGGAATCCGTATCGGTATCGGCACGGATGCGACCGGTCTCGCTGTTGATGAAGCGGATGTCATTGCCGGTGATGCGAAAAGCCGGAGCGCCAGTTACGTTGACATCATTCGACACGATTGCGCCAGCGACGTCGAGGATGATAGTCATGATTGGGGAATTCTCCGAGACGGTTTCGCGCATACTCGTGGCCGGCGTGAGGGCCTGGGAACTTGCTCGCATTGGTGGATGGAGACACGCAGTGATGGTGCGGGCATTTTAGTTTCCGCTAATGCTGCGATTCAACATAGTGTTAAGTTATCGGCCATTCAGGGTCGCAGCAAGTCTGCAAGTGCAAGAAATCATGTGAGTGCGGGGTTTTGGCGCGACGGCCTGTCAAGCCAGGCAGCTCTGCGCTAAACGCCCGCAATGCGCGTTTCCGATTTTGATTTTGACCTGCCGCCCGAACGGATAGCCTTGCGGCCGGTGAGCCCGCGCGATGCGGCGCGGATGCTGGAGGTGCGGCCGCACGGGCTCGGCGATTTTGTCATGCGCGATCTGCCGGGGCGGCTGCGGGCCGGCGATGTGCTGGTGGTGAATGATACGCGGGTGATTCCGGCGCAGCTGCATGGGACCAAGGGCGCGGCGCGGTTGGGGGTGACACTGCACAAGCGCGAGGCCGTCGATAAGTGGTGGAGTTTCGTTAAGAACGCGCGGCGGTTGCGGATTGGCGATGTGGTGGATTTTGGTGCGGGGCTGTCAGGCGCGGTGCTGGAACGCAGCGACGAGGGGGCGGTGTTGTGGCGGTTTTTTGCTGACGGCGCTCTAGAGGCTGCAATGACGGCAGCCGGCGAGATGCCGTTGCCGCCCTATATCGCATCGAAGCGGCCGACCGATGCGCGCGATGAGACGGATTACCAAACGTTGCACGCAGCCAAGGATGGCGCAGTAGCGGCGCCGACGGCGGGCCTGCATTTCACGCCGGAATTATGGGCGGCGCTGGCGGCGGCGGGGGTGGGACGCGAGACGGTGACGTTGCATGTGGGGGCGGGAACATTTTTGCCGGTGAAGGCGGACGATACCGATAACCACCGGATGCACGCCGAATGGGGGAGCATAGATGCGGCGACGGCGGCGCGGTTGAACGCGGTGCGGGCGGCGGGTGGCCGAGTGATTGCGGTGGGGACGACGTCGCTGCGACTGCTGGAATCAGCGGTGGTTAACGGGGTTATCCAGGCGTTCACCGGCGATACGGCAATTTTCATCACGCCGGGGTATCGGTTTGGCGCGGTGGACGGGTTGATCACCAATTTCCATCTGCCGAAATCGACGCTGTTCATGCTGGTCAGCGCCTTGATGGGGCTGAAGGTGATGCAGGCGGCCTATGCCCATGCGATTGCCGACGGGTATCGGTTTTATTCCTATGGCGATGGCAGTTTGCTGTTGCCCTGATCTTCGGCGGCGACTTCGGCGAGCAGCCAGTCGCGGAACTGGCGGATACGAGGGGCATTGCGCCGACCTTCGGGGCAGACCAGCCAGAAGCTGGCACCGCTGGTGGCGGTAAGGGCGAAAGGCGCGATGAGGCGGCCGGCGGCGATTTCGCCTTGCCACATGCGCGGGTTGAGCAGGGCGACGCCCTGGCCGGCGATGGCAGCGGCGCCTTCGATGACCTGGGAATCGAGTTGCAAGCCACCGTGCGGGGTTTCGCCGCGGACGACGCCAGCGGCATCGAACCACAAGTGCCACCAGGCGTCATCGGGTGTGAGGCGCAAAACGCCGAGCAGATCGGCGGGCACGGCGAGCGGATGGCGAGCGAGGAAATCGGGGCTGGCGAAGGGCGTGATGATGCTGGCGAACAAGTGATCAGCGTGGAGGCCGGCGGGCGGCCTGAGCGATGACCGCACGCCGACATCGGCAGCATCGCGAGCGAAATCGGTAAGTATGTCGGACGCGTCGAGCCGGACGGCGAGGCCCGGGTGGCGGAGCTGGAAGCGGCCGAGGCGAGGAGCCAGCCAATTGGCGGCAAAGGTATTGGCGGCACTGATGGTCAGCACGCTGGCAGTTTCGGCGCGGGCGGCGGCGAAGGCGTCACCGAGCGCGTCGAAGGCGCCGGTGACGAGGGGTGCAGCGCGGCGGCCAGCCTCGGTGAGGGAGACGCGGCCCTTGTCGCGATGGAAAAGCGGTGCGCCGAGGCGGTCTTCGAGCAGGCGGACCTGATAGCTGACAGCGGCCTGGGTCATGCCGAGTTCGGCAGCGGCGCGAGTGAAATTGCCGTGGCGGGCGGCGGCTTCGAACACCCGGACGGCAGCGAGGGGCGGCAGGTCACGCATGGCGGCATGATAAGCTGGACTTATGCCCATAGTCCAATCTTTGGTTGGCGATGGTTGGCCAAAACGCCGAAAAACGGGGCAGCGGAATGGTCCGCAGCAGCGACGGAGACAGGGCATGATGCTCGACCAGCAGGAGAGCCGGCTTTGGGCGGACTTCGGCAAGGCGTGGAGCGATTTTGTCGCCGGCGCAGTGCTGCAGCCTTTGAAAGGAGTGAAGATCATGATCGAACGCAATTTTGAGCATCTGCGCCGGCTGGCACTGGCGATGGCGGCGCTGGCGGTTTCCACCAGCTTTGTCGGGGTGGCGGTGCTGCCCGGCTTACTGGGGCTGAGCGGTGTAAGTTGAGCCGGCTGTGGCGGGGTGGGTGGCGCTTGGCCCCTGCCCCGCTATAAGCCGGGAATGGCCGAACCGATCCTTTACCCCGAAGGGGAAGCGCCGCGCGAGGCGTTCGACGAAGGGCATCTGTCGCGCGGCTTTGTCGGCGACGTGGCGGCCTGCCTGGAGCGCGGCGATGACGAGGCGGTGCGAGCGCTGGTGGCGCCATTGCGGCCCGCCGATATTGCCGAATTGTTCGCGATGGTGCCCGAGGGTGATCGCGGGGCATTGGCGCAGGCGATCGGCGACGCGCTGGATGCCGATGTCATTGCCGAATTGGCGGATTATGTTCGCGAAGATGTGTTAGCGGCGATGTCGGTGGGGGCCGTTGCCGATGTTCTGACGCAGCTGGATACCGATGACGCCGTCGCGATTATCGAGGATCTGGAGGACGATGAGCAGCGCGAGGTGCTCGACGCGCTGGGGCCGGAGGATCGCGCTGATATTGTCGCGGCGTTGAAATACCCCGAGGAATCAGCCGGGCGACTGATGCAGCGCGAGCTGGTCGCGGTGACGGAGGGGGTGACAGTTGGCGATGTTATCGAGCAAGTGCGGTCCTCCATCGATCCGGCTACAGATTTCTGGGAAATTTTTGTCGTCGATGCCGAACGGCGTCCCGTGGGCACGATGCGGCTTTCATGGTTGCTGACGACGCCGCCCGAGATTGCCGTCGCCGATGTGATGCAGCGCGAGCAGACGCTGATTCCGGTCGACATGGACCAGGAAGAAGTGGCGTTGCAGTTCCAGAAATATGCGCTGATTTCGGCGGCGGTGGTGGACCGGAACGGGCGTCTGGCTGGGGTGATTACCGTCGATGACGTGGTGCACATCATCCAGGAGGAAGCCGGTGAGGATGCCCTGAAGCTGTCGGGCGCCGGCGATGGCGACATCAACGAGCCGATTTTCGACACGTTCAAGGTGCGGGTGGTGTGGTTGGTCGTCAACCTGGGCACCGCGGTCTTGGCAGCGATGGTTATCGGGGCGTTCGAGGGCACCATCGCGCAGATGGTGACGTTGGCGGCGTTGATGCCGATCGTCGCTTCAATGGGCGGCAATGCCGGAACGCAGACGATGGCGGTGGCAGTGCGGGCGTTGGCGACCAATCAGTTGACCGAATCAAACGCGCGGCGTGCGGTTTGGCGGGAGGTGCGGATTTCGCTGTTGAACGGTGCGACGCTGGCGGCGTTGATCGGGATTGGCGTTGCGGTGATATTCCACAGTCCGGCTTTGGGCCTGGTAATCGCTGCGGCGATGATGATCAACAATCTGGTGGCGGGGCTGGCCGGGATGTTGATCCCGCTTGGGCTGGAACGCGCCGGGGTTGATCCGGCGGTGTCATCTGCGGTGTTTGTGACGATGTGCACCGATGTCATGGGGTTTCTGGCGTTCCTGGGGCTGGCGACGCTGGTCGGGGTCAAGGCGCTGGGTTGATGTTGCATCTGACCAAGGTGGCGGTGGGATGCCCCGATATCGAGACGCTGACGCGGTTGCAGCAGGAACGCTGGGGGGATGAGGCGTGTTCGCTGACGCGGTTCATGCCGAAGCGGGCGGAGGAATTGATCGGCGGATCGTTGTTCTGGATCATCAAGCACCGGATCGTGGCGCGGCAGACGATATTGGCGCTGGACATGGTGACGACGCCATGGGGCGTGAAGTGCCGGATCGGATTGCAGCCGGGTCCGGTGGCGGTGGTGCAGGTGCCACGGCGAGCGCACCAGGGATGGCGGTACATGGAGGCGGCCGATGCGCCGGCTGATGGTGACGCGGCGGGGGATGGCGACGCGTTGCCGGTGGGAATGGTGCGCGATTTGCAGTCGTTGTGGCTGATCTAGCGCCAGCGCCTCAACGCACGCGCTTTACCAGGACACGGCGCTTTTGCTTGAGGAAGTTGAGGTGATAGCCGCCAAGCGGCGCACGGGTGAGCTTGACCCGGTCACCGACGCGGATGTTGGGCATGCTGGTGGTATCGACCTGGCGCCAGAGTTGACCATTTTCGAGGAGGAAGACGCCAAGGCCTGAGGTGTTGGTGAGGATTTCGGTGAGGCCGGTTTCGAGTTCCTGAAGCTCCCCCGGGGGCGGCGCAAAGCGGGCGTTGCCGCGCGACACAACAGCTTCGGCGCCAAAGGCTTCGCGCTTTGCTGCGGCAAGGGCGACGGCATCGGCTTCGGCCTGGACCTTGGCAGCAGCGGCGGCAATGGCGGCTTCCTCTGCGGCGATGCGGGCGGTTTCCTTTGCACGTGCCTGGGATGCAGCACGCGCCTGCGGCGAGGTGTCGGCGACGGCGGCATCGTAGCAGGCGAGCCGTTCGGGGTCGCGGGCGATGGCGGCGCAGGCAAGCAAATCGGCGGGTTTTTGCGCAGCAGCAGCGGTGGGTAACAGCACGGCGGCGGCAGCAAACGAGATGATGAGGCGCATTGCGAGCTTCTCCGGTTTCCGTCTCCCTATCCCGGTGCTGTCGGCGACGCAAACCGCCATGCTTGACGCGTCACTGTCTGATTGGCATAAGACAGTCATGTTTTCGACTGATCGTCCTATCTATCGCCAGATACGCGATGTGATCGTGACCCGGATAATGGAGTCCGGCGACGGGGCGTTGCTGCCGTCGGTGCGTGCGTTGGCGGCAGAGGCTGGCGTTAACCCGTTGACGGTGGCCAAGGCCTATCATGAGTTGCAGGCCGGTGGCTTGGTGACGGCGAAAAAGGGTGTCGGACTGTTTGCCGCCGATGGTGCTTCGACGGCGCTGATGAAGGCCGAGCGAGCCTTGTTCATCCGCGAGGAATGGCCGCGGGTACAGGCGCGAATGGAGCGATTGGGGCTGAGGGCCGAGGATTTGATCGAGCGGGTTTGAATTTCAGCCGCGTTCGAACAGCCAGCGACTACAGCCGGCCGCGCAAACCGCACCAAGCAACTGCGCCGCGACAAACCCGGGGACGTCCATCGGCCGGATGCCCGAAAAGCTGTTGGTCAAGGCACGCGCGACGGTGATCGCGGGATTGGCAAAGCTGGTCGAAGACGTGAACCAGTATCCCGCCGTAATCGCCAGGGCCACCGAGACGGGCAGCCATTGCGGCCGATTCTGACGGGTCCCGAGGATGGTGAAAAGCAGTGCAAAGGTTGCAATGGCTTCTCCAAGCCATTGACCAGGGCCGGTGCGCGCCATCGTCCCTGTCTGGATCAGGGTGAGGCCGAACATGGCATGGGCAGCCAGCACGCCGGCAAGGCCGCCTACCAGTTGCACGAGAACATAGAGCGCGGCGTCGCGGACCGAAATTTCGCGGCGCAGCGCAAAAACCAGCGTGACGGCGGGATTGAAATGGGCACCGGAAACCGGTCCAAGCATGGTGATGAGGACGAAAATCATCGCTGCCGTGGCGAGAGTATTGCCAAGCAGGGCCACGGCAAGATTTCCATCGGCCAGGTCCTGCGCCATGATTCCGGAACCGATGACAGCGGAGAACAGCAGTGCCGAACCGACCCCTTCGGCGAACAGGCGGCGGCCCATATCCATGATTCAGAGACTGCGTTGCATATAAACGACATCGAGCCAGCGGTTGAATTTGTAGCCGACGTTTCTCAGCTGTCCGGCATCCTGGAAGCCGCAGGAGCGGTGGAGGCCCAGCGAAGCGCGATTGCCGGCGCCATCACCGATGACAGCGATCATTTCGCGAAAACCGGCGGCGCGGGCGGCGATGACAAGAGCTTCGACAAGGGCGCGGCCAATGCCCTGGCGATGCGCGTCCGGGGCGACATAAATCGAACTTTCGCAGGTGCGTGCATAGGCCGGGCGATCGCGGAACTGGCTGGCATAGGCATAGCCAGTGACATGGCCGGCCGTTTCATCGACCAGCCAGGGCCAATTGCTGCCCAGAACGCGGCTGATGCGGGCACCCATTTCGGCACAGTCGGGGGGAACATATTCGAATGTGGCAGTACCGGTGAGCACTTCGGGAGCATAGATGCGCGTGATGGCCGGGGCATCGGCGGGACTGGCCGGGCGGATCATGCGGGATCGAGGACTTCGTGCACACGTTCGCTGGGCCGGGCGAGGATGGTGCCGCGCGGACCGATGACGATGGGGCGGTTGATGAGTATGGGGTGCACGGCCATGGCGGAGAGGATGATCGCGTCATCGGCGCCAACAAGGCCCAGTGCTTCGGCAGGAGTGCCGTTGATGCGGAGCAAGGCCCCGGCCCCACCGACGGCCCTTGCCACCGCCGCAAGCGCGGCGGCGCTGGGCGGTGTTTTTTGATAGTCGATGATGATGGGCTCGATGCCTGTGGCGCGGATCATTTCCAGCGCATTGCGCGAGGTGCCGCATTTGGGGTTGTGCCAGATGGTGACCGACATGGCGTCAACCACAGCATGACGTGGTGGGAGTGAAGACGGGCGCGGGCAAAAGCGCTGGTGCGCAACAGGTGTTTTCAGCAGCGTTTGCACCTGTGGCGAGGCGAGGCAGATCGGGCGATACGCCATAATCGGTGGCGTTACCGGTGGTGAGGAAGGTTTCCCAGATGACGCCTTGCGGATCGCTGATCCAGCTCTTGTCCGATTTTGCATAGCAACAGCTGGTTGCGACTTCGTCGAGTATGGGGCCTTGGGCCGCGTCAAGGCGGGCGCGAACTTCGGCGAGTTCGGCAGCGGTTTCGACCTGGATGCCGATGTGCTCGATACCGCGCGTGGCATGGCCCAGTGAAATGGCGAAGTTTAGGCGCGGGTCCTCCAGCATCCATTTGGCGTAATCGGGTTGCTGAACCACGGGTTCAGCGGCGAACAGCGCTGAATAGAAGCGAACGGATTGGGCGAGATCATCGACCCCGACATGGACGTGCATGCGCTTCATGAAACTCCCTTCAGGCGGCTTGGGTGGTGGTGCAGGCGGCACCGGTGCAGCAATTTTCGGTGAGGAAATCGACAAGGCCGCGCATGGCGAGGAAATCGGCGACATAGCGGCGTTCGCGCCCCCGGTGTTCGGCCTGAACCAGACCCGACCGCTTGAGATGCGCAAGGTGGAAAGACAATGACGAGGCCGGGACGCCGAGTTCAGCGGCGATGTCGCCGGGCAAGCGGCCATCGGGGCCGGCCACAACCAGCAAGCGGAAGATGGCGAGCCGGTGCGGCTGCGCCAGCGCGGCGAGGCGATCGACCATCGAAGCGAGACTTGTTTCCATAATTTTGGAAATATCGAAATTTTTGGCGTTCGTCAAGGCAGAATGGGCGCATATGGCGATGATAGGTTGACGCGGCGCGGGCGGGTGGCGGAAAGCGGACGTACAACAGGATCAGCAGGGAAGATCGATCATGGCCGGGCCACTCAGCGGACTTCGCATCATCGAATTGGCCGGAATTGGCCCGGGTCCGTTTGCAGCAATGATGCTGGCGGACCATGGCGCGGAGGTCATTCGCGTCGACAGGCCGGGCGCAAGGATTGATGCGCGTGACCCGTTGTTGCGGTCGCGCCGGGTCATCGGGGTGGATTTGAAATCGGCGGAGGGCAAGACGCTGGTGCGTGACCTGGTGCGATCGGCCGATGGGTTGATCGAGGGGTTCCGGCCCGGCGTGACCGAGCGGCTGGGGCTGGGGCCGGAGGTGTTGCTGGCCGACAATCCAAAGCTGGTTTACGGACGGATGACCGGATGGGGGCAGACGGGACCCTATTCCCAGGCCGCAGGGCATGACATCAATTACATCGCGCTGGCGGGCGCACTTCATACTTATGGCCGGGCCGGCGAAAAGCCGACGCCGCCGATCAACATGGTGGGGGATTTTGGCGGCGGCGGCATGATGCTGGCGTTCGGCATGGTTTCGGCGTTGCTGCACGCGCAAAAGACCGGTGTGGGCCAAGTTATCGATACGGCGATGACCGATGGTGCGGCGGTGCTGATGAGCATGATCTGGGGGTTTCGCGCCAATGGCATCTGGAGCGACGAGCGGGGGACCAATCTGCTCGATACCGGGGCGCATATGTATGACACCTATGAAACCAGCGACGGAAAATGGATTTCGATCGGCAGCCTGGAGCCGCAATTCTATGCCGAATTGCGGCGACTGGCAGGATTGGCCGAGGACAAGGATTTCGATGCGCAGATGGACCGGGGCGCGTGGGGGCCGTTGAAGGACAAGCTGACGGCGTTGTTCCTGACGAAATCGCGCGATGAATGGTGCGCGTTGATGGAAATGACCGATGTGTGCTTTGCGCCGGTGCTTTCGATGGCGGAGGCGCCGGGGCATCCTCATAACGCTGCGCGGGGGACGTTTGTGGAGGTTGGTGGGGTGATGCAGCCGGCGCCGGCGCCGCGATATTCGGTGACGAGTTGCGACACACCGCGAATGACGACGGGGTTTGATGCGGAGTTGGCGGGGACGGTGGGTTGATGCCCTGCCCTCAGCTTCCCACCCCGCAAGAGTGGCGCGGGCCCCTCCCTCTCCCGCTTTGCGGGAGAGGGGTTTGCTAGGCTACGCCACTGACCCGGCACAATCGCGCGGACGCCTGCATCAGGAGGCCGGGTCGGCGACGCGGACGGTGTTTCAGCGGGACCGGGACCGGATCGTGCATTCGAGTGCGTTTCGGCGGTTGCGATACAAGACGCAGGTGTTCGTGGCGCCGGATGGCGACCATTTCCGGGTGCGGCTGACCCACAGCCTGGAGGTGGCGCAGATTGCGCGGACCCTGGCACGGGCATTGGGGTTGGACGAGGATCTGACCGAGGCGCTGGCACTGGCGCATGACCTGGGCCATCCGCCGTTCGGGCATTCGGGTGAGGATGCGCTGGAGGCTGCCTTGGCGCCCTATGGCGGGTTTGATCACAACGCCCAGACGGTGCGGATCGTCACCAAGCTGGAGTCGCGGTATCCGGGATGGGATGGGCTGAACCTCAGCTGGGAGACGCTGGAGGGGTTGGCCAAGCATAATGGGCCGATTTACGCGCCGACCTGGGCGATGGCGGAGGCGGATGCGGACTGGCCCTTGGAGCTGACGAGCCGGGCCGGGCTGGAGGCACAGGTGGCGGCACTGGCGGATGACATCGCCTATGACAATCACGACCTTGATGACGGGATCAGGGCCGGGTTGTTCACGGTGGAGGAATTGGCGGCGGCGGTGCCGTTTACGGCGGATTGCTGGGCAGCGGTGACGGCGCGGTGGCCGGGGGTGACGGCGCGCCGGCGGTTGGTGCCAGAGCTGGTGCGGGAGCAGATCGGACGGATGACAGGGGATTTGCTGGAGGAGACGGGGAGGCGGATTGCCGAGGCGGCGCCGCAAACGGTGGATGATGTACGGGCGGCAGGTCGGGCTTTGGTGGGGTTTTCGCCGGAGCTGCTGGCGGAGACGGCGGGGTTGAAGGCGTTTTTGCGGGCGCGGATGTACAGGCACCGCCAAGTGGCGGCGTTGCGCGACCCTTCCAAGCTGGTGGTGGCGGGGTTGTTTGCAGCATTGCATGGGGAGCCGGCGGGGATGCCGGCGGATTGGGCCGGGGCGACGCCGGGGGGCGAGCCGGGACGGGCGCGGCATATTGCCGATTTCATTGCGGGCATGACCGATCGTTATGCGTTGAAGCTGTATGAGCGACTGGTTGGGCCTTCGCCGTTGCCGGCGGATATCATTGTTTGAGGGAGTGATTGAATGACCGAGATCCATGGCTTTGTGCATCCGCGTTTTGAAGGCGTGCGAGCGGCGTTTGCGAACAATTTTGCCAGCGGCGAGGATGTGGGGGCGAGTTTTTGCGCCACGCTGGCGGGGGAGACGATCGTCGACATCTGGGCTGGCCATGCCGATGCGGAAAAATCGCGCGCGTGGGAGAAAGACACGATCGTCAATGTCTATTCAACGACCAAAACGATGTGCGCGTTGACGGCGCTGGTGCTGGCGGACAGGGGGGAATTGGATTTCGGCCAGAAGGTTGCGCATTACTGGCCGGAGTTTGCCGCAAACGGCAAGGCCGATGTGACGGTGGCGCATCTCATGTCGCACAGTGCCGGGCTGTCGGGGTTCCATGAGAAAATGGCTCGGGATGACCTGTATGACTGGGAGAAGGTGACGGGCTTGCTGGCGGCACAGGCACCATTTTGGGCACCGGGGACGGCGCCTGGCTATCATGCTTTGACGCAAGGCTATCTGGTCGGCGAAGTGGTGCGGCGGATTACTGGCCAATCGCTGGGGACGGTGTTCCGTACCGAAATTGCCGAGCCGTTGGGGGCGGATTTCCATATAGGGCTGGCGGCGAGCGAGGACCCGCGGGTGGCCGATCTGATTCCGCCGCCGCCGGGCGGGAGCATTGCCGCGGTGAGCGGATCCCCGTTGACGCAGAACATGGCGACCAACCCGGCAATCGACCCGCGGGAGACGCGAACCCGGGCGTGGCGCGGAGCGGAGATTCCGGCAGCCAATGGCCAGGGCAATGCGCGCAGCGTGGTGGCGGTGCAGACGGTGATGGCCAATGGCGGCGTGGGCGGCAACGGCAAGCGCATATTGTCCGAAGCCGGGGTGCGGCGGGCACTGGAGTTGCAGATTGAGGGCGAGGACGTGGTGCTGGCGATGCCGGTGCGGTTCGGCATGGGATATGGACTTCCCGGCCCGGCGTTGCCGTTGCCCAATGCCAACAGCGTCTATTGGGGCGGATATGGCGGGTCGCTGGTGATTGCCGACATGGATGCGCGGCTGTGCCTGTCCTATGTGATGAACAAGATGGCATCGACGACGGTGGGCGACATGCGTGCCGGAATGCTGGCTGGCGCGGTTTGGCAGGGGATGGCGGCGTGAGGGGGCTTTTGCTGGCGCTGGTGCTCGCGGCGCCTGCGCTTGCTTCGGAGCCGCGTGAGTTGGCGCTGGCGGCGGGGTACAAGGCGGCGTTCGTGTGTTCGGGGGTGTTCAACGCCGGGCAGACCGAGGCGCAGGTGGCGGCCGATGACCTGACGGGGATTTATCCAGAGTATCAGGGGTTGGTGGGTGGATTGTCGGCGGTGGTCGACCGGAGCGCGCGGACGGTGAGCGTGGCGTTTGACGCGAAACTGCCGCCGCGGGTGGCGGTGTGGCGACCGTTGCTGGGGTGCGCGCAATTGCCGGTGGGCGCATCGGTGGGAACGCCGGTGCCGCAGTTGACGCCGGATTTCCGGACACCGGATTTGGCGGCCGTGGATGCGGCGGCCTGGCCATTGGGCGATGCGCGGGCGACGGCGCGATTGCCGCGGCGGACGGCGGCGGCGTTGGACGCGGTGGTCGGCAGGGCGTTTGATGCGGCGGGATTCGGCGGGGCGAATGCGAGCGCAAGCTCGACGACGGCGGTGATCGTGCTGAAGGATGGCCGGATTGTTGCCGAGCGGTATCGCGCCGGCTATGGCGTACATGTGCCGCAGCGGACGTGGTCGGTGGCGAAGAGCCTGACGGCGACTATGGTGGGGCGAGCCGTGGCATTGGGGCGGATTGCGGTGACAGCGCCTGCGGGGATTCCGGAGTGGCAGCGCCCGGGAGATCCGCGCGCGGCGATCACCACCGAGCAATTGTTGCGGATGAATTCCGGGTTGTGGAGCAATGGAGCGGGCAACCGCACTGACGCCTTGTATCTTGGCGGGGCGACGGTGGCGGAGACGGCGGCGGTGATGCCGTTGGAAGTCGCACCGGGGAGCCGGTTCAACTATGCCAACAACGACATCCTGTTGGCTGCCTATGGCCTGGAAACGCAACTGGGCAAGGAGGCGCTGGCGTTTCCGTTCGTGCAGTTGCTGTGGCCATTGGGGATGACGCGGACGACGCCGGAAACCGATTGGCAGGGGCATTATGTTGCGTCGAGCCAGGTGTGGATGACGGCGCGCGACATGGCGCGGTTGGCCTTGCTGTATCAAAATGATGGCATGGCCGGGGGCAAGCGACTTTTGCCCGAAGCTTGGGCGCGGTTCGTCACCGCGCCAACGGGCGCGCAGCCATTGCCGGCGACGCCGGGGCGTGGGGGTTATGGCGCCGGGTTCTGGTTGTTCGGAGCGGCGGACGGCTTGCCCGATGGCACCTATGCGATGATGGGCAATCGCGGGCAGTTTGCAGTGATCGTGCCATCGCGCGGCATCATCGTGGTGCGGCGTGGGTTCGATGCGCCGGAGGCGGCGTTTGATCCGCTGGGATTCGTGAAGGCGGTCTTGACGGCTGTGCCTTAAAGCGGCGGCCTGAAGCAGTTGGGGTTTTTGCCTCCCCCGCGCGAGGGAGGCAAGAACAGCCTAGTTATTGACCTGGCGTTTGAAGAACGGCGGGATATCGACGTCGGGCGCCCCGGGCTGGGGTTCGGGCGCCAGGGTCGATGTCGGGGCCGGCCGGGGCTTTGGTCCGCGCGACAAGTTCATCATCTTTTCGAACAGGGTCGGCGGGCGCTCTTCCTCGGCTTCGGCCGGGGCCGGGGCGGGTGCTGCGGCAGCGGGTACGATCGGCATCACCGGAGCCTCGGTGGGGGTGAAGCGGAAGGTATCGAGCGGCGACACGTCCTCCATGCGTTCGGCATCCAGACCGAGATCGATATCATCGTCGATCATGGCTTCGGGGATGTCGTCATCCTCACGGGTGTCGCCGAAGGGGGTGTTGTCGTCATAGCCGGCAGCAACCGGCGTCGGTTCGGCGACCGGCATTGGCGCCACGACTTCGGGAAGCGGAGCCGGGGCGATAGCCGGCGGGGTGGTGAAGATGCTGGGTTGCGCCGCAAAGCCACCGGCCGGGCGAGCGCGCGGTGCGACGGCGGCAGGGCGCGAGGCGGCATCGATGCCGGTGGCAACCACCGAGACGCGCATGACGCCATCCAGATCCTTGTTGAAGGCCGAGCCGACGATGATGTTGGCATCGGGATCGACCATGTCACGGATATGGGTCGCGGCTTCATCGACTTCCATCAGGCGGAGGTCGTCGCCGCCGGTGATGTTGATGATGACGCCCTTGGCACCGCGCATGGAGACTTCGTCGAGCAGCGGATTGGCGATGGCCTTTTCAGCGGCTTCGATGGCGCGACGTTCTCCGGTTGCCTCGCCGGTGCCCATCATCGCCTTGCCCATTTCGGACATGACGGTGCGGATATCGGCGAAATCGAGGTTGATGAGGCCGGGCATGATCATCAGGTCGGTGATGCCGCGGACGCCCTGGTGCAGGACCTGGTCGGCCATCGCAAACGCTTCCTTGAAGGTCGTGTTGGCGTTGGCGATGAGGAAGAGGTTCTGGTTAGGGATGATGATGAGGGTGTCGACGACCTTTTGCAACTCGGCGATGCCTTCTTCGGCGGCGCGCATGCGCTTGGTACCTTCGAAGGTGAACGGCTTGGTGACGACGCCAACGGTGAGGATGCCGCGTTCGCGGGCAGCTCGGGCGACGACGGGTGCGGCACCAGTTCCGGTGCCACCGCCCATGCCGGCAGCGATGAAGCACATATGCGCACCATCGAGGCTGGTTTCGAGCTGTTCAAGGGTTTCTTCAGCGGCAGCGCGGCCGATTTCGGGTCGGGCGCCGGCGCCAAGGCCCTGGGTTATCTTCATGCCGAGCTGGATGCGGGTTGGCGCCTTGCTGCTGGCCAGCGATTGCGCATCGGTGTTGGCAACGATGAACTCGACGCCCTGAAGATCGGCATTGATCATGTTGGTGACGGCATTGCAGCCGGCACCACCGACACCAATGACGGTTATCCGGGGTTTCAGCTCGGTCAGCTCAGGACGTTCGAACTCCAGCATATCGTGTCTCCCCTACTATTAAGCATACTACATGAGCGATTCGGATGTTCAACTGGGCATCACAGGCTGCCGCGTAATTTTTCGATCATCGTCGCCAGGCGGCCGCCGCCGCCGGATGGCTTTGGCGCCGCTGTCATGTGCCAGATATCAGGCACTTCAGCGGCCGCGAACAGCACAAGGCCTGCAAGCGTGGCAAAAGCGGGCCCGGACTGTGCAGGCGGCAGACCGGTCAATCCGCGCGGTCGACCGATGCGGACATTGCGATTGAGCGCGCCCTGAGCAAAATCGGCGATCGATCGCAGCTCTGCACCGCCACCGGTGAGCACCAGTTGCCTGGCCTGGGGACCAGTGAAACCAAGCTGATCGAGCTTTATCGCGACTTCGCGGAAAATCAGATCGAGGCGATGGCGGACGACGCCGATAATCTGCGCCTTGGGCACGCGCAGCGGCTCGGCCATGCTGTCGTCGTTCATCGGCGGGATTTCGACCGCCTCGTGATTGTCCTTGGGCACCGCCATCGCCGAGCCATCAAGGGCCTTCAAGCGTTCGGCGTGGCTCCGCCGGGTGGCGAAGGCAGCCGCAAGATCATAGGTGATATCATCGCCGCCCATGGGAATGGCGGCGACGCCGACCAACATGCCGAAGCTGTGGACGGCGATGGTGGTGACGCCGGCGCCGATTTCGATGAGAGCGACGCCCAATTCGCGTTCCTCGCGTTCGAGCGTCGCCAGGCTGGCGGCGAGCGGTGAGGCAACGAGGCTGCGCAGCCCGATATGGGCGTTCTTGATGGCGCGATCGAGATTTTTGAGCGGCGGCGTATCGGCGGTAACGACGTGGATATCCATGCCGAGGCGATCGGCGTGAAAGCCGACGGGGCTTTCGACGCCGGGTTGGCCATCAAGGGCATAAAGCGCCGGTTGGGCATGGACCACCGTTCGGCCGTGTGGATCGATGCGGGCGCGGCCGGCCTCGCGCAGGGTCATCATGTCGGCGGCAGTGATGCTGGCACCGGCGATGTCGATTTCGGCGGTGGCAACATCGGAGCCAAGATTGCCGGCGGAGATCGAGGCATGGACGAATTCGACCTGGACGCCGGCGGCGCGTTCGGCCTGGTCCATGGCGCCGCGAATGGCGGCTTCGGTGCGTTCGAAATCGGTGACAAGGCCGCGTTTGAGGCCGCCACAGGGTTTTTGACCAGTGCCGATGACGCGCGGTTGGCCATCAGCGCCGACCAGCGCAATGAGCGCTGCAACCTTTGAGGTGCCGACATCGAGCACGGCGATGGTGCGTTCGGTGGCGCCCTTGGGAACCACGGCGCGGACGAGGGGGATGTTCTTGGCCATCAGATTGTTGTCGGCTTTGCGGCGCGGGCGGCTTTCGCCGCGGCTAGGGCTTGCGCTTCGAGCGCTTGCTGGACGGCGGGGCCGCCAACGGTCATTTGGCCGGGCAGGCGCATGTCGAACCGCTGGAAACGGCCGCCAAGCAGTTTGCGATCCTCGCCGAGGCTAGCCTCCATGCTGGCGAATTTCTTGAAGGCGGCAGTGGCGGCGGCGGGCGTATCGGGCAGCGCCAGGGTTTCGCCGGATTTGAATTTGACGTCCCAGCGGCGCCCGCCGACGAGGACGGCGGCATCGACGCGGTTCGACAGGTTCGGCGCCGATGCGGTGAGCGCGAGGAGTTCGCGAACGCGGGTATTGGCGCCGGGGCCGACGACGACTGGGAGTTTGGCAAAGCGTTCGAGTTTGTGGGTGGTAAGCGGTTGGCCGGTGATGTCTATGGCGGTAAAGCGCTGGCGGTGTTGCCACAGGGCAACGGGGCGGCGCTCGACGATCTGGATGCTGAGGGTGTCGGGCAGGCGGCGGCCGACGCTGGCATCGGCGACCCACGGTAGCGCGAGCAAGCGGGCGCGGATGGCGGTCAGATCGGCGGTGAGCATAGCGTTGGTGTCGCCAGCGAGGGCCGCGTCATAGATCGGCAGCTTGCCCATTTCCTTGGTGCCGCTGATTTCGACGTGGCGGACTTCAAAACCGGCATCGGCGCTTTGGCGGACGAAATCAGTCCATAAACGCTGGGGGATTCCAGCGAGACTGGCGGCGATGACCATGATGGCGGCGGCAAGGCCAAGACCGGCGAGCACGACATTGCGGCGCAGGATCGGCGCGCTCATGGGCAATGCGACCGTGGCCTCGGTCTGGCGCTTGGCGGGTTTGCGCTTTGGTGGCGCGGCGCCGCGCTTGAGGGCGACGGTGCTCATGCGGTCAACATCGCGGCATCGATGATGCGCTGCACCAAGGCTTCATAGCTGATGCCCCTGTATCTGGCCTGTTCGGGAACCAGGCTGAGTGGAGTCATGCCGGGTTGGGTGTTGACTTCGAGGAGATAGAGCCCGGCTTTGCCTTGTGCCGGATCATAGCGGAAATCCGAGCGCGAGGCACCTTTGCAGCCGAGGGCGGTATGGGCATCGAGCGCCATTTTAAGCGCAGCGGCGGTGATTTCGGCGGGGAGATCGGCGGGGCAGATGTGGGTGGTGAGGCCATCGGTGTATTTGGCCTCATAATCATAAAAGCCGGCGGCGGTCTGGAGTTCGGTGACGGCGAGAGCTTCATTGTCGAGCACGGCGACGGTGAGTTCCTTGCCGGCGATGAAGGGTTCGGCGAGGAGATCGGGGAAATCCTGCCACGGACCCTTGGCATCGCGGGCGATGGGATTGCCGTAGTTGGAGGTGTCGGTGACGATGGCGACGCCGACCGAGGAGCCTTCGTTGACGGGTTTGAGGACATAGGGGCGCGGCAGCGGATCGGCGGTGTGGAGGCTTTCGCTGGCCACGATGTACCCGCCTGGCATGCGGATGCCCAGCGGCACTAGGATGCGCTTGGTGAGCTCCTTGTCGATTGCGATGGCGGAGGTGGCGACGCCGCTGTGGGTGTATTTGAGGCCCATGAGATCGAGCAGGCCCTGGACGCTGCCGTCTTCGCCGGGGGTGCCGTGAAGGGCGTTGAAGACGACATCGGGGGCAGCCGCAGCGAGTTGCGCTGCGATGGTGCGGTCCATGTCGATTTCGGTGACGTCGTGCCCGAGGCTGCGGCAGGCGGCGGCGATGCCCTTGCCCGAAGTGAGCGAGACTTCGCGTTCGGCGGACCAGCCGCCCATGAGAACGGCGACTTTCATGTGAGGCCCACGCGTTCGATTTCCCATTCGAGGGTGACGCCGCTGTGGGCGAGGACGCGAGCGCGGACTTCGTTGCCCAGCGCCTCGATGTCGGCGCTGGTGGCGCCGCCGGTGTTGATAAGGAAATTGGTGTGTTTCTCGCTGACCTGGGCGCCACCGATTTTCAGGCCGCGGCAGCCGGCGGCATCGACGAGTTGCCAGGCCTTTTGGCCGGCAGGGTTTTTGAAGGTGGAGCCGCCGGTGCGGCTGCGAAGCGGTTGCGAGGATTCGCGCTCGGTAGCGATGCGGTCCATTTCGGTGGTGATGGCGGATTTGTCGCCGGGGGTGCCCTTGAACAAGGCTTCGATGACGATGGCGTCCTTAAGGGAGGAGTGGCGGTAGCTGAAGCCGAACGCCGATGCGGGCAGGGTTTCGATGGCGCCGTTGCGGCGGATGACGGTGGCTTCGATCAGGATGTCGGACACGTCGCGGCCATAGGCACCGGCATTCATGCGGACGGCGCCGCCGGTGGTGCCGGGAATGCCGCGCAGGAATTCGAGGCCGGCGAGGGAGGCGTCACGCGCCGCCGATGCGACGGTGATGCCCATGGCGGCGGCACCGGCGCGGATGGTGTGACCTTCGATGCTGACCTGCGCACAAGCTTTGGGCAAACGGATGGTGACGCCGGGGAGGCCGCCATCGCGGACGATGAGGTTGGAGCCGACACCGACGGGGAAGACCGGAATTTCGGGGTCGAGGTGGGCGAGGAATTGCGACAGGTCGGCGGGGTTTTGGGGGCGGACGAGCCATTGGGCGGCGCCGCCGGTGCGGAACCAGATGAAATCGGCGAAGGACGCGTTGGCCTCGACGCTGCCGGCCAGCACCGGAAGTGCTGTCGTTGTCGAGGCGGCGAGCGCCATCATGTGGCGCGCACTTTTGCAATCGCTTCGGCGAGGCCGGCGGCCCATTTGGTGATGTCGCCGGCACCCAGGCACACGACCATGTCGCCGGGTTTGGCGTCGGCGGCGAGTTGACGCGCGAGGTCGTCGGCGCCGGTGACGCTTTGCGCGGCGCGGTGGCCGGAATTGCGCAGGCCGGTGACCAGGGCTTCGGCATCGGTGCCGGGGATGGAGCTTTCGCCTGCGGCATAGACGGGGGCGACATAGACGGCGTCGGCGTCGTTGAAGGCAGCCTGGAATTCGGCCATAAGGTCGCGGAGGCGGGTGAAGCGGTGGGGTTGGACGACCGCCAGCACGCGAGCGGAAGCGCCTTCACGGGCGGCGGCGAGAACGGCTTTGATCTCGACGGGGTGATGGCCGTAATCATCGATGATGGTCACACCGTCGACGCTGCCGACATTGGTGAAGCGGCGCTTGACGCCGCCAAAGCGGGCAAAGCCGGTGCGGATGCTTTCGTCGTCCATGCCAAGTTCGATGGCGACGGCGACGGCCGACAGGGCGTTTTGAACATTGTGACGGCCGGGCATCGGCAGCATCAGGTTTTCGATGACACGTTCACCATCACGGGTGCGGACGATGACCGAGAAACGATTGCCGCCGGGGACGGGGGTGACATTTTCGCCGCGGATGTCGGCGGTGGCGGAGAAGCCATAAGTGATGATGCGGCGGTCCTGGACCTTTGGCAGCAGCGCCTGGACTTCGGGGTGATCGATACAGAGCACCCCGGCGCCATAGAAGGGGATATGATGGATGAATTGCGCAAAGGCATCGCGGACCTTTTCGAAATCGCCCCAGTGGTCGAGATGTTCGGGATCAATATTGGTGACGATGCCGATGGTGCCGCCAAGGCGCAGGAAGCTGCCGTCCGACTCATCGGCCTCGACGACCATCCATTCGCCTTCGCCCAGCCGGGCGTTGGAGCCATAGGTGTTGATGATACCGCCGTTGATGACGGTGGGGTCGAGGCCGCCGGCATCGAGCAGCGCGGCGACCATCGAGGTGGTGGTGGTCTTGCCATGTGTGCCAGCCACGGCGACGCAGGATTTGAGGCGCATCAGTTCGGCGAGCATTTCGGCGCGGCGGACGATGGGGATGCGGCGGGATTGTGCGGCAACGACTTCGGGGTTGTCACGCTTGATGGCCGTGGAGGTGACGACAACGGCGGCATCGGCGACGTTGGCGGCATCCTGGCCGATGAAGACCTTGATGCCCTTGTCTCGCAGCCCGGCAATGACATAGGATTCGGACGCATCGGAACCCTGTACCGTGAACCCGAGGTTGGCCATGACTTCGGCAATGCCGGACATGCCGATGCCACCGATGCCGATGAAGTGGATGACGCCGATATCGGTGCGGAAACCGGACGATTTGTTGACGACGTTCATTGCTGGTTTCCGGTGGAGATGACGAGATCGGCGAGGCGGGCGGCCGCATCCGGATAGCCGGCACCGCGGGCGCCTGCCGCAGCGTGCCCAAGGGCTTTCGGGTCCGAAAGCCATGCGGTCAAGGCCTGGGCAAGGCGTTCTGCGGTGAATTGCGGTTGCAGGATGACAATGGCACCGCCGGCAGCCGCCATGCCTTGCGCATTGTCGGTCTGGTGATCGTCGGTGGCGATGGGCAAGGGCACGAGGATGGCGGGACGACCAGTGACGGCGAGTTCGGCAACGGTGGAGGCGCCGGCGCGGGCGACGACGATGTGGGCGCCAGCGATTTGGGCGGGCAAATCGGTGAAATAGGCGCGGACTTCGGCGGCGACACCGGCGGCGCGATAGGTTTCGGCGATGTGCGTTGCGTCTTCGTCGCGGCCCTGATGCACCACAGAAAGCCGGGCCCGCAGGCTTTCGGATAGCAGCGCGACGGCGGCGGGGACGATGGTGTTGAGGATGGCGGCGCCTTGGCTGCCGCCGGTGACAAGCAAATGGAGCCGCGGTGCATCGGCATTGAAAGGGGCTTCGCGAGCGGCGATGACTTCGGCGCGGACGGGGTTGCCGGTGAGGGTGGTTTTGGCGGCCCAACCGGGTTCGAGGCGGCGGACACTGGCATAGCTGGTGGCGATGGCGCGGACGCGAGGTGCGAGGAAGCGATTGACCCGGCCGAGGACGGCGTTTTGTTCGTGGATGAGGCTGGGCAGTTTAAGCGACAAGGCAGCAAGCAGAGCCGGGAGTGCGGGGTAGCCGCCGAAACCGATAACGGCACGGGGTTTGAGATCGCGCAGCAGTTTGCGGGCGGCGGCGCGGCCGCGCCAGATACTGAGCGCGACGGCCGGCAGGGTTTTCCAGCCGGAGCGGCCGGGCGAACCGCTGTCGACCACGGTGCGGGGCACGCCTTCGAACAGGCCGGGGAAACGAAGCCCACGCGCATCGGTGACGAGGTGGACGGTGTGGCCGCGGGCCTTGAGCTCAAGCGCGAGGACGTGCGCGGGGACCATATGGCCACCGGTGCCGCCTGCGGCGAGGACGTAAGGCCCGTTCGCCATCATCCGGCTCGCCAGCGTTCGACATAGGGCGACGCCTTGAGGAACGGGTTGCGGCGGGTGAGCGACAGCAACAGCCCCATGCCGAGGCAGAGCGCGAGGAACGACGAACCGCCATGGCTGATGAACGGCAGGGTCATGCCCTTTGATGGCAGGAGTTTGAGGTTCACCGCCATGTTGATCGTCGCCTGGAGGCCGAATTGGGTGGCGAGGCCGACGCTGGCCAGCATGATGAAGGGATCGTCTTCATCGAGCATCATCAGGAAGACGCGGACGACAATGGCGATGTAGAGCCCGGCGATGACGAGGCAGGCGATCATGCCGAATTCTTCGCCGATGACCGAGAAGATATAGTCGGTCTGGGGTTCCGGCAGGCGGAACTTCATCTGACCTTCGCCGGGGCCGACGCCGAACAGCCCGCCGGCGCGGAAGCAATCCAGCGCCCGGTCGATCTGATAGGTGTCGCCGCCACCGGTGAGGAATTTGTCGATGCGGTCGCTGACGTGATCGACGGTGAGATAGGCGACGCCGAGGCCGAGCGTGGCGACGCCGGCGAGGATACCGAGCATCCACAGCGACATGCCGGCGAGCACCGCCTGGACCAGCCAGACCGCCATGATCAGCGCAGTCTGGCCAAAATCGGGTTGCTTGACGAGCAGGAAGGCGACGAACAACAGCAGCCCGAAGCTGAGTTGCATGGTCGGCAGGGTCCGATCTTCAAAGCGCAGTGCCAGCAGCCAGGCGGTGGTGACGACGAACATCGGCTTGAAGAATTCCGATGGCTGGAACTGGAACCCGCCGATGGCGATCCAGCGTTGCGCGCCGTTGGCGCCGCTGCCGATGAAGGGCACCAGCATCAGCGCGACGAGAAAGACGCCAGTGCCGATAAGGGCACTGCGCTTGGCCCAGGGGACGGGGAGCATGGAGACGCCGAGCATCAGTGGCACGCCGATGACCACCCAGAAGATCTGACGTTTGAGGAAATAGAGATCGCCATATTTGAAGGCGGCGCCCGACAGGCGTTGCGCGGCGGCAGGCGAAGCGGCGGCAACGGCAAGAATCCCGCAACCGATGAGCGCGAAGACGAAGGTGAGCAGCAGCTTGTCGATGGTCCAGAACCAGCGACCAAGGCTGGAGCGATCGCCGCGGGAGAAGGCGGCGCTGGGCGCCGGGATCCAGGGTTGGGCGCGGGTGCCGTCATTCATGGCAGGGCCTCGACAAGGGTGCGGAAGGCATCGCCGCGGGCTTCGAAATCGCGGAATTGATCGAAGCTGGCGCAGGCGGGGGAGAGCAGCACGGTGTCACCCGGCGTGGCAGCGGCAGCGGCGTCATGGACGGCCTGGGCGAGGGTACCGGACAGGGTGACGGGAATGCGGCGGGCGAGGATGGGGGCGAAGATGGGCGCGGCCTCCCCGATGAGATAGGCGGCGCGGACGTTGGCGAGATGGGGTATCACCGCATCGAGATCGGCGCCTTTGGCACGGCCGCCGGCGATCCAATGGGTATTCGGATAGGCGGCGAGAGCGGGGGCGCTGCTGTCGGGATTGGTGGCTTTGGAATCATTGACCCAGAGGATGCCGGATTTGGTGGCGATGCGTTCCATGCGGTGTGGGAGGCCGGGATAGGTGCGCAGGCCGATTTCGATCTGGGCGGGGGTGAGGCCGAGCGCCGCGCAGGCGGCAGTGGCTGCGGCGGCGTTCTGGGCGTTGTGCGGGCCCTGGAGGGCGGGCCAATTGGCCTGGTTGCCGATGGCGACATCTTCGAGGAATTCGATGGTGAGGCCGTCAGTTTCGTCGAGGACATGGTGTTCGGCTTCAGCCTTGCCATCGAGAATGGCCGTTTGGCCGGACGACTGCATGGTGAAAAGCCGCGCCTTTGCAGCAGCATAGGCAGCCAGCGTGCCGTGGCGCTCGAGATGGTCCGGGGTGATGTTGAGCAGGATGGCCACTTCGCAATCGAGGCTGAAGGTCAGGTCGATCTGGTAGCTGCTGAGTTCGAGGACATAGATGCCGCCGGTTGGGAGCGGGTCCTGACTGAGGATGGGCAGGCCGATGTTGCCGCCCATCATGGTGGGCAGGCCGGCGGATTTGAGGATGTGGTGGATGAGGGCGGTGGTGGTGGATTTGCCATTGGTGCCGGTGATGCCGACGATCTTGTGCGGCGGAAGCGAGGCACGGGCCTGGGCGAAGAGTTCGATGTCACCGATGACGGGTATGCTGGCGGTGGTCGCGGCGACGAACAGAGGGGCGTCATGGGGGACGCCGGGGGAGACGATAAGCGCATCGAAGGCGGCCAGCGGGGTGTCGTGGAGGTTGGTGAGGGAAACGCCCGAATTTTCGCGGGCGGTTTCGCCATCGTCCCAGTTCAGCGTGGTGGCGCCCGACGCGGCAAGCGCGGCGACGGTCGCCTTGCCGCTGCGGGCGAGGCCGTAGACGCCGTAGGTTTTCCCGGCAAAGGCGGGGGAGGTGATCACCGCAGCTTCAGCGTCGCAAGGCCGGCGAGGGCGAGGACGATCGAGATGATCCAGAAACGGATGACGACGGTGGATTCGGCCCAGCCCAATTGTTCGAAATGATGGTGGATCGGCGCCATTTTGAACACGCGTTTCCCGGTCATCTTGAAACTGGCGACCTGGACGATGACGCTGACGGTTTCGAGCACGAACAGGCCTCCGATGACGATGAGGACGAGTTCGTGGTTGGTGATGACGGCGATGCTGCCCAGCGCGCCACCGAGCGCCAGGCTGCCGGTGTCTCCCATGAACACCGCGGCGGGCGGCGCGTTGTACCACAGGAAGCCCAGACACGCGCCGATGAGGGCGGCGGCAAAGACCGCGAGCTCGCCCGAGCCGGGGACGTGGTGGATGCCGAGATAGTCCGAAAAGCGGATGTTGCCGACGAGATAGGCGATGATGGCAAAGGCGCTGGCGGCGATGACGACCGGCATTGATGCAAGGCCATCAAGGCCGTCGGTGAGGTTTACCGCGTTGCCGAAGCCGGTGATGATGAAGGCGCCAAAGGCGATGTAGAGGAAGCCGAGTTCGAGGCCGGTATCCTTGAGGAACGGCAGATACAGCGTGGTGCCGGTGCGGCTGGCAATCCAGGTGACGGCAAGGCCGGCGATGAGGAATTCGATCATCAGCCGGGTGCGGCCGGACACGCCCTTGTGGCTGCGTTTCGTGACCTTGTCATAATCGTCCATGAAGCCGATGGCGCCAAAGCCGAGGGTGACGAACAGGCTGGCCCAGACGAAGCCGTTGCCGAGGTCCATCCACAACAGGGTCGAGGCGGTGAGGGCGATGAGGATCATCAGGCCGCCCATCGTGGGCGTGCCTTTCTTGGTGAGCAGATGCGAAGCGGGGCCGTCTTCGCGGATCGGCTGGCCCTTGCCCTGCCGTGACCGCAGGAAGCCGATGAAGCGCGGCCCGATGATGAGGGCGATGGCGAGCGCCGTCACCAATGCGCCCACCGAGCGGAAGGTGATATAGCGGAACAGGTTGAGGATGCCCTCGAACCCCGCCCAATAGGCCAGCGCATTGATCAAGCGAGACCCTCCCCATCACGCAAAGTCGCGACAACATCCCCGAGTCGAAGGCTGTTCGAGCCCTTGACCAGCAGCACATCGTCTGCCGCCAGCAAACGGGTGATCTCGGTCTGGGCCGCGGACGCGTCTGCGACGTGCAATACCTCTAGCCGCCGGGACAAGGCCGCCGCCAGCGGTTTCATCTCTTTACCCACAAGAATTATGCTCGAAACGCCGGTGGCCACAACATGTGGTGCCAAATCGGCGTGAAACTGGTCCGACAGGGCGCCGAGTTCGCGCATGGCGCCAAGGATGGCGAGGCGACGCCCCTGCCCCGCCGGCGTGATCTCGCCAAGCACCGCCAGCGAGGCCGCCATCGAGGCGGGATTTGCGTTGTAGCTTTCATCGATCACCACCGCATGACCGCGACGGGCGGCGACGCGCAACCGTTGGCCGCGGCCAGGAAGGTCCGACAGTTCGGCGAGCGCCAGGCCGGCGAGCGCCAGATCGGCACCGGAGGCGTGGACGGCGGCGAGGACCGCGAGCGCATTGCCGACCCAATGGCGCCCGGCCATGCCGATCTTGAAGGTGAGGCGATGATCACCGATGCGGGCGGTGACGCAAGAGCAATCGGGGTGGAGGGCGAATTTTTCGGCCACAACATCGGCGCCGGGTTGCAGGCCGAAGGTGACGATGTTGGCGGCGTGCTTCGCATGGGCGAGGAGGCGGTCGCGATGGGGGTTGTCGAAAGGGATGATGGCGGTGCCGCCGGGTTGCAGGCCGGAGAAAATCTCACCCTTGGCGTCGGCGATGTCTTCTTCGGTGGCGAAGAATTCGCGGTGGGCCGAGGCGACCCAGGTGATGATGGCAATATCGGGTTTGACCAGCGCGGTGAGCTGGGTGAGCTCGCCCGAGTGGTTCATGCCCATTTCGAAGACGCCGAAGCGGGTTTCGCGGGGCATGCGGGCGAGGCTGAGGGGCACGCCGGTGTGGTTGTTGTAGCTTTTGACCGATGCGTGGACGGCATCAGGGGCGAAGCGGGTTAGCGCCAGCTTGAGGGCTTCCTTGACGCCGGTCTTGCCGACCGACCCGGTGACGCCGATGCGCAGCGCGGGGGCACGGGTCCGGGCGGCGATGGCGAGGGCGGTAAGGGCGGCGTTGGTGTCGGCGACGCGGACGTGCGGATGGTCGCTTGGTTGCGACACCAGCAGCCCGGCAGCGCCGCGTTCGACGGCCTGATGAAGGAAGCGGTGGCCGTCCATCGCCTCGCCCTGCATGGCGATGAAGAGTTCGCCGCCGATGATCTCGCGGCTGTCGAAGGTGACGCCGGTGGCGGTGAAGTCACCATGGGCGGTGCCATTGGTGGCGGCGGTGATTTCGGCGGCAGTCCAGAGGGGGGTCATTGTGCTGCCTCCCGTGCGACTTGCACGTCGTCGAAGGGCAGGATGCGGTCGCCGACGATCTGGCCTTGTTCATGGCCCTTGCCGGCGATGAGGATGACGTCGCCTTCGCGGCTTTCGGCGATGGCGGTGCCGATGGCCCGGCGGCGATCCGCGATGTCCTGAGCGCCTGGGGCAGCGGCGAGGATTGCGTTGCGGATGGCAGCCGGGTCTTCGGAACGCGGGTTATCGTCGGTGACGATGACGGTATCGGCAATGGCCATGGCGGCGGCGCCCATCAGCGGGCGCTTGCCTTGGTCACGGTCACCGCCGGCGCCGAAAACGAGGATGAGGCGGCCGTTGGTGTGAGGGCGGAGCGCATCGGCGGCGGCGTGAAGCGCGTCTGGCGTATGGGCGTAGTCGACGTACACGGGCGCACCGGAGCGGGCGATGACGGCGCGTTCAAGGCGGCCGCGCACCGGTTGCACGCGGGCGAGGTTGGAGAGCGTGGCAGCGACGGCGCCACCGGTGGCGATGACGAGGCCGGCGGAAACCAGTGCGTTTGCCGCCTGATAGGCGCCGATGAGCGGCAGGTTGACACTGTAGTCGCGGCCATCGGCGGCGATGACAAGGGTCTGGCCGAGCGACGTGGGCGTGCGCGAGACGAGTTTGAGAGTTTCGCCGCGGGTGCCAACGGTGATCTGGCGGAGGTTTCGCGCTTGTGCAGCCGCGATGACGCGATCTGACCAGTCTCCGTCATCGGCCCAGACGACAACAGCGCCCGTGGGGTCGACGACATCGGTGAACAGGCGCAGCTTGGCGGCAAAATAGGCCTCCATTGTGCCGTGATAGTCGAGATGGTCGCGGCTGAGATTGGTGAAGGCAGCGGCGGCGACGGGCAGGCCTTCGGTGCGATATTGATCAAGGCCGTGGCTGCTGGCTTCGAAGCTGGCGTGGGTGATGCCTTCGCGTTGCAGCCCGGCCATGTTGGCGAGGAACGTGACAACATCGGGCGTGGTGAGGCCGGTGCTGACCTGGTCATTGGCAGTGGTGACGCCCAAGGTGCCGATGCTGGCCGCCACATGCCCGGCCTGATGCCACAATTGCCGGGTGAGTTCGGCGGTGCTGGTCTTGCCGTTGGTGCCGGTGATGGCGACGGTGGTGGCGGGGAATGGCGCGAAGAAGCGCGCGGCAAGACGGGCAAAGACAGCGCGCGGTTCGTCGGCGGCGATGTGGAGGGCGCCTTCGACCTGGACGTCAGGGCGGGTGACGATGGCGATGGCACCCGATGCGATGGCAGCGGGGATATAGTCTTCGCCATTGACGCGGGCGCCGCGGAAGGCGCCGAAGATGGTGCCGGGGGCGACCTTGCGGTGATCGAGAGCGAAGCCGGTTACTGCTGCGTCCCCACCTGCTTCGACGAGGTCCCCAAGCCGCACCCCTTATTCCTTTGGCGCGTCGTCGATGGTGCCGAGCAGGCCGGCGACATCGATATCCTTGGTCGCATCGGGCTGAACCCCCAGGATCGGCCCGATACGTTCGACGATACGTGTGATGGCGGGGGCGACGACCATGCCGGCAGTCTTGAACCCAAAGGTCGATTTGCTGCCGCGCGGATCATCGACCATCGCCACGACAACATAGCGCGGCGCGTCCATCGGGAAGGCGGCAGCGAAGGTGGAGACGTTCTGGCCACGGACATAGCGGCCGTTTTCGATCTTTTCGGCCGTGCCGGTCTTGCCCCCCACCCGATAGCCGGCGGCATTGGCCTTGCGGCCGGTGCCGTTGGTGACGACGAGGCGGAGCAGCGCGCGCATGGTGTCCGACGTGGCCGAGGTGAAGACGCGGCGGCCTTCGGGCACCTTGCCGGGTTCGCGTTTCAGGATGGTGGGGGCGCGGTAGATGCCGCCGTTGACGAGGGTGGCATAGGCATTGGCGAGGTGCAGCGGCGAGACGGTGATGCCATGACCATAAGAGATCGTCATGGTGGCGAGTTCGCCCCAGTTGCTGAGCGCCGGATATTGCGGGCGGGCGCGTTCGGGAAGTTCGACTTCGACCTGTTTGAAGAAGCCCAGTTGTTCGAGCATGGCACGTTGCGTATCGCGCCCGGCCTCCATGGCGATGCGGGCGGTGCCGATGTTCGACGAATGGATGAAGATTTCGGGGACGTTGAGCCAGCGGTTGAGCGCGTGATCATCGTGGATGCGGTAGCGCGCGATGTAGATCGGCTTGGTCGCATCATAGGTCTGGTCCATCGATTTGATGGTGCCTGCGTTGAGGGCGCTGGCGATGGTCAGCGCCTTGAAGGTGGAGCCGAGTTCATAACCGCCATAAGTCACCTTGTTATAGCGGCTGTCATCACTGGTCTGGCCCGGGGCATTGGGGTTGAAATCCGGCAGTGACGTCATGGCGACGATTTCGCCGGTGTTGACGTCGAGGACGACGCCGGCGGCACCCTTTGCACTTTGATCGACATAAAGCGTGCGCAATTCATGTTCGAGCGCCTGTTGAACGCGGACATCGATCGACATGACCAGCGGCGTGCCGCGGGTGGCATCGGCGCCCAGGCGCTTGTCGAACGCCTTTTCGATGCCGACGGCGCCCTTGCCCTTGTCATCGGCGTAACCGATGGCATGGGCGGCGAGGTTGAAATTGGGGTAAAGCCGTGCTGCCTCGCGGCGCAGGAAGATGGCGGGTTCGCCGAGATCGTTGATGCGCTTGGCCTCTGACGGCAGCACGCGGCGTGAGATGTAGCGGAACTGGCCCTTGTGCGTCAGTTCGGCGAGGATTTCGGCCTCGGACTTGTCTGACAGGATTTCGGCGATGCGATGGGCCAGAACCTGCGGATTGCCGGCAAGTTTGCGTGGCTCAACCGAGATTGCATAAGCCTCGAACGTGCGGGCAAGTTCGATGCCGTTGCGATCGACGATATCGGCGCGGGGGGGCGCCGCGCTGAGCGTTGCGCGGGTGGCGACCGGCGTGGCTTCGAAGATCGCCAGATCGGTGAGGCGGAGCGCCAGCAACGGCGGCACCGCAAGAAACAGCAGCAGAAGGATGACGAGACGTTGGCGCGCAAGACCCTGCGCCGCCTGGGCATGACCGGCGAGCGGCGGCGCATAGCCGACTGTGCCGGAGATGCGCGTGGGAAGGACCATCGGCCCGGCCATGACGGTGTTACTGCCCTCCCTGGGGCAGGAGGTCGCGCGGGGCGGCGGCGGCGGCATCAAGGCTTGTGCCGATGGCGGTAGCCATGTCGGGTGCATCGGCTTGCGCGGCGGGGCGCGGGGCCGCGGCGCGCGCCGGATAGCTGGCGCGGATGATGCGGGCGACTTCGGGCGCGGCGGGCGCCGGGCGCACATAGGCAGCCTGGACCACCTGTGCCGGGGCAGTCGCAGGAACGGGGATGGTGACGGCGTAGCGCAGCGCGGGTTCGGCGGCGGCGACTGGCGGGGCGACACCGAAGCTGGCGAGTTGCACCGGCGAGCGCAGATATTGGCCGGCGGCGGGGGCCGACATCATCAGCACATTGTCATTCCAGCGCTGCATTTCGGGCAGGCGCGCCCGGGTGCGGAGTTCGGCCTGGAGATCACGCATGTCGCTGGCATCGGCGATAATCTGGCGGTGCAGATCATCGACGGCGCCGCGTTCGGCAGAGACCTTGAGATTGACCGTATAGGAACCGACCGCCGCCGCCATGGTGACGAACAGCATCAGCGCGGAGCCGGCGTAATTCCTCATGCGATCCTCCTGTTGTCGGCGCCCCAGGCGGGGGCAGTGGTGCGGATGGCAGCGCGCAGCGTGGCGGAGCGGGCGCGCGGGTTGGCGGCGATTTCGGCATCCGAAGCGCGGATGGCGCGGGCCGGGCGTTCAAAGCTGGGGCTGCGTGGTTTCAGCGCGGCGGGCAGGTGCCGCGAGCCGGAGGGGGCGCCGCCGGAACGATCACGCAGGAAGGTTTTGACGCGGCGGTCCTCGGCGCTGTGGAAACTGACCACAGCCAGCCGCCCGCCGGGGCTGAGCAGGCGTTCGGCGGCATCGAGGCCGGCATCGAGCTGACCTAGTTCGTCGTTCACATGGATTCGCAGGGCCTGGAAGGTGCGGGTGGCGGGATCGCTTTTCTTGCCAGGCTGGGTGCCGAGCACGCTGCGGACGAGGCGGGCGAGTTCGGAGGTGCGGGTGAGCGGGCGATCATGGACGATGGCGCGGGCGATGCGGCGGGCGCCGGGCTCGTCGCCGAGTTGAAAGAGCACGTCGGCGATTTCGGCTTCGGTGGCGCTGTTGATGAAATCGGCGGCGGTCATGCCATCCTGGCCCATGCGCATGTCGAGCGGGCCATCGGATTGGAAGGAAAAGCCGCGATCCGGTTGATCGATCTGCATCGAGGAGACGCCGATGTCGAAGGCGATGGCATCGACCTGGGTGACGCCATGTTCGGCGAGGCCGGATTCCATGTCAGCAAAGGGGCGCAGGATGAGCGTGACATCGGGATGGGCGGCAAGATCGGCATTGAGGGCGATGGCGGTGGCATCGCGATCAAAGCCATAGGCGTGGGCGATGCCATGGGTGCGGGCGGCGCGCAGATAACCGCCGGCGCCGAGGGTGGCATCGACGTAGATGTCCGCCGGACGCAGGGCAAGGGCGGCCAGGGTTTCGGCGAGGAGGACGGGGATATGGGGGGCGGTCATGCCCGGACTTCCACTGTCGGAAGGCCCTTGGCCTCCATTTCACGGCGCAGGATGCGCAGCATACGCGGATCAAGGCCGGATTGTTCGAGGTAGCGATACGGATTCCACAGCTGGAACCAGTTGCCGCCGGCCACGAACCACACATGGTTGGCGATATCGCCAAGGTCCTTGAGGCCGGCAGTGAGGACGATGCGGCCGGCCTCATCAATTTTCAGCGCGGTGGCGGAGCCGAAGGCGAAGGTGGCCGAGAGTGCACCTTCAGCAGTGTTTTCATCAAGGTCGCGGGCGTCGAGGCGCGATTGCAGCTTGGCCGCATGGGACTTGTCATAACCGATGAGGCAATCAATGCCCGTGGCAGGGCCGATGAAGACATCCTTGGCGCCGGAACGCGACATGATGACATCGCGGAACTCGGCGGGAATCGACAGGCGATTCTTCGCGTCGACCGCGTTCAGCGCATAACCATGGAAAAATTCAACGCTCACCCAAATTCGCCCCTGCAACAAGGGCGGGCGACTTGGCTTCAGACGTTACCGGTTAAATCCGGCCCCACGCTTCAACCCCGTCACGCAGCGGCGTTCCCACCCCTATTGTGGACAAGATGTATCATGGGAATTCGTGGGCCTCAATGGGAAATCATGGTCCAGGGGTGCGATTCATGGGGATATCCATGGAGAATAAGGGTGATTTTTATATCCGTTCTGGTTTTGATCTTGCTTGGCAAGGCTGTGGATAAGTCTGTGGCAAAGTGCCGGGAAATCCGGTGTGAAGTGCGGGAAAACCGCGCTGATAATGGTGAAATGGCGCACGGCCACAGCCGCAATCAGATGCGCGAGGCGCGGGAAACCGGAGGCGCCTGGCCTGGGGCGCGTTCATAGGTGGCAGGGCCAGCACCAGGAGCGACGCCCAGAACGGCGAGGGGTTCGCCCTGCGAATCGGCAGGCGCGACCGATTGCGCCGGTTTCAGGCCGGCGGCGGCGATCATGACGAGCAGGAAAATGGCAGCGAGGCCGGTGAGGCCAACGCGAACACGCTGGGCCGCGGCCGAGCGGACGAGCCCGTCGACGGTTGCACCCGCAAAATCTTCCCCGGCGCTTGTGCCGGAACCTTTGTTGCCGAACGGTGTTTTCAGCAGTGACATCGACCCTCGCTTTCCGTTGTCCCACCATGGTCGTTGCCGGGGTGGCGCGATGTCCTGTGCCAGCGGTTGCTGGCACAGGACATCGCGAGACGTACGCGCGTTAGGGCTTCAATATAGGTATGTGACACGTCCATGTCGAGAGTCGCGACAAATCAGCTGAGGGCAAGGCCGCTTCAGCTGAGGGCAAGGCCCTTTGCCGCGAGCCAGTCCGGATTGTAGATCGTCGAAAGATAACGAAGTCCGCTGTCGCACAGGATGGTGACGATGGTGTTGCCTGGGCCCATGTGTCTGGCAAGGCGGACGGCGCCGGCGACGTTGATGCCCGATGACAGGCCGAGACAAAGCCCTTCCTCCGCATTGAGGCGGCGGACCCAGTGCAAGCCCTCGGCATCGGATACGCGGAACTGGGTGTCGACGGTCAGGCCTTCGAGATTGGCAGTGATGCGGCTTTGTCCGATGCCTTCGGAGACGCTGCTCCCCTCCCCGCTCAACTCCCCATGGGCGAACCAGTTGTAAAGGCCGGCGCCATCCGGATCGGTCAGGGCGATGATGATGGCGGGGTTTTCTGCCCTGAGCCCGAGGGCGACGCCGGCAAGCGTGCCGCCAGTGCCGACGGCACAGGTGAAGCCGCTGACCTTGCCACCGGTCTGCGTCCAGATTTCGGGAGCGGTGGTTTTTATGTGCGCCATGCGGTTGGCGACATTGTCGAACTGGTTGGCCCAGACGGCGCCTGGCGTGTCCTGCGCCAGTCGGCGGGAGGTGTGGATATAGTGGCAGGGGTTGGAATAGGGCGCCGCCGGGACAAGCACGAGTTCGGCACCCAGGGCACGCAGCGTGTCCTGTTTTTCGCGGCTTTGGGTTTCAGGCATGACGATGATGGTTTTATAGCCGCGGGCGCTGCCGACGACGGCGAGGCCGATGCCGGTGTTGCCCGCCGTGCCTTCGACGATGGTGCCCCCGGGGTGCAGAAGCCCGCGGCTTTCCGCATCCTCGATGATGGCGAGGGCCGCGCGGTCCTTTACACTGCCACCGGGATTGACGAATTCGGCCTTGCCCAGGACCGTGCAGCCGGTTTCGGCGCTGGGGCCGCGCAGGGTAACGAGCGGGGTGTTGCCGATAAGGGCGATGATGTCGGGGGCGATGGCCATGGACCGGACTTACCGGCGCAGCGCCGGGCGGGCAAGGAAGCTCTGGTTTTGTCAGGGCAAGCCGGGCTAGACCCGCATCATGAGCATATCCACGCGGATCATGGCGGCGGCGCTGATGCTGCTGGCGGGATGCAGTCCATCAGGACCGCAGGGAGCGCGTCTGACGGTGACGGTGGTTGGCGATGCCGAACGACCCGGCAGCCTGTCGCGGCGGTTGGTGGCGGAGGCGACACAGCCGACTTTGGTGGCACGGGATGGTGCCGGGCAGACGGTAGCGGGCCTGGCGACAAGCTGGCGCTTTGTCGATGACGGGCGCGGCTTGATCCTGCGGTTGCGGCCGGAGCAGTGGAGCGACGGCAAGGCGCTGGTTTCAGCCGATGTGGTGGCGGCATTCCGGCGAGCCGGCTTGCGGCGCGAGCCGATGCTGGCCAAGGCCGGTCTGGCGCGGGCGGATGACGTGCTGGCGCGGCGCGCGCCAGTCTCTGCGCTGGGGGTGATGGCGCCGATCTCCCGCGTCGTCGAACTGCGGCTCGATGCGGCATCGCCGTTGCTGCTTGGTTGGCTGGCTGAACCGGAATTGGGCGTCACCGCGCTGCGCAAGGGCGCGACCCTGGCGGCGTATGTGGCCAGCGGGCCGGTGGAACGGCGCGAATTGCGACGGCGCGAGATGGCGGCCAGCCCGGAGGCGCGACCGGCGACGATCCTGGTGCAGGCGGCCGCGGTTGCCGGGCCGGCGTTGAAGGCGTTTGGCGACGGCAAGACCGATATCGTGATGGGCGAAGGCCTGGCGGGTTTGGGCGAAGCGCGGATCGCGGCGCGCGGCGACGCGATGCGGATCGACCCGTTATGGGGAGTCTATGGCTATGTGATCAATACGTTGCGCGGACCATTGGCGAACGCCGCGGTGCGCCGGGCGCTGGTGCTGGCCGTGGACCGGCGCATCCTGGCGGCGGAATTCGGGCTGGAGGCCATCGCGCCGGCCGAAGGGTTGTTACCGCCATCGCTGGGCGGGGCACCGCAGCCGGTGGCGCGGACATTGGGCAGTGTGCGGACCGGGGATGACTTCAACGCGCGCATGGAGGAAGCCCGCGCCTTGCTCGCCGCAGCCGGGTGGGGCGGCGACCATCCGTTGCGGCTGGTGCTGTTGTTGCCGCCGGGGCGCGAGCATCGCAGCGTTGCCGAACGGGTGGCGGCGGATTGGGCGCAGGCCGGCGTGGTGCTGGCCGTGAGCGAAGGCGATGCCGCGATGCAGGACCGGTTGATGGCGCGCGGCGATTTCGACCTGGCGGTGACCGAAGCCAGCGTGCCGGTGCCCGATGCCGCGGCATTGCTGACGCGGTGGCGGTGCGGAGCGGGGCCGCATTGCAACCTCGCAGCCGATGTCTTGATGGCCGAGGCGCGCAAGGCAGGGCCAGCGGAACGACCGCGATTGCTGGCAGAGTCAGAGGCAGCAATGATGACCGGGCCACCGATGGTGCCGTTGTTCACGCCGGTGCGGTGGGCGATGGTTTCCCGCGACGTCGAAGAATGGGTACCGAACCGCGGAGCCAGCCACCCGGTGGCGCGGCTGGGCGTGGGCGGACGGCGGCGATAGCTGGATTTGTCCAGCTGGCAACGACGCAATCACCAGCACGCAGTACCGATCGAGGGACGTTGAAGTACCCTCCGGGATCGGTGCATATCCGGGCGAAGCGCTGGGAAAACGCCGCCCTCGCTCGCCCACCCGCCAAGTGGCGGGCGGCCCCCTCCCTCTCCCGCTTCACGGGAGCGGGGTTGCGAGGGCGCGTTGGTAGAGCCAGACGCGGATGGCGCTGGACAGGTTGGTGGTGCGGGCTTCGTCGATTTCGGCGACGAGGGCGGCAAGAGCTTTGCCGTCCTGCTCGGCGGCGGCTTTGAGGGCGTCCCAGAAGATCGGCTCGAGGGTCAACGAGGTGGCGTGGCCAGCGATGGTGAGGGAGTGTTTTTGGGTCATGCGCCCACCCTTTCATAGGGCCAGCAAGCAAGGCAAGGGCACGGGCAAAGCCCGTGCTGACGTCAGACGAGTTCGGTCGGCATAGCCGCCCGCCTCGCTGGCCGGACTTGCGCCTGTCGGCGCGTAGCCTTGGCTACGCGCTCGCGGCGCTGCGTCAGTACATATGCTGCCCGCCATTGATGCTGAGTGTCGACCCGGTCACGAACCCGGCGTCCTCGCCCGTCAGGAACGCCACGCCGCGGGCAATTTCGCTGGCCTGGCCCAGCCGCCCGGCAGGGATTTTGGCGACAATCTTTTCGAGCACATCAGCGGGGACGGCGGCAACCATGTCGGTATCGATATAGCCCGGCGCGATGGCATTGACGGTGATGCCGAAGCGCGCGCCTTCCTGCGCCAGCGCCTTGGTAAAGCCGTGGATGCCGGATTTTGCGCTGGCATAGTTGACCTGGCCATATTGGCCGGCCTGGCCGTTGATGCTGCCGATGTTGACGATTCGGCCGAAACCACGGGATTTCATGCCGGTGAAGGTCGCCTTGGCCATGTTGAAGCAGCCGCCGAGGTTGACGCGGATGACTTCGTCCCACGCCTCATAGCTCATTTTCATGAGCGTGCCGTCACGGGTGATGCCGGCGTTGTTGACGACGATGTCGACGGGGCCCAGCGCCGCCTCCACGGCGGCAACGCCATCAAGGCAGGCCTGGTGGTCGCCGACGTTCCATTTGAACGAGGGGATGCCGGTGCGTTCGGTGAAGGCAGCGGCCTTTGCATCGTCGCCGCCATAATTGGCCGCCACACTGACGCCCTGGGCTTTCAAGGCGAGGCAGATTGCCTCCCCGATGCCGCGGGTGCCGCCGGTTACGATTGCTACACGTGCCATGGTAAATCTCCCCTGCCGTTTTTGTGGGAAATCGGCTCCAGCCCGCTCCCCCGCCCGGGCACCCAAGGAATTATCCTGAAAGGG
>JANPEP010000078.1:0-4673 GCA_031422995.1 Polymorphobacter sp. | reverse complement strand
CCGCAATTGCGGCACTTGGTCCACAGATTGTCCGGCGTCTCCCGCCGCGACATGAACCCGGTCAACTGCTGCCGCGTGCGCGTAATCCAGCTCATGCCGCTACATCCTGTTTTCGAGCACCCCGAACCGCCGCCGCCAGCCCGGCCACCAACACGCCTACCCGTGCCGGAATGTCATTCGCCCGCGCTTCCGCCGCCGCGCCAATCGTATCGACAATCGCCGATCCCACCACCACCGCATCCGCCGTCATCGCAATCGCTGCGGCCTGTTCCGGCGTCCGCACGCCAAACCCCACCGCAATCGGCAAATCGGTCGAACGCTTCAACCGCGCCACGGCATCGGCCACATCGCCCGCCGTCGCTGCATTGGCGCCGGTCACGCCGGCCACCGCGACATAATACAGGAACCCCGAGGCCCCCTCCAGCACCTGCGGCAGCCGCGCCGCATCGGTCGTCGGCGTGGCCAGCCGGATCAGATGCAAGCCATGTTTCGACAAATCCGGCACCAGTTCCGCTGCTTCCTCGGGCGGCAGGTCGACCACGATTGTCCCATCCAGCCCCGCCGCCTTGGCATCTGCGGCAAAGCGCGCCGGCCCATAGGCCAGGATCGGATTGAAATAACCCATCAGGATGATCGGCGTCGCATCATCCTCGCGCCGGAAATCCGCCACCATGCCGAGCAGGTCGCGCATCTTCATCCCCGCGCCCAGGCTGCGCAGATTGCCCAGCTGGATCGCCGGCCCATCGGCCATCGGATCGGTAAACGGCATCCCCAATTCCACGATGTCGGCCCCGGCACCGACCAGGGCCCGCAACACCCCGGACGACGTCTCCAGATCAGGATCGCCCGCCGTCACAAACGTCACCAGCGCCGCGCGCCCTTCGGCGGCGCAGGAGGCAAAGCGAGTCGAAAGGCGGTCCACTACCCCTCTCCCGCCAGGGAGAGGGAGGCGCCCGCGCCCTCTCGGGCGTGGGAGGGTGAGGGCGACCCCAACTTCACAACGTCACCCCAAGCGCATCCGCCACCGTAAAAATATCCTTGTCCCCGCGCCCACACAGGTTCGCGATAATCAGATGGTCCCCCGCCATCCCCGGTGCCAGCTTGGCCAGTGCCGCCAGCGCATGCGCCGGCTCCAACGCCGGAATGATCCCCTCGACCCGGCACAGCATCTGGAACGCCGCCAAAGCCTCGACATCGGTCGCCGATTGATACTCCACCCGGCCGATCGCGTGCAGCCAGGCGTGCTCCGGGCCAATCCCCGGATAGTCCAGCCCCGCCGAAATCGAATGCGCCTCGGTGATCTGGCCGTCCTCGTCCTGCAACAGCATGGTCTTGTTGCCGTGCAAAACGCCGGCCCGCCCGCCGACCAGCGATGCCGCATGTTCGCCCGACTCGAGCCCATGGCCCGCCGCCTCGACCCCGATCATCCGCACCGATTCATCATCCAGGAACGGATGGAACAATCCGATGGCATTCGACCCGCCACCGATCGCCGCCATCAACACATCGGGCAACCGCCCTTCGGCCTCCAGGATCTGCTCGCGCGCCTCGCGCCCGATCACGCTCTGGAAATCGCGCACCAACTCGGGATACGGATGCGGGCCGGCGGCGGTGCCGATGATGTAAAACGTATCGTGGACATTGGTCACCCAATCCCGCAGCGCCTCGTTCATCGCATCCTTCAACGTCCGCGAACCCGATTCCACGGCGCGAACTTCCGCCCCCAGCAGTTTCATCCGGAACACGTTCGGCGCCTGCCGCTCGATGTCGCGCGCGCCCATGTAGATGACGCACGGCAGCCCGAACCGCGCCGCCACCGTCGCCGTTGCCACGCCATGCTGGCCGGCGCCGGTCTCGGCGATGATCCGCGTCTTGCCCATCCGCAGCGCCAGCAGGATTTGCCCGATGCAATTGTTGATCTTGTGGGCGCCGGTATGGTTCAACTCGTCGCGCTTCAGGTAAATCTTGGCGCCGCCCAAATGCCTGGTCAGGCTTTCGGCGAAATACAACGGGCTCGGCCGCCCGACATAATGTTTGAGCAGATGGTCGAACTCCGCCGCAAACGCCGGATCGGCCTGCGCGGCGCGATACGCCTTCTCCAGATCGAGGATCAGCGGCATCAACGTCTCGGCGACGTAACGCCCACCGAATTCGCCGAAATGCCCATGCGCATCCGGACCCGAACGCAGGGATGGAGCCAAGCCGCGCAGCGCGAGAACGTCAGCGTTCATGCCGCCCGCACCGCATCGCCAAATGCCGCAATCTTCGAAATCGACTTCACGCCAGAACTTTCTTCCACACCCGATGACACATCCACGAACGCCGGCCGCAACACCGCCAGCGCCGCGCCGACATTGCCGGCATCCAGCCCGCCCGAAAGCCCCCATGGCATCGGCGGCTCCATGCCTTGCATCAGCCGCCAGTCAAATGCCAAGCCATTTCCGCCGGGAATCGCCGAATTTTCGGGCGCCTTGGCATCCAGCAACACCCGGTCCGCCGGCCCCGCCCCGGCAATCGCCACCGCAATATCGGCGCGCGTCGCCACGCCCGCCGCCCGCCACACCGGCTTGCCGGTCCGCGCCCGCACCGCCGCAATTCGCTCGGGGCTTTCGCGCCCATGCAATTGCAGTGTGTCGATTCCCGCTGCGATCACCGCATCGATCAACGCATCATCGGCATCGACCAGCACCGCCACCCGGCCCACGCCCGGCGGCACCAAGGCCAGCAACCCCGCCGCCCGATCCAGCGCCAGGTTCCGCGGCGAGGCTGGAAAAAACACAAACCCCAACCAGCTCGCCCCGGCCGCAATCGCCGCATCCACAGTCGCCGCTGTCGACAACCCGCAAATTTTGAACGGCGTTGTCACCCTGCCAACTCCTGCGCACTTCCTGCCGCGAGTTCCCGCAAAATCCCCGCCGCCGCCGCCGCCGGATCCGCCGCCCCGGTAATCGGTCGCCCGATCACCAGCATCGTCGCCCCCGCTGCCAATGCCTCACGCGGCGTCATCACCCGCTTCTGGTCGCCCACATCGCTGCCCGCCGGTCGCACCCCCGGCACCACGATCACCGCATCCGGCCAGGCCGCGCGCACCGCCGCTGCCTCGTGCGGCGAAGCCACCACGCCGTCCAGACCGGCCGCGCGCACAACATCGGCCAATCGCAGCACCTGTGCCGCCGCTCCGCTGGCAACCCCGGCGGCCCGCAAATCCGCATCGTCCAGGCTGGTCAGCACCGTAACCGCCACCACTTTCGTTGCCGCAGGCGCCGCCGCCCGCGCCGCCGCCAGCATCGCATGACCCCCCGCTGCATGAACGGTCACAACCGCCAGCGCCAATCCGCCCAGCGATCGCATTGCCCCGGCAACCGTATTGGGAATATCGTGCAATTTCAGGTCCAGAAACACCGGCAACCCCAGCGCGGCAATATCCGCCACACCTGCCGGCCCATTGGCGCAAAAAAATTCCAGCCCCAGTTTCACGCCGCCAACATGCTGTGCCACCCGCATCACCAGCGCGCGCGCATCAACCAGTGCCGGTGTGTCCACCGCAACAAACACCGGGTTCTGCATCATGCGCCCGCCGGTGGCACGATCGTCGGCTGCGCCTGTGAAGGCAGCGATGACACCATCCGCAAGTCCTCGGCGCCGCGCCCGGCCTTGTTCAGCTTGCGCTTCATCTGCGCCTTGGTGCCGATATGCAGCAACCAGGTCGGCAACCACCCGGCCACAAACGCCGCCGCCAGCAACAGCGGCAATGCCACGCTGATCACCGTGCCATCGGGCAACCGGAATGGCACCGGCGTCCAGTTCGCCACGGAAAGCAGCAGGAACGCCACAGCCAGCGCCGTCACCAGAATCCAGCGAAGGACAGTCATTCGGTCTCCACAGTCATCATCATGGCACGCCTGTTACCACAGGCCGCCGCGCAAAAGCCACCATCCGCCGTTACAGCTCGCCATCAACGGGCGCGATGCCCACCTCGCGCAACCCGGCCATCAACGCTGCCGCCACATCGGCCAACAATGCCTCATCGGTCGCCCGGATAACGAAATTCGCGCCCGTCTTGCCCTCGCGCCAAAACGGATAACTGCCGATCTGCACGCCCACATGCGCCTTTTCCACTGCCGCCAGCGTCGCCGCCGCCGCACTTTCCTGGGTCCACGCCGCGACAGTGCGGGACAATACCGGCGCACCCCCCTGCAATTTCCCGTCCAATGCCGCCAGCATCCCCTGGGTGATCATCGGCACCCCCGCCATGATGAAGATATTCTCCACCCGAATACCCGGCGCCTTCGTCCGCGGGTTCTCGATCAGGCTCGCCCCCGCCGGCGTCCGCGCCATCCTGAGCCGCGCATCGGTCAGCTTGTCGCCATAATATCCCGCCAATATCGCCCGCGCATCAGGATGCACAATCACCGGCACGCCCAGCGCCGCGGCAATCGCATCCACGGTAATGTCATCATGCGTCGGCCCGATTCCGCCCGTGGTGAACAGATAGTCGTGCCGCACCCGCAGCGCATTCACCGCCGCGCCGTTATCCTCCATCACATCGGCCACCACCCGCACTTCGCGCAATCGTATCCCCTGCACCCCCAGCCATTTCGCCAGATAGGCAATATTGGCATCCTGCGTCCGCCCCGACAGGATTTCATCGCCGATGACAAGCAGCGCGGCGG
>JANPEP010000077.1:0-7637 GCA_031422995.1 Polymorphobacter sp. | reverse complement strand
GCGGGGAAGTTCGGTGGCAAGGTCATGGAATGGTCCCCAAGGCGTGGTTTTGCTTTTGGTCATCAAAGCGCAAACACCGCCCCAGCGCCAGAACTTAACCCGTCAGGCCGACCAGCGCCGCACTGTCGTCCCACAGTTTCGCCGTCGCTGCATCGTCGCGGGCGAGCGTTGACGGGTCGGGCCAGGTCAGCACGCCCTTGCGAAGTGCGGCATAGACGCGGCCGGGCGGGGGCACGGCGACGGTGGCGAGATCGGCGAGGCCGCGGCCAGCATCGGCGAGGCTGTTCATGCCCTTGCCGAACCGGGTGACGAGCGGCAACACCGGCCAGACCAGCCGGCGGATCGCCCAATGTTGCTCGCGCACCAGCCCGGTTCCGGGGGTCAGGCCGGGATCATAGGCGATCACTGTCCAGGCCCTGGCCTCGGGCGATGCCGCAAGATGGCGCGCCGTCATCAGGTTCGCCAGTTTCGAGGCTGCATAGGCGCGCATGCCTGCGGCGGTTGGCTTTGCATCGCGGCGCGGGTCGGTCTCGGGGTGGGCGAGCCGCCGGGCATCGGCGTGGCGCGGCGCCGGCACGCCGGTGTTTTCCGCCGGGTCGTGGGTGCCGCTGCTGGTGATGACGATGCGCGCATCCGGCGCCAGATGCGGAGTCAACAGGCGCAACAGCAGGTAATGCGCCAGATGGTTGGTGGCGAAGGTGAGTTCGAACCCGTCGGCCGACCGGATTTCGACATCAGGGCGTTGGCCGCCGGCGTTGAGCAGCAGCGCATCGATGCGGGCGCCGGCGAGCGCGGCGACCACCGCATCGGCGAAGGCGCGGACGCTGGCGAGGCTGGCGAGATCGAGGGGCAAGGTGCCGGCGCCGGGGAGCGCGCCGCCGCGGGCACCGACGATCAGGCGGGTATCGGGCCTGGCCAACCGCGAGGCGGCGACGGCGCCGATTCCGGATGTGGCGCCGGTCATCACGATTACGGGCATCGATGTTATCCTTACGCTGTATATTTACGACGTATAATTTGGACATTGCCCGCGCGTCAAGCTATGCCATTCACAATGGCCAGCCGCGCCCCCTATCATCATGGCGATTTGCGCACCGCGCTGCTCGATGCGGCGCTGGCGATGGTGGCGCGTGACGGGGCGGCGGCGGTGTCGCTGCGCGGGGTGGCACGCGCCGCCGGGGTGAGCGCGATGGCGCCCTATCATCATTTTGCCGATCGCGCCGCGCTGGTGGCGGCTGTCGCGGCGATCGGTTTCGACCGGCTGTATGCCGACAAGCTGGAGGCGCTGGCGACGACAGGCCCCGCGCCCCGCGCTGCGCTGGTCGCCGGGTCGCGCGCCTATGTCGCCTTCATCCTCGACAACCCCGAGCTTTATCGGCTGATGAAGGCGCCTGAACTTGCCGATCGCGCCGCCTATCCGGTGCTGGCGGCGGCGGCGGCGCGGCCGGCGGCAAAGCTGGGCGCGCTGGTTGCGGGGCTGGGGCCGCTGGCGATATCGGCGACGGCAGCCGCGGAAATGCTATGGGCCTTTGCCCATGGCCTGGGGCTGCTGGCCATCGATGGCTATCTGGGCAGCCGCGCCGAGGTGCTGGCCCGCGCCGAAACGGGTGCGACGGCGATGATCGCAGGGCTGGTCAGCGGACAGCGCGGCTTGGCGTTACCGCCATCCCGGCCTAGGTTGGGTGGATAGCTTCAGGGGAACGACACATGGCCAGCACCGCAACCGCCACATGGGATGCCCGCGACGCGGCGGCCATGCTCGATATATTGCGGCGCCAGCGGGCGGCGTTCACTGCCGAATTGCCGGTGACGGCGGCCAGCCGCAAGGCGCGGTTGAGCCGCGCGCTGGCGGTGTTGCTGGATAACAAGGACCGGCTGGTGGCGGCGCTCAGTGAGGATTTCGGGCATCGCAGCACCGAAATGTCGCTGGTGACCGACATCATGGCATCGGTGAAGCCGTTGAAGCACGCGATCAAGAATCTCGATGGCTGGATGAAGGCGGAGAGCCGCCCGCTGGATTTCCCGATGAAGCTGCTAGGCGCGCGGGCGCGGGTGGAGTTTCAGCCCAAGGGGGTGATCGGCATTATTTCGCCATGGAATTTCCCGGTGAATTTGACCTTTGCGCCCTTGGCCGGGGTGCTGGCGGCGGGCAATCGGGCGATGATAAAGCCGAGCGAGTTCACGCCGATAACGTCGGAGTTGATGAAGGCGCTGCTGTCGGCGGCGTTCGACGAGACCGAGATTGCGGTGATCACCGGCGGGTCGGAGGCCGGCAAGGCGTTTTCGGAGCTGCCGTTCGACCATCTGGTGTTCACCGGCGGCACCGGCATCGCGCGGCATGTGATGATGGCGGCGGCGAAGAATTTGGTGCCGTTGACCTTGGAGCTGGGCGGCAAGTCGCCGACGATCATTTCGCGGTCGGCCGATATCGGCGTGGCGACGGAGCGGATTGCCATGGGCAAGATGATGAACGCCGGGCAGATCTGCCTGGCGCCGGATTATTTGCTGGTGCCGCAGGAGCAGGAGGGCGCGGTTGTCGAAGGGCTGAAGGCGGCGACGGCAAAGATGTATCCGACGTTGTTGGCCAACCCCGATTACACATCGGTGCTGGGGGCGCGGCACCGGGAGCGGCTGGAGGCGCATGTCGAGGATGCGCGGGCCAAGGGGGCGACGATCGAGGTCGTCAACCCGGCCAACGAGGATTTTTCCAAACAGAATACCAACAAGATGCCGCTGCACATCATCCGCAACCCCACCGACGAGATGACGGTGATGCAGGAGGAGATTTTCGGGCCGTTGCTGCCGGTGCGGACCTACTCCACCGTCGATGGGGCCATCGACGAGATCAACCGGCGCGACCGGCCGCTGGGGCTGTATTGGTTCGGGCAGGATGAGGGCGAGCAAAGGCGAGTGCTGGACCGGACGATTTCGGGCGGCGTGACGGTCAACGACGTGGTTTTCCATGTTTCGGCGGAGGAATTGCCGTTCGGTGGCATCGGCAACGCCGGGATGGGGTCGTACCACGGCCATGATGGCTTCAAGGAGTTCAGCCACGCCAAGGCAATCTATACCCAGCCCAAGATTGATCTGGCTGGGCTGGCGGGGTTCAAGCCGCCTTATGGGGAGAAGACCAGGAAGGCGCTGGCGCGGGAATTGAAGGCGTGAATGCAGGTGCCGCGCCGGATCGCGCCGATGTGCGTTATCTGGGGCGGCTGCTCGGTGATGTGATCCGGGCGCAGGACGGCGCCGGGGTGTTCGATGCCATCGAAGGCGTGCGCCGGGCGTCGGTGGCCGCCCACCGGGCGCCGGATGCGGCATCTGCTGCGGCGCTGAGTGCGCGGCTGGGGCGGCTCGATCTGGGGGAGACGTTGCGCTTTGTGCGCGGGTTCCTGCTGTTTTCGCTGCTGGCCAATCTGGCGGAGGACCGGAGCACGCCGGAGGCGGGGCGGGCGGCGACCCTGGCCGGCGCCATCGATCGGCTGGCGGCGCAGGGCGTTGGCCGCGACGCGGTGGTCGACCTGTTGCAACAGGCGCTGATCGTGCCGGTGCTGACGGCGCATCCCACCGAGGTGCGCCGCAAGAGCATGATCGACCGCGAGGCGAGTATTGCGGCGTTGATGGCCGATTGTGCCAATGGTTTCTGCGATCTGGCGACCGAGGCCGAGTTGATCCGCCAGATTACGATTCTTTGGCAGACGCGGCCGCTGCGGGCGGTGAAGCCGGTGGTGGCGGACGAAATTCAGTCGGCACTGTCGTATCTGGAGGCGAGTTTCCTTCCCGTTTTGCCCAGGCTGCATGCGCGGTGGGAGGCGTTGACGGGGGCGAAATTGCCACCGTTTTTGCGGCCCGGCAGCTGGATTGGCGGGGATCGCGACGGCAACCCCAATGTGAATGCCGGCACGCTGGCGGTGGCGCTGGCGGCACAGGCCGGGGTGGTGATCGGGCATTATCTGGGGGAATTGCACGCGCTTGGCGGCGAACTGTCGATGTCGTCGGCCACGGTCGACGTTTCAGCCGAACTGGCGGCGCTGGCCGAAGCGAGTGGCGACACCGGGGCGAGCCGCGCCGATGAGCCGTATCGCCGGGCGCTTTCGGGGCTTTATGCGCGCACCGCAGCGAGCCATCTGGCGTTGACGGGGCGGGCGGCGGCGCTGCCGGGGATTGTGCCTGGTGTGGCCTATGCGCGGGCGGGCGATTTGCTCGCCGACTTGCAAGTCGTGGCGGCGTCGCTGGTGGCGCATGGCGGCACGGCGATGGTCGGGGCGCGATTGGATGCGCTGATCCGGGCGGTGGAGATTTTCGGCTTTCACCTGGCGACGCTGGATTTGCGGCAGAATGCCGATGTTCATGCGCGGGTGGTGGCGGAGCTGCTGCGGGTGGCCGGGGTGCCCGATGACTATGCCGCGATGGACGATGCGGCGCGGGTGGTGTTGCTTGGCGCGGAATTGTCGTCGCCGCGGATGCTGTTCAACCGCTATGCGCGCTACAGCGACGAGACGTTGGGCGAAATGGCGATCCTGGAGGCGGCGGCGGCCGCCCATGTGCGCTTCGGGCCGGAGGTCATTCGCGCCTATATCGTGTCGAAGACCAGCGGGGTTTCCAACCTGCTTGAAGTCTATGTGTTGTTGAAGGAGGTCGGGCTGTATGTCCCCGGCGATCCGCCTTCGTGCCCGATTATGGCGGTGCCGTTGTTCGAGACAATCGTGGATCTGGAGGCAGCGCCGCAGGTGATGGCGACCTATCTCGACCGGCCCAAGGCGGCGGCGCTGGCGGCGGCGCGCGGCCATCAGGAAGTGATGATCGGATATTCCGATTCGAACAAGGATGGCGGCTATCTGACGTCGAACTGGTCGTTGCACGAAGGCGCGCTGGCGCTCGCCGACGTGTTCGCGACGCGGGGCCTTCGCATGCAGTTGTTCCACGGCCGCGGCGGTGCGGTGGGGCGCGGTGGCGGGCCGGCGTTCGACGCGATACGGGCGCAGCCGCAGGGCACGGTGATGGGGCGCATCCGCATCACCGAGCAGGGCGAAGTCATTGCGTCCAAATACGGCACGCCGGCGGTGGCGGAGACGAGCCTGGAAACGATGGCGGCGGCGACGTTGCTCGCCAGCCTTGAGCCGCAGCGCCTGCCGGCGGCGGAATTCGCGCGGTTCAGGGGCGCGATGGCGCAGATCAGCGCGGCGGCGTGCAGCCATTATCGCGGGCTGGTTTACGAAACGCCGGGGTTCAACGCGTTTTTCCGCGCCAGCACGCCGATTACCGAGATTGCCGAATTGAAGATCGGATCACGCCCGGCGTCGCGCACCCAGAGCGACCGCATCGAGGATTTGCGCGCGATCCCCTGGGTGTTCAGCTGGGCACAGGCGCGGATCATGCTGCCGGGCTGGTATGGCGCCGGCGATGCGCTGGCCGGGTTCGGCGACCGGGGGTTGCTGGCCGAAATGGTTGAGGCCTGGCCGTTCCTGGGGGCGACGCTGTCGAACCTGGAGATGGTTCTGGCCAAATCAAACATGGACATTGCGCGGCGCTATGCCGGGCTGGTGACCGATGCGGCGTTGCGCGACGCAATCTTTGGCCGGATTTCGGATGGCTGGCAACGCACCCGCGACCAGTTGCTGACCCTGACAGGGCAGACGGACTTGCTCGACCGGCAACCGGCGCTGGCGCGATCGGTGAAGCTGCGGCTGCCCTATATCGATCCGCTCAATGAGTTGCAGATCGACCTCATCCGCCGGCGACGTGGCGGCGAGGATGACCCGCGGATTGCCGAGGGCATCCATCTGACGATCAACGGCATTGCGGCGGGATTGCGGAACAGCGGCTGAGGCAGAATGGTCGTGGCGCAGGGCGCGCCGAGCGAATATGATAACCCTGCGATAAATGGGGACTTTCATGCTGTTGACGTTGCTTTTCGCGTTTGCCACGGCGCCGGTCATGCCCGAACCCGTCGATGCACCGGCGATCATCGTTTCCACCACGCGGCTGACGGATGCGGAGATTAACAAGGGCGCCGGGGATTATGTCCGGTCGGTGCTGCCGACGCCAACCTATGGCCAATATGCGCGCTGGGCCGACCCGGTGTGCGCCAAGGTGACGGGGATCGAGGACAGTTACGCGGCGCTGGTGATGGCGCGGGTGATGGCGGCGGCTGACGCAGCCGGCGTGAAGCGCGGCAAGCCCGGGTGCCGGCCGAACCTGTCGATCGTTTTCAGCGAGGATGCGGCCACGACGGTGAAGGCCATCGTCCGCAAGAAGCCCGGCCTGGTTTCCGGCCTGAGCGGCCCCGAGCGCGCACGGCTGCTCGGCAATCCGCTGCCGGTGCGTTCGTGGCATGTCATCGAATTGCGCGGCAGCGATGGGCGGGCGGCGGCGCCCGATGCCAGCGGCGCGCTGATGTCCGCGCAATCGGGGGGCGGGACGCCATTGGGCAATGTGCTTCCCGGTAGCGCGGCGCAAACCAGCAGCTGGTCTTCGAGCCTGATCGACACGCATGTGGCGGTTTGGGCGACAAGAGCCGTGGTGGTTGTCGACGTGACGCTCGCCGCGGGCAAGCCGCTCGACGCCGTTGGCGATTATGTGGCGATGGTGGCGTTGGCGCCGATGCGATTGCCGCCGCCGGCGCCGGGCGTGACGAGCATCCTGGGGCTTTTCACTGGCCAGCAATCATCATCCGAGCTGAGCGAATGGGACCGGGCGTTCCTGAAGTCCTTGTATCGGATTCGGATGAATCGGAGCGGTTTTCAACAGCGTGGGTTGCTGGTGGGCGGCATCAAGGCGGAGCTGGCGAAATAGGCGGAGTCGCCGTCGGCCAGACGCGCCGCAGGCGGTGCGCGTCAGCCCCAGGGATCATAATCCCCGAACGTCCACACATGCCCGCCGATGTCACGGACGTCATAGCTGCTGCCGCCATAGTCCTTGGCCGACAGGGGCGTGATGATGTCGGCACCGGCGGCGACGGCGCGGGCGTAATGCGATGCCGGGTCAGCCAGGGTGACGGAAATCGAGCCGGTGACGCCGCCGAGCCGGGTTGGGCTGGCGATGCCATAGGGGTTGGGTTTGAGGGTGGAAACCATGATCAAATTGCCGTCGAGCACCAGCTGGGCATGGGCGATGCCGCCGCTGTCGTCGTCGTACCGATCCTTTGTGGTGAAGCCGAAGGCGCGTTCCAGAAAGGCGATGGCTGCGGGGCAGTCGGCATATTGCAGCGTCGGGTGGATGCCGGGGCGGATGGGCATGGCGGTTCCCTTCACGATGTCGGCGTAAGTTTACACCGGCGGGCGGGTGGCCAGCAAGGATGGCCGGTCGGTGAGGCGTGCTTGCAACGCCGCCAGCTTTGGTTGGGCGGTGCGCCAATCGATCGCCGGGAAGCGCAGGTCGAGATATTCGCAGGCGATGACGGTGCAGAGTTCGGGATAGGCGGTTGCGTCCGTGATGCGGATGGCGAGTGCGGCCAGTGCGCGATCGATGGCGCGATATTGGCGGTCGGGCCATAGTCCGGACGTGACGCCTTGGGCGGCGTTGAAGCGCAGGTTGATGGCGGCATCGAGGATGCCATCGGCGAGGGCTTCGGTGGTGAGGCCATGCCAATGCGCCGGGCCGGCGGCGGGGAGCAGGGTGTTGCCGGGGGCGAGCGACAG